>JAVHPS010000443.1:0-4908 GCA_036170715.1 Rhodoferax sp. | reverse complement strand
TTTTACCTGGCCATGCACGACCTGGAAATTCGCGGCGCGGGCGAGGTGCTGGGCGACAACCAAAGCGGCAACATGCTCGAAGTGGGCTTTCAGCTTTACAACGAGATGCTGAGCGAGGCCGTGCGTTGCCTCAAAGCGGGCCAAGAGCCCGACCTGATGGCTCCGCTGCACGCCGCCACCGAGATCAACCTGCACGCCCCGGCGCTGTTGCCCAACGACTTTTGCGGCGATGTGCACCTGCGGCTGAGCTTCTACAAAAAACTCGCCACCGCCAAAACAGCGGCGCAGATTGACACGCTGATGGAAGAGATCATTGACCGCTTTGGCAAACTGCCCGCGCAGGCGCAAAGCCTCATTGACGTGCACCGCCTGCGGGTGCTGAGCGAGCCCTACGGCGTGACCAAGGTGGATGCCGCACCCGGTGTCATCAGCATCACGTTCAAGAAAAACCCGCCGATTGATTCGATGAAGATCATCCAACTGATCCAGAAAAACAAGCACATCAAACTGGCTGGCAACGAAAAACTACGCATCGAACGCGCCCTGCCCTTGCCACAAGACCGGGCGCAGATGGTGCGCGACATCTTGAAGAACCTGGGACAACCAGTGGTATAAATGGCCTATAGCCCTTTATTAATAAGGGCTTAGTGCTATTCTTTTGATATTTTGGTGCGAATATGCGCCAGCGCTTCTTCCACTTGGTCCACCAGAATCAGGCACAAGTCACCTGGTTGCAGCTGCGCCATGGCAGTATCAATCGCCAGAAATTCGCCGGTGATTTCGGACACCGTTTGGGTGCGTGTGGCACCGGCCAAACCTTCACGCAGCAGGGCAATCACTTCACCGTCGGCACGACCACGCTGACATTGATCCTGGTACAGCACCACTTCGTCAAAAGCCTGCCCCAAAATCTGGGTTTGCTGACGAATGTCCTGGTCGCGCCGATCCCCCGCGCCGCTGATGACCACGCTGCGCCGTTGCCCAGGCAGGTTGTTGACGGCTTGCACCAGCGCGGACATGGCATCCGGGTTATGGCCATAGTCGGCAATCACCGTGGCACCACGGTACGTGAACAGGTTAAAGCGGCCCAGTGCGTTGTCGCTATCGTTCTCGAAACTGGCCAGACCGGCCCGCACCACGTCCCAATTCAATCCCAGCGCCCACACGGCCGCCACGGCAGCCATGACGTTTTCTACCTGAAACCCGATACAGCCATTGCGCGTGACAGGAATGGCATCAAGCGCCAGTTTGTGTTGAAAAGCCCCTTGCGTGGCCACCAGAAAACCATCTTCCATGTACACCACCTGATGACCCAGCGCCAGATGGGCGGCCAGTACCGGGTGCTGGCGCGACAAAGCAAAGAAAATCACCGAACCGGTGCAATGCTTGGCCATGTCCGCCACGGATGGGTCCGCCGCATTGAGCACCGCAGCGCCATGCGTGGCAATGTTTTTGACAATGACGCGCTTGAGCACCGCCAGGTCTTCCAGTGTGGTGATGTAGTTCAGACCCAGGTGGTCGCCCGTGCCAATGTTGGTCACCACGGCCACGTCGCAGCGGTCAAAGGCCAGGCCTTCGCGCAGCATGCCCCCGCGCGCGGTTTCCAGCACCGCCGCATCCACATCAGGGTGCTGCAACACGTTACGGGCACTTTTGGGGCCACTGCAGTCGCCGGTGTCAATGCGTTGGCCGCCCACATAAACCCCATCGGTGTTGGTCATGCCCACGCACAAACCGCTGTGTGCAAGCAGGTGCGAAATCAGGCGCACGGTGGTGGTTTTGCCATTCGTGCCGGTCACCGCCACCAAGGGAATGCGCCCCTGGCCATGGTCACCAAACATGAACTGCACAATGGCTTCACCCACGGCTCGTCCCTTGCCAAAGGACGGCGCGACGTGCATGCGCAAGCCCGGCGCGGCGTTCACCTCAACCACGCCACCGCCTGACACTTCCAGCGGGTGGTGAATGCTGTCCGTGACCACATCCACACCACAAATATCCAGCCCCACCATGCGCGCCGCAGCCACGGCACGCGCTGCGACATCCGGATGCACATCATCGGTGACATCAGTGGCCGTGCCACCGGTCGATAAATTGGCATTGCGGCGCAACACCACACGCTGGCCCAGAACTGGCACAGACTCGGCATTCAGGTCCTGATCGGCCAAACACGCCAGGGCAATGTCGTCAAAACGAATTTTGGTCAACGAAGTGGCGTGCCCTGCGCCACGTTTGGGGTCACGGTTGACCGCTTCCACCAATTCACGAATGCTGTGCACGCCATCACCCACCACGTGCGGCGCTTCGCGCTGCGCGGCGGCCACCAGTTTGTCGCCCACCACCAGCAAGCGAAAATCGTGACCGGGTAAGAATTTTTCAACCAAAATGTGGGAACGAAATTCGGTGGCGGTTTGGTACGCCGCCAGAACTTGCTCACGGGTGGTGATGTTGACCGTGACCCCCTTGCCCTGGTTGCCATCCATGGGCTTAACCACCACTGGTAAACCAATTTCAAGCGCCGCCGTCCAGGCATCTTCGGCACTTGCCACTTCACGGCCACGCGGCACGGGTACACCCGCAGCGGCCAGTAATTTTTTAGTCAGTTGCTTGTCTTGTGCAATGGCTTCGGCAATGGCACCGGTGGTATCGGTTTCTGCGGCCTGAATGCGCCGCTGTTGGCTGCCCCAACCAAAGGCCACCATGCTGCCTTGTGTCATGCGCCGGTACGGAATGCCGCGCGCCACGGCTGCATCCACAATGGCCCCGGTGCTGGGGCCAAGCCGCACATCTTCATCCAGGTCACGCAACTGGGTCAGAGCCTGCTGAACATCAAAACTGCTGTCGCGCAGCGCAGCCAGGCAAAGTGCCTGCGCCAATTCAAGCGCCAAGCGGCCGACCTCTTCCTGGGTGTATTCGACAATCACCTGGAAAACGCCGGTCTCCAGGGTTGGGGTGGTGCGCCTGAATGTCACCGGGCAACCAGCTTGTGCCTGCAACCCCAAAGCGGCCAAACCCAGCACATGCGCCATGCAAACCGGCCCGGTTTGCCCGGTCGATTGCAACACACCAATGTCCGGAAAACGGCTGCGCAAGCGCTCCTCAAAACCTGGCACATCAGCCAGATTGCAATGCGCGGGAGCGCAGGTCACCACCACTTCAATGGCAGTGTGATGGGTCCAGAGGTTGGGGCCCCGCAAGGCACGGATACGCGATAGCTTCATAGATCAACGGTGGTTTTTTAGTTTTGCTTGAAAGTGCGCAGACCGACACCAATCAACGACGGTGACATGCCTAGTGCCCATGCGGCCGCTACGGCGGCCAACACCCACTCACAGGCGGTGATGTCATCCAGCAGCAAGGCTTCCAGCGCAATCCAGTCCACGCGTGCGTCGCCCTGCACCAGCACCAGTTTGCCGTTTTCAAAGAACACCACGGGCTGGCCTGTGGCCCGGTGCGCAGCCAGCGCGGGAACCGTGGCGCTCAAACCGTAATAGATCACCTGGCCATCACACAGACCAGCCATTTCCACCACTTGTGGGTCGGCGGCGTTGAGCACGGCCGTGCCGTGCGGCAAGATCACATCGACCTGGGTGCGCACCACGCTGTAGAGTTTGTCCAGGCTGTCAATGAAGTGATCAGCCACAGCATCCAACCCGCTGACATCGGTGACCACACCCACGGTGCATTTGTCGTAGGCCAGCCCATCATTCAAAATGCCCTTGGGGTGGTGTTCAAACACCGCTACATCAAGCGCACGGTTAATCAGCAAGTTTTGACCAGCATCCCATCCAGAGCTGTCACGCTCGTCGACCCGCCGCAGCCCCAGGTACAGACCATCGGCACACGCCAGCCCCACCTGCCGACCTTGCGTCTGCAGCATCCAGGCCAGCAAATGGGCAATCCGTGCCGTGTCTTTTTGACCGGTAATGCCCACCACATCGATGCGGGCGGTTTGTTCTGCGCCCAACAGGTGCTCCACAATGGCTTGACCAATGGCGCGCGGCTGGCCACTGGCGGGCTTGAGGTGCGCCAGCAAACCCGGACTGGCGTTGACTTCGATCACTGCCGCACGCTGCGCATCCAGCGGCCGGGTAGCATCTTCAAGCACCATGTCGACACCCGCCACGTCCAACCCGACAGCCCGCGCAGCCAGGCAGGCCATGGCCGCCACGCTGGGATGCACCGCGTCGGTGATGTCAAAAGCCACATTGCCATTGCGCTGAATCAGCACTTGTTGGCCTTCCCCCGGCACGGAATAAGCTGTCAACCCCTGGCGCTCGAGTTCCAGAATGATTTCGGCACCATGCTGTGGTGCCAGCGCGTTCAACGGCGCATCTTCGGTTCGGCCACGCCGCGGATCGCTGTTGATTTGGCTGTCCACCAACACAATCAGGTTGTCCACCCCGTTGCCTGTGACCCAAGCGGTTTCGCCACGCGCTGCCGCAATGACGCGCTTGCCAACCACCAAAAAACGGTGCTCGTTGCCCAGAATGAACTGCTCCACAATCACCCGGCCACCGCCCTTGCGCTGCGCCAAGGCAAACGCGGCTTCTACGTCTTTTTGCGTGCACAAATCCAACGACACGCCTCGGCCATGGTTGCCATCATGGGGTTTGAGGGCCACGGGCAGCCCAATGTCTTGCGCGGCCTCCCAGGCTTCTTGGGCGTTGTTGACCAGTTGCCCCTGTGGCACCGGCACACCGCTGCACTGCAGCAACGATTTGGTCAGGTCTTTGTCGCTGGCAATTTCTTCGGCAATGGCACTGGTCTGGTCGGTTTCGGCGGTCCAGATGCGACGCTGCTTGCAACCGTGCCCCAGCTGAACCAGGTTGCCGTCGTTCAAGCGCAAATGGGGAATACCGCGCGCGGTGGCCGCATCCACAATGTGCGCGGTGCTCGGGCCCAGAC
>JAVHPS010000442.1:0-1079 GCA_036170715.1 Rhodoferax sp. | reverse complement strand
ATGTTGCTGCCGCTGCGGTAGTTTTCCTCCAGCTTGATCTGGTGCTGCACGGCAAATTCACGCACAAAGTCGGCCATGTTGCCCACGCGCGCGCCACGAAAGGCATAGATGCTCTGGTCATCATCGCCCACCGCCATGACGCAGCCTGTGGGCGCAAAAGTGCCATCCACGCTGTTGTGCGCGCCCGTGCCCGCCAGCATCTTGATCCACAGGTATTGCAGCTTGTTGGTGTCCTGAAATTCGTCGATCAGAATGTGCCGAAAGCGGCGCTGGTAATGCTCGCGGATGGGGTCGTTGTCGCGCAGCAGCTCATAAGAGCGGAGCATTAGCTCGCCAAAATCGACCACGCCTTCGCGCTGGCACTGTTCTTCATAGAGTTGGTAAATCTCGACCTTTTTGCGTGTTTCGGGGTCTTTAGCCACCACCTGGGCCGGGCGCAAGCCGTCTTCTTTGCAACCGCCAATGAACCACTGCATTTGTTTGGCTGGGAAGCGCTCGTCGTCAATGCCAAACTGTTTGTACAGGCGCTTGATGCTGGAGAGCTGGTCTTGCGTATCCAGAATCTGGAACGCCTGCGGCAGGTTGGCCAGCTTGTAATGGGCGCGCAAAAACCGGTTGCACAGGCCGTGAAACGTGCCAATCCACATGCCGCGCACGTTCAGCGGCAGCATGGCGGCCAGGCGCGTCATCATCTCCTTGGCGGCCTTGTTGGTGAACGTCACCGCCAGAATGCCGCCGGGCGACACCTGACCGGTTTGCAACAGCCACGCTATGCGCGTGGTCAGCACCCGGGTCTTGCCCGAGCCCGCTCCGGCCAGGATCAGCGCGTGCTCGGCCGGTAGCGTGACAGCGGCAAGCTGCTCCGGGTTGAGGTTGTGCAACAGGCCCGCATCGGGCGTACGGGTGGATGGGGTCGAAGAAAACATAAGGGGCATTGTAGGAAGCAACCCGACTAGAATCAGTCACCGGGCCCAAGCCATTGCAGCCCGGTTTTTTGATGCCGGTAGCAATCCAAGCGCTCTTGTTTGAATCAACTCAAAAGGTGCTTGACCATGGAAATTTTTGACTACGACAACATC
>JAVHPS010000441.1:0-4927 GCA_036170715.1 Rhodoferax sp. | reverse complement strand
GTTTCTGGAGGCCAAACTCTAGGGTTCTAGGGTGTGATCACTAAGGGTTTTCCCGACAATGCACGCATCCCAACCTGTTTACCAAAGGAATCACCATGCGCAGCAACAACTTTTCTACCGTCACCTGCCACGTCATCAAGGCTTACGGCAACACCGCCCGCAACGTGATTCACGCCTACCGCGCCGGCGGCGAGCGGGTGGTGGGCATGCTGGATGCGCGCTGGAACCAGGCGCTGCAACAATCCCGCTCGAAGCTGGCCGCGGGGGTGGCAAAAAACGCCACGGTGGTGCAACAAGTGCTGCATCAATACACCCTGCAAGGCTTGACGGCGACCTCGGGCGGCGCACAAGGCGTGGTCAACCAGGTGGTCAAGCTGGCCGATGCCGGCGTGCTGACGGTGGCCAATAACGTGAGCCGTTTTGAAGACAAAACAGGTGTCAGCGTGCTCAGCAGCGTGGCCCAGGCCGCCTTGCCCGGTGTGGTGGCGTTGAGCGCATTGGTGAGCCAGATGGAGCAAAAATCGGCCGACCTGGTGCGCAAAGTGGCGGGTAAAAAAACGCCCGCCAAACGCGTTCGCCGCACCGTCGCACGCAAGGTGCGTCCGGTTGTCAAGGTGGTTGCCAAGACGGTGAAAAAGACCGGCATCAAGGCAGACGCTGCTGCACCAGCGCTGGCTGCCTGAGGTTCAATGCACACGTTCTCCAAAGGCCCTGCGGGGCCTTTTTTGTTGCATGCCCAAAACTGGCGCACATCCTGCCAAAATAGCAGCACCCTTCACTATTTAAGAGCTTCCGCGTGAAAACCTTTGCTTCTTTGTTGGCCCTCGCCACTGCACTGACCCTGTCCCTGGGAGCGTGCTCCAAACCCGATGCACCGGCGGCGGCTTCAGCGTCCACCGCTGCCGCTTCCCCGTACGATGCGGTTGCCGCCAATGGCAAAGGCTTCACGGTGGGTGCCATGATGAGCGCCCAAACGGTGTATGTGCTGTTTGAACCCCAATGCCCGCACTGTGGCCGCTTGTGGCAAGCCAGTGTGCCGCTGCACAACCAGGTCAAGTTGGTCTGGATACCGGTGGCCTTCAACGCGGGCAAAAGTGTGGCGCAAGCTGCGGCCCTGTTGACAGCGGCCAATCCCACCGAGGCCATGAACGCGCATGAGCAGTCCTTGCTGGCCGGGCAGGGTGGTATTGCTGAAGCCACCAGCGTGCCTGACGACCTGGCCCAAGCCATCAAGGCCAACACCCAGTTGTTGACCCGTCTGGGGGTGGACTCGGTACCGTATCTGGTGGCCAAAAATCGCAAAAACGGCCAGGTGGTGACCCAAAATGGCGCACTCGACACCGTGGCCCTGGCGACCTTGCTGGGCCTCAACTGAAGCTGGCCCGCACCGGTTTCTGGTTTCAACTCTTCAAAGGCAACAAGTTCATGATTAATCGTCGACAATTTTCCGCTGTGGCTGCATTACCGCTGTTGCACTTTGGTACGTCGCAAGCACAAAGCAACAAAATCATTTTGGGCCAATCGGCCGCGTTTACCGGCCCTGCAGCACAGTTGGGAATTCAGTTTCACCAGGGGGCCAAGGTCTGGTTTGACCAGATCAATGCCCAGGGTGGTGCGGCGGGCAAGACGATTGAAATTAAAACGCTGGACGACGGCTATGAGCCCAGCCGTTGCGTGGAAAACACGCAAAAGTTGATTGATGCCGATGTGTTTGCGCTGTTTGGCTACATCGGAACCCCCACCAGCCTGGCAGCGCTGCCGCTGGTGAAGCGGTCACAAATTCCGTTCATTGCCCCGTTCACCGGAGCCATGGGGCTGCGTGAGCCGCAACTTAAAAACGTGTTCCACCTGCGCGCGTCCTACAACGATGAAACCGCCCTGATCGTCAAACAGCTGACCAATTTAGGTTTGAAGAAAATTGCCGTGTTTTACCAAAATGACTCGTATGGCAAGGCCGGGCTGGACGGCACGGTGCTGGCGCTGGGCCAGTTGGGCTTGAAACCTGTGGCGCAGGCTACGGTCGAACGCAACACCGTTGCCGTGGACGAAGCGGTCAAGACGCTGATGGCTGCCGCACCGGATGCCATCGTCCAAATCAGCGCTTACAAATCGTGTGCGGCTTTCATCAAGGCGGCCCGCAAGGTTGGCTTTGGTGGGACATTTTTTAACGTCTCGTTCGTTGGCACGCAAGCGCTGGCAGACGAGTTGGGTAAAGACGGCGCGGGGGTGGTGGTGAGCCAGGTGGTGCCCTCACCCTATAACTCCATGCGCCAGATTAGCCGTGAGTTTTTGTCGGCCTTGAAACAGACCAGCGGGGTACAGGCCAACTATTCCAGTATGGAAGGTTACCTGGCGGCACGCATGTTCACCGAGGGTCTGGAGCATCAGGTGAGCCGTCCGGTGACCCGTGAGGGCTTGTCGCGCGGGCTGGAAAGCATAGGCAACTATTCCATGAGCGGCTTTGATTTGCGCTTGTCACCCGGCAGCCACGTGGCCTCCAAATTTGTTGAGCTGTCGATGCTTACGGGCGACGGCCGGGTGCGCACCTGAGGGGGGGGGCTGAACCGCCCCCTCGATTCAGGCGCGCAGCGTGCCTGTCAACAGCTCGGGCAGGCGTGCCGCGGGCATCTTGAAACCGCAAGCCTGGGCGTGGCCCCCGCCGCCCATGCTTTCGGCCAGCGCGATGCAATTGAAGCCTGAGCGCGAGCGCAGGCCACACTTCACCACTCCGGTTTTATCCACTGTCCACAGCAGGGCAAACGTGCCCGATTGCTGGCACAGCAGGTCACCCACCAGGCTGTGAAAGGCGCTGGGGGCGTTGACCATCAAGCCCTGAACGCCGTTGAAGACCACGGCTTGCGCCTGCTCGGCCATGGCGCGTGCCAGGTCGGAAAATTTTTCATCCATGGCGCGGCCACGGTCAATGTAGGCCACCAGTTGTGCGGCGTTCAATTGGGCAAGGGCTTGCCAGCGTTTGAACTCAAACGGTTCCATGTCCAGCGCGGCCAAAAAACCGGCGCTTTCGGGGTACTGCCATGCCCAAATGTCGCGGTCTTCGACAAAGCGCACCAGGTCAGGAATTGGCTTGCCAGGGTGAAAAAATTCCCAGGCCAAATGTGCCCCTGATTTTTTCATATCAAAGTGCACCACGCCGCAGCGGCACTTGAAACCGGTCAATTTTTCGGCCGCACTCAAGTGGTGGTCAAGCATCACCAGCTTGGCAGCGCGTTCTTCCATGGCGCGCAGGATATGGTTGGCAAAAGAAAAGTCCAGGATGTAGACCGCACGCCCATCCAGCGCAGGCAGATCAGCCAAGGATTTCACATCGCCATGGTCGAGTCCTACAAACTCGGCTTGGTCGCCGTAAAACAGCCAGGCCGCCAGGGCCGAAGCAAAACCGTCAGGGCATTTGCGGCCGTGGTACAGCACCAGCGGACGGGGGTCATTGAGGGCAGGGGAGATGGCAAGGTTCAAAGGCATACGGGGCAACCGGGGAACGGATTTAAAGGTAAAATTAAGCTATATATTTTATAGCTTATTGCCCTCTGAATCAGGGGGCTAATGGCAACTTTTATCATCATAAACCGATGCGCAACCCTGTGACCCCGACCCTGTTCATTGGCCACACTCAACCCGATGGCAATTTATTTGATGCCTGGTCCAACCAGCCACTGCTGTTGTCCATGGAACAAGGCCAGCTTGACTGGCCCAGCTCGTGCCGCAATGGCACGTGCCGCACTTGTTTTGGCAAGTTGGAGCGCGGCCAGGTGCGCTATGAAATCGAGTGGCCGGGGCTGAGCACTGAGGAAAAAGAAGACGGTTACGTGCTGCCTTGCGTGGCCTATCCGTGTTCGGACGTGACCCTGCGCACGGGGGACTGAGCCCCAAACTGGTTGCAGTCAGCGTCATCGGCCTGGTTGGTGAACGCGGGGCAGTGCGTTGGTGTCGCGCGGGTTGGGTCGTGGCACTTGCTTGAACCTGATCTTTCGGTTCAATTCAATCGCGTCTTTTTTCACTTGGCGCTGTGCATCCAGCGTTTGCCCGGCGGCCAGCCATTGGGCAAATTCTGCTGGCGTTTCGAGTGTGATGCGACCCAGCGCGTTGGCGCGCAAGTCGTAGATCGCAATCTCGGCGGCTTTTTGCAGATCAACCTGTTTGCCGCCCCGCAAAGCACCTCGCTTGCGGCCAATCGCTTCCAGCAGCTGTTCATCGGTCAAGGTCGCTACCGCGTCGAGTTGGTAGCGTGCTGCCAGCAGCGCCGGGTAGTGCTGGCGCAAGTAGTCCAGTAGTTCCAGCGCCACTTCTTGCTCGTCAAACGCATTGCGCCCAACTGCGCCGCTGGCGGCCAGGTTGTAGCCGCTCTTGGCCACAATGATGCGCGGCCACAGCACGCCGGGCGTGTCGTAGAGGTAAAAATCGTCGGCCAGCACAATGCGCTGCTCCAGCTTGGTGACACCGGCTTCATCGCCGGTTTTGGTGGCGCGCTTGCCGACCAGGGTGTTGATCAGGGTGGACTTGCCGACATTGGGAATGCCGCAAATCAGCACCCGCATCGGTTTGGTCATGCCGCCCCGGTTGGGGGCCAGGGTGCGGCAGGCTTGAATGAGTGCTTTGGCCGGGGTGCTGATACTGGCATCCAGCGCCAAGGCGCGTGTGCCGGGCAGGGCGTTGTAGTGCGCCAGCCAGGCAGCAGTGCGCTCGGGGTCGGCCAGATCTTGTTTGTTCAACACCTTCAAGGCTGGCTTGCCCTGGGTCAGCGTGGCCAGCATCGGATTGGCACTGGAGCCTGGCAGGCGTGCGTCCAGCAGCTCGATGACCACGTCGATATTTTTAATGCGCTCGGCGATGGCCTTTTGCGTCAGGTGCATGTGACCGGGAAACCATTGAATCAGTGCCATGATGAACTCTATAAATCCAGTGCCGGGCG
>JAVHPS010000440.1:0-1080 GCA_036170715.1 Rhodoferax sp. | reverse complement strand
CCGACATGTGCGTGGGCAGCACGCCGTAGATCGTCCACGGTTGACGACCATACTCGGCCACGAACCAGCCCAGCTCGCAGGCCAGCCAGGGCACGGGCAGCATCCACAGCGCCGACTTCAGCAGCCAGGGCTTTTGCGCGAACGTGTCCTTGAGCGTGTTGTAGAAAGCCAAACCAAAAAGCAGCAGCATGGCAAAACCCATGCCCACCATCAGGCGAAAACCCCAGAACATGGGCACCACCCGTGGCACTGTGTCGTTGACGGCTTGCTCAATGATCTCGGGCGTAGCCTGGTTCACGTCCAGCACATATTTGCGCAACAGCAGACCAAAGCCCAAGTCGGCCTTGTATTTTTCAAATTTGTCTTTGGCCGCAACGTCGCCACGGTTGGCGCGCAAGGCCTCCAAAGCGCTGACGGCCTGGATGCCTTGCACAATGCGTTCCCGATTTTTGGCTTTGATCTCGTGGATACCCGGAATTTCCTTGGTCAGTGAACGCGTGCCAATGATGCCCATGACCCAGGGGATTTCCACTTCCCAGTCGTTTTTTTGCTCAGCTTCGTTGATACCGGCCACCAGCGTCAGCCCGGCGGGTGCGGGTTTGGTCTCCCACATGGCTTCCATGGCGGCCAGTTTGGTCTGTTGCGCTTCGCCCACGGTGTAGCCCGACTCGTCGCCCAGCACAATCACCGAACAGACACTGGCCAGCCCAAAGGCGGCCGCCACCCGGAAACTGCGTTTGGCAAACGCGACATCACGCTTCTTGAGCAGGTACCAGCTTGAAATGGAAAGCACAAACATCGCACCCGTCACGTAGCCGGCTGAAACCGTATGGACAAATTTGGCTTGCGCATCCGGGTTAAAGAGCACGGCCCAGAAGTCGGTCATTTCCATGCGCATGGTCTGGTAGCTGAATTCCGCCCCCACCGGGTTTTGCATCCAGCCGTTGGCAATCAGAATCCACAACGCCGACAGATTGGTGCCCAGCGCCATCAACACGGTCACCATCAGGTG
This sequence comes from Rhodoferax sp., assembly GCA_036170715.1. Lineage (GTDB taxonomy): Bacteria > Pseudomonadota > Gammaproteobacteria > Burkholderiales > Burkholderiaceae_C > Rhodoferax. Next base: position 68 of record JAVHPS010000440.1, on the reverse strand, counting down.
CTGGCGTTTGGACAGTCGGTCCCAGCCGAAGAAAAACAGGCCGATCATGGTGGATTCCAGAAAGAACG
>JAVHPS010000439.1:0-4944 GCA_036170715.1 Rhodoferax sp. | reverse complement strand
CAATGCCAGCTTTGGCGCAGTCGGATGGGACGCTCAATGAGGTGGTGGTGACGGCGACGCGCTTCAACGAATCGGCGGCTATGTTGCCTTTTGGTGTCAACGTCATCACCAAGGAAGACATTGCCCGATCCGGTGTGACAACGGTGAACGAGGCGGTGATTAAGCTACTGGGTATTGCAGGTCGAGTAGATTTTTACGGGGGTGGCGATTACAGCCTTGATTTGCGCGGCTTTGGCACAACGGCAAGCAGCAATCAGGTGGTGGTTGTGGATGGCGTCAAAATGAACGAGGCCGATCTGGGTGGCGCACGCCTGGCGGGCATTGCCGTCAACACGGTTGAGCGCATTGAAGTGTTGCGTGGCAGTGGCTCAGTACTTTATGGCGAAGGCGCCACCGGTGGTGTGATTGTGATCACGACCAAAGCGGGCCTGGGTACGGCGCGTCAGAATTCTGCAGATGTATATGTGGCAAGCGGAACCTATGGGCTAAGCGATGCCCGCACCAACGCCACCTTGGCCACAGGTGGTTTTTCGCTGGATGTGGCGGCGCACAAGCGCCAATCCGACAATCATCGTGATTTTTTCAGGTCTGACATTGACGGCAATACCGTTCAGGCGCAATGGAGCAACGACTGGTTGCGCCTGGGTGCCAGTCATGCTTATGACAGCTTGCTTGGCGGTTTGCCGGGTGCCTTGACGGCGGCACAGTTTGATGCAAATCCCACGCAAACCAATGCTGCCAATACCAACAAAAAAGCCAGCATCAAAAACACGCGCGACACGGTTTTTGCAAGTGCAGAGTTGGGCGCATGGCAGATTGGGCTTGATGTTGGGCAACGTACCAAGCAACTCGACAGCTTGAACGGTGGTGTCTCTAGCTACCGTTATGACATTGATGCCAACACCGTGGCGGTTCGCGCCAAGTACCAAGCCAAGTGGGGAAAAGCACAAAACGCGTTAACCCTTGGCCATGACCAGGCCGATTGGAAGCGAGTCACACCTGGTGCGTTTGGTGCCACGTCGCAACAAAAAAACAGTGCCTACTATCTTCAGGACGACGTGACCTATGGCTCGGGTACGCGTTTGTCCATCGGTGTGCGGTCAGAAAATATCAAGCAAACAGACACCTACACGGCCAGCACTGACCAAAGTCAACAGGCCTGGGAATTGGGTTTGACGCAGCCACTTTCCAGTATTTGGTCTGTTTATGGTCGTTTGGGCAGCAGTTTTCGTCTGGCCAATATTGACGAATTGGGCTTCACAACGCCAGGTGCGGTGTTGCAGCCACAAACTTCCCGCGACCTTGAGTTGGGCAACCGCTGGACCTACAGTGGCGGGCGGGTTGAATTGCGCTATTACCGCAGCAGCCTGGCCAATGAAATTGGCTACGATCCGACGGTTGTCAATGCAAACTCGTTCAGCGGTTTCGGCTCCAACGTCAATTTCGACCCCACTTTGCGTCAGGGTCTTGAGCTTGAAACCCAGCACGAGCTGAGCAAAACGCTGGGCTTGCAGGTGAACCTGGCGGTGAAAGAGTCCAAGTTCACGCAAGGCGCGCACAACGGCAAAGATGTGCCTTTGGTCGCTGGCCGCACGTTGGCTGTTCGCGGTGACTGGCACCCCGCAGCGGCGCATTCGGTGAACGCGGGAGTGATGTGGGTGTCGTCGCAAAGTGTGGATTTCAACAACACCTGCAAAGTGCCCAGCTATGTCACCCTGGATGCGCGCTACGCCTACCAATGGCGCAATGTGGAAATGTCGTTGGGTTTAAGTAACCTGCTCGATGCCAAGTACTACACCCAGGCGTTCGTATGTGCTGCCGGTGTCACCAACGGCATTTACCCTGAAGCGGGTCGAGCTGTCACGGCGGCTCTGCGGCTGCATTTCTAGGATTTGCGTGATGCCTCCTGCGCCGTTGAGCATGGCTACTTTGACCCCCCAGCGCATCGTCTGCCTGACCGAAGAAACCACCGAGTGGCTCTACCTGCTGGGGCAAGAGTGGCGCATTGTCGGCATCAGCGGCTACACCGTGCGGCCTAAGCGGGCGCGCGAAGAAAAGCCGCGCGTGAGCGCCTTCACCAGTGCCAAGCTGGACAAAATCCTGGCGCTACAGCCCGACTGCGTGCTGGGTTTTTCCGACATGCAGGCCGACATTGCCGCCGCGCTGATTCGCGCCGGGGTGCCGGTCACGGTGTTCAACCAGCGCAGCGTGGCAGAAATTTTGGGGGTGCTGTACCAGGTGGCTGCCATGGTGGGGCAGGGTGCACAGGGATTGAGTATGCTACAAAAAATGCAGCTTTCTATGCAGTCTGCGCAAGCGCTAGGTGCCAATTTTTCACATAAACCCAAGGTCTATTTTGAAGAATGGGACACACCGCGCATCAGCGCCATCCGCTGGGTTTCAGAGCTGATCGGTGTGGCTGGCGGGCAAGACATCTTCCCGGAACTGGCAGCCCAGCCGCTGGGCAAGCATCGCATCCTGGCCGACGACAGCGAGATCATCGCGCGCAACCCCGACATCATCATCGGCTCCTGGTGCGGCAAAAAGTTCCGCCCTGAGCTGGTGGCGGCACGCCCGGGCTGGGGCGAGGTGGCAGCGGTCAAGACCGGGCAGATTTTCGAGATCAAGTCCGCTGAGATTCTGCAACCCGGCCCAGCCGCGTTGACCGATGGGCTGGCGCAACTGCAGCGCATCATCATGGACTGGCAGCCCGACGTAGCACCTGGGCGCACGGCTGCGCACACCGGGGCGGCGGCATGAACGCCCTCACCACCGCCCTCACTACCCCCTTCACTATCGCCCGCAGCGAGCTGATTCTGGGCGGCCAAAAAAGCGGCAAAAGCCGCCGCGCCGAAGCGCTGGCGCAACGCTGGCTGGCGCAATCGGGCGCGCACCAAGCGGTGTTGATTGCCACCGCCCAAGCGTGGGACGACGAGATGCGCGCGCGCATTGCCCGCCATCAGTCCGACCGTTTGATGCGCGTGCCGGGCATGACCACGGTAGAAGAGCCCCTGAAGCTGGCCGAAGCCATCCTGACCCACAGCCGCGCCGACACCTTGATCGTGGTGGACTGCCTGACCCTGTGGCTTACCCACCTGCTGATGCCGTTTGACGTGCCGCCAGACGTTACCCCACCTGCCCACACTGCGTTAGTCGCAGCCGGTCAGGGCGTTCAAAATTGTGAACAAAATAAGCCTCTAGAGCATGAGCAGCAAGCACCAACAGCTATGCTTTTAAAAGCAATTGAAGGTGCCCCCGGGCCGCTGGTGCTGGTGGGCAACGAGATTGGTCTGGGCGTGATTCCGCTCGGGCGCGAAGTGCGCGCATTTGTCGATGCCCTTGGCATGCTGAACCAAAGCGTGGCCAGCCAGTGCCAGCGCGTGACCCTGATGGCAGCCGGACTGCCCCTGACTTTGAAAGATGCCGCATGACCTGCTACGCCTTGCCCCGCTGCACTGTGCCTTATTGGTTTGCTGCCGGCACCACATGGGGTGCGATAAAGCGCCTGCCCATGCGGCTGGCTTGGGTTGGGCTTGCCGCGCTTTGCTTTGTCACAACCGCTGCCCAAGCCCTGCAAATGACCGATGACCTGGGTCAAACCGTGACCCTGTTGCAGCCGCCCCAGCGCATCGTCAGCCTGTTGCCATCACTCACTGAAACAGTGTGCGAATTAGGCCAATGCGCCCGTCTGGTGGGCGTGGACCGCTATTCAAATTATCCCGACAGCGTGCGCCAACTGCCCCAAGTCGGGGGCGGGCTGGATGCCAATGTGGAGGCCATCGTGGCGCTCAAGCCTGACCTGGTTCTGATGGCTACCTCGTCGCGGGTGGGTGACCGCTTGCGGTTGCTGGGCATCAAAACCATGGCGCTAGAGCCCAAAACCCACGCAGACGTGAAGCGTGTGCTTGAAAAATTAGGCCAGGTGTTGGGCGTGCCAGATGCCGCGCGTGTGTGGCGTGCAGTCGATATGGCGGTGCAGGCGGCAGCCCAGTCGTTGCCGTTGAACGCACGTGGTGTGCGGGTTTACTTTGAGGTCAACCCCGGCCCCTATGGCGCGAGCGAATCGTCGTTCATAGGCGAAACGCTCACACGCTTGGGTGTCAAAAATATCATTCCAGCCCATTTGGGACCTTTTCCCCGGCTCAACCCCGAGTTCATTGTGCGTGCTGACCCCGATGTCATCATGCTTGGCGAGCGCAGTCTGGACGGCATGGCGCAACGCCCGGGTTGGGGCAACATGCGTGCGGTTCGCAACCGGCAGGTGTGTGTGTTCACACCAGCGCAGTCAGACGCGCTGGTGCGCCCTGGCCCGCGCATGAGTGAGGCTGCCCGCCTGATGGCGCAGTGTCTGGCTGACAAAGCCAGGGCACCATGAGTCAGTGCATCAAGCGGTGCCACCCGTTGACCACGAACGGCTATCTTGCCCACGCTGGTGCTCTGAGCCATGCGCAATCTCTTGTGCCAAGACCCCATGGACTGTGACACCAGTGTGGCCATGAACTTGCGGCGTGCCAACACATTCGCTTGGGTGCTGGCACTGCTGGCGCTGGCCTTGGCCGCCTTGGGCGTGTGCGTCGGCAGCGCCGGGTTTGAGAATTTGCTGCAGCCCTTGCTCAACCCCCGGCTAGACCCTGACCAGACCGCTATGGCGCAGCAAATCGTCATGGACATCCGCCTGCCGCGCACTCTGGGGGCCTGGGCGGCCGGGGCTTTGCTGGGGCTGGCAGGGGCCTTGGCGCAGGGGCTGTTTCGCAACCCGCTGGCCGACCCGTTTTTGCTCGGCAGTGCCTCGGGCGCGTCGCTGGGCGTGGCCGTGGCGCTGGCGCTACTGGGCGGCGCGGGCGGCATGCTTGGGGGCGCGTCGGCTGGTGGTGTCGGGGGCATGATGGGCGACGGCCTGGCGTTCACGGTGTTTGGCACCGGCTGGCTGACGCGCCTGGGGCT
>JAVHPS010000438.1:0-4948 GCA_036170715.1 Rhodoferax sp. | reverse complement strand
ACCGTGTGCCACAGCCTGGATCAGGCGCTGGACTACCTCGACAAAGACCGCGGCTTCCTGACCAAGGGTGGCGTGTTCTCTGACTCCATGCTCGATGCCTACATTGAGCTCAAGATGGGTGAAGTGCAACGCTTTCGCATGGCACCGCACCCGGTTGAGTACGACATGTACTACTCGCTGTAATCGTCTTTTCCGGTTTGTGGGTTCAAACCGGGAAACCCACCCAAAGGGACGCCACTGGCCGTCCCTTTTTTATGTGGGAAACTCGCTGCTCAAGGGCTTGGCACGGGGCTGGTTTGCGCGTGCGGGCACATGATCGATATAAGGTTGGCTATGAAACTAAAACAATGCGTTTGGGTCGGGGTTGGGGTGCTGAGCCTGTCGGCACTGGCCCAGGAACCGATTTACCGTTGTGGTAACGAATACACCAACACGGTGTCGCAGGCCAAAGCCAAAGGCTGCAAGTTGGTCGAAGGTGGCAACCTCACGGTAGTCCAAGGTGCACGTCCCAAGGTAGCCACTCCCAAAACTGCCAGCGCGGTGGCATCGAACAGCAGCGGCACGCGTGTGGATGCCACAGAGCAAAAATCACGCGACTCCGATGCCCGTTTGATTTTGCAATCTGAACTGACCAAAGCCCAGTCCCGTCAGGCCGAACTGCTTAAGGAATACAACAACGGCGAGCCCGAGAAACGCGGTGACGAGTCGCGTAACCACCAGAAATACCTTGACCGCACGGCCGAACTCAAGGCCAGTCTGGCGCGCAATGAAAGCGACATCGCCGGTATCCAGCGCGAGCTCGGGCGCGTATCCGCCACCACGGGGCGGTGAATGTGGCACGCCAACCACTTGTGAGCGTGCTGGCTGGCAACGCAGACAGCGCGTTGGTGCAGCGTTTTCAGTCGTTTGATCTGCTGGCCACCCTGGTGGCGGTGGTGCATGCCGATGGCACGGTGCTGTTTGCCAATGCGGCGCTGGAAGACGCGTTGGGCATTTCCAGGCGCAGCATTGTCGGCTCGCATTTGCCCGACCACTTCACCGAGCCTGCCCATTTAATGACCGCCCTGCAAGGCGCGGGCAGCAACGAATTTGCCGCGATGCGTTATGACGCGGGGCTGTTGCGTGCGGCGCGTGAAACCCTGCCGGTGCATGTGATCGTGACGCTCACCGAGGCGCATGAAATCATTGTGGAACTGCTGCCGCTGGAGCAACAGGCGCGGCAAGACCGCGAAGAGCGACTGGCCGAGCAGGCACAGGCCAACAAGGAGTTGATTCGCAACCTGGCGCATGAAATCAAGAACCCGCTGGGCGGCATTCGGGGTGCGGCGCAGTTGCTGGAGCTTGAAATGGCATCGCCAGAGCTCACCGAGTACACCCAGGTCATCATCCGTGAGGCCGATCGCCTGCAGTCGCTGGTCGATCGGTTGCTGGCCCCACACCGCAAGCCGCATGTGGTCAGTGACGTGAATATCCACGAAGTGTGTGAGCGGGTGCGCTCACTGATACTGGCCGAATTCCCCAAAGGTTTGCGTGTGGTGCGTGACTACGACACCTCGATCCCTGAGTTTCGGGGTGACCATGAGCAGCTGATTCAAGCCCTGATCAACATTGCCCATAACGCCGCGCAAGCCCTGGCCGAGCGCATCGCGCAGGGGGAGGCCGAGTTGATTTTTCGCACCCGGGTGGCGCGCCAGACCACTTTTGGTAAACAACGCTACCGGTTGGCACTGGAATTGCATGTGATTGACAACGGGCCTGGCGTGCCTGAGACGATCAAAGACCGCATTTTTTACCCGCTGGTATCGGGGCGCGATGGTGGGTCGGGGTTGGGGCTGACTTTGGCGCAAACCTTTGTCCAGCAACACCACGGCTTGATCGAATGTGACAGTGAGCCAGGGCGTACCGATTTCAAAATATTGATTCCCTTGCCCTGAACGTTTTGGGGCGACAGCACAGAGGCTACACAACGTGATGAAACCCATTTGGATCGTGGACGATGACCAGTCGATTCGCTTTGTGCTCGAAAAAGCGCTGCTGCGCGAACAGTTACCCAGCCGCAGTTTCACCAACGCACGCGAAGTGCTCAAGGCACTCGATGAAGACGGCCAGCCGCCCCAGGTGCTGGTGAGTGACATCCGCATGCCCGGGGGTTCTGGTCTGGAGCTGTTGGACAAGGTCAAAGCCAAATACCCTGGTTTGCCGGTGATCATCATGACCGCTTATTCAGACCTGGACAGCGCCGTGTCGGCCTTTCAGGGCGGTGCGTTTGAATATTTGCCCAAGCCGTTTGACATCCCCAAGGCGGTGGAGCTGATTCGCCGTGCCGTCGAGGAGAGTCAACGCGAAGAGGTGAGTGAAGCGCAGGCCGGTGATGCCCCCGAAATGTTGGGCCAGGCCCCAGCCATGCAGGATGTGTTTCGCGCCATTGGCCGCTTGAGCCAGAGCAACGTCACGGTCATGATCACGGGTGAATCTGGCTCCGGCAAAGAGCTCGTGGCGCGTGCGCTGCACAAGCATTCACCCCGTGCCAATGGGCCATTTGTTGCTATTAATACCGCAGCAATCCCGAAAGATTTGCTCGAGTCCGAGCTGTTTGGCCATGAGCGTGGGGCCTTCACCGGGGCACAAACCATGCGCCGTGGGCGCTTTGAGCAGGCCGATGGTGGCACGCTGTTTCTGGACGAAATTGGTGACATGCCGTTTGATCTGCAAACCCGGCTGTTGCGGGTGTTGTCAGACGGGCATTTCTACCGCGTGGGCGGCCACAACGCTGTCAAAACCAATGTGCGGGTGATTGCCGCTACGCACCAGAATCTGGAGCAACGGGTTAAAGACGGTGTGTTCCGCGAGGACTTGTTCCACCGCCTGAATGTGATCCGCCTGCGCCTGCCAGCACTGCGTGAGCGGCCCGAAGATATCCCGATGCTGACGCGGCATTTTCTCCACATCAGTGCACGCCAGCTGGGTGTGGAGCCCAAGCGCATTTCAGAGACCGCGCTGGCGTGGCTGGGGCAGTTTGCTTTTCCGGGCAATGTGCGGCAACTTGAAAATATTTGCCACTGGCTCACGGTGATGGCACCGGCGCAGGTGATCGAGTCCAAAGATTTGCCGCCTGAAGTCAATGTGGCTGGGTCGCTGCCCACTGGCCCGGCGCTACAGCTCAACCCACCACCCGCTCAAGTGGCCGTGGAAGGGGCAGTCAATGTGGCGCTACCCGCTTCCTTGGGCATCCCTGTTGCACCTGCACCGGCAACACCGACAACACCGGTGTTGCAGGCATGGGAGCAGGGGCTGGAGGAAGAAGCGCTGGCGCTGTTGACCACCGACCGCACCGATGTGTGGGACGCGCTCAGCGCACGCTTTGAGGCCCGTTTGATTCTGGCGGCGCTGTCGGTCACCCGTGGCAGACGCATTGAGGCGGCGCAAAAACTGGGCATTGGTCGCAACACCATCACGCGCAAGATTCAAGACCTTGGACTTGAATAAAATTGGCCTCTAGCCCTTATTAATAAAAGGCTTTAAGCTATATTAAAAATAGCGATCGGCGGCCATCGATGGCGGCTATTTGAACTCCAGAATGACCGGAGTATGGTCACTGGGGCGCTCGTTCTTGCGCGGGGTTTTGTCGATCCAGCAGGCGCTGGCGCTGGGCTTGAGGGCGTTGCTGATCAGGATGTGGTCAATGCGCATGCCATGGTTGCGCCTGAAGCCAAAGTCACGGTAGTCCCACCACGAGTAGCTTTTGGCGGCTTGCGGGAACAGCCGGTGGGCATCAGTGAGCCCCAGGGCGATCAGGGCGCCCAGCTCGTAGCGCTCTTCGTCGGTGCAATGGATCTGGTCGCGCATGCCTTCGGGGTCCCACACGTCGGCATCGTCAAAGGTGATGTTGAAGTCGCCCATCAGCACCAGCTTGGGGTGTGCCACCAATTCGGTGCGCAGCCAGGCGCGCAAGCCCTGCAACCAGGCCAGTTTGTACTCAAACTTGTCGCTGCCCGGCTCCTGACCATTGGGAAAGTAGGCCCCAATTACCCTCAAGCCCTCTGATTGGTTGCTTAAGTTGCTATCAAAAGAAGACAATTTGGCAAGTGCAGCAGGGCCTGGAAAGGTGCCGCTGATGACGCGCGCCAGGTCGTCGTCAAAGCCCGGAATGTTGCGCACCACGTCTTGCGCCGGGCTTTTGCTGATCAAGGCCACGCCGTTGTAGGTTTTCTGGCCAAAGCAGACCGATGCATACCCCGCCGCCTGGAACGCGGCGTGCGGAAACTTGTCGTCGGTCATTTTCAGCTCTTGCAGTGCCAGCACGTCGACCGGGTTGGCGGCCAGCCAGTCCAGCACCTGCGGCAGGCGCACGGTGAGAGAGTTGATGTTCCAGGTGGCAAGTTTCATAGGTAAAATTGGCTTGTAGCCCTTATATAATAAGCTTTAGCAGCTATTACTTATGTAGTGCCGCCATGGCACCAACGGCCAGACCGATACCACCAGCGGCAAACATGGCCACCTCCAGCCATTTCTTTTTGGTCAACAGGGCAATGGCAGCCAAGGCAATCGACACCTGCAGCACGGTGGTGGACTGAGCCCAGCGGTGGTGCTGGTGCATTTGTTCGTCGCTTTGCTGATCCCACTGCGTGGCTTCGGCTTCGAGCTTGTCGGCCACCCCCTTGATCTCGGCTTTTTCCTTTTCGTAGCGATCCACCTTGGCCTGGTACTTGGTTTTTTCATCCTCTTTGCCAGTCAAGTCGCGTGCCAACTCGGCCAGCGATTGCTTGGTGCTTTTGGACTGAAAGTAATTCCACTGGTTGGAGGCCTCGGTTTTCTTGATGGCCGCATTGTTCTTGTAGAGCCCGGCGTTGGCCTGGGTGGCCCCACCCATGTAGCCAAACACCGCGCCCACCGTAGCAATGACGGCGGTGAACAGCGCAATCTGGTTCACCATGCCGCCGTGTTCGCC
>JAVHPS010000437.1:0-1086 GCA_036170715.1 Rhodoferax sp. | reverse complement strand
CACGGGTCGTCCACGTAGGTGTGGCAATTGCCGTCCAGGTGTTTGATGACCGGCACTTTGGCATCGCGGCTGATGCGCTCGATCAGCCCCTTGCCGCCACGCGGAATGATCACGTCCACATACTGCGGCATGGCAATGAGCTCCCCCACCACAGCGCGGTCGGTGGTTTGCACCAGCTGCACCGCGTTTTGCGGCAAACCACTTGCCAGCAACGCTTGCTGCACCAGCCGCGCCAGCGCTTTGTTGGAGTCAATGGCTTCGGAGCCGCCCCGCAAAATGCAAGCGTTGCCACTTTTGATGCTCAGCGATGCGGCTTCAATCGTCACATTGGGGCGGCTCTCGAAGATCATGCCAAAGACACCAATGGGCACGCGCATTTGCCCCACGCGAATGCCGCTGGGCTGCTCGCGCAGGCCGCTGACCTCGCCAATCACGTCGGCCATGGCGGCCAGCTGCTCACAGCCCTGGGCGCAGGTCTCGATCACTTTGGGGGTGAGTTTGAGCCGGTCGACCATGGGCGCTGCAAGCCCTGCGGCGACGGCACGGTCTAGGTCGCGGGCGTTATCGGCTTGCAATGCGTCCACATTGGCACGCAGCAGCGTGGCCAGCGTTTTGAGTGCTGTGTTTTTAGTAGCTGCAGACGCTTTAGCCATAAGGGCTGAAGCCTGTTTTGCTTGCAAGCCAAGGGTTTGCGTGAGGGTGGTGATGTGAGGGGCGTTCATGGCGTGGCTCGCGTAAGTCGCATGGTGCATTTTGGCAGAGTTAAAAGTCAGCTCAGACCAACGGGTGTGATTCATGAACCCAGGCTGGCCACTGGGTATGATTCGCCCCCTTGCGCAAGTTCCCTTCACCCATGTCCTCCCCCTCCCCCAACGCTGGCCTGAACCTGGCCCAGCAAGAAGCTGTGAACTTCATGCACGGCCCGTGTCTGGTGCTGGCCGGGGCGGGTTCGGGGAAAACACGCGTCATCACGCACAAGATTGGCCGCCTGATTCAGGCCGGTGTGCCGCCCAAACGCATTTTTGCCATCACCTTCACCAACAAGGCCGCCGCCGAGATGCGCGAGCGCGCCCGGGGCCTGATTGG
>JAVHPS010000436.1:0-4969 GCA_036170715.1 Rhodoferax sp. | reverse complement strand
GAGGTGAAACGTTCGGTGTGCACCTGTTTGGCGGGCACACCGGCCTCCAGCAACGCCTTTTCAGTGACCTCAATCATCGCCTCCGGGCCGCAAATGAACACCTCGTCCATGCTGGCCACGGGCAGCAGGGTGGCAATGATGGCGCGTACCTTGTCAGCATCAATGCGACCTTGCAGCAGGTCCACCTCTTGCGCCTGGCGCGACAGAATGTGAATCAAGGTCAGGCGGTCGGCAAAGCGGTCTTTCAGGTCTTGCAAGGCTTCGTTGAACATCACGCTGGCCATGCTGCGGTTGCCGTACACCAGGGTGAACTTGGCATCGGTCTGTTCTTCCAGGGTGCTGGCCATGATCGACAAAATGGGCGTGATGCCTGAGCCCGCGGCAAAACCGACACGGTGCAAGGCGCGTGGGCGTTTTGACACAAAGCGGCCGTCGGGCGGCATCACTGCCAGCGTGTCACCGGCTTTGAGTTGTGTGGCTGCCCAGTTGGAAAACACGCCACCTTCCATCGGGCGGATGCCCACCACCAGCTCATGCTGTTGCTTGAGATGGCTGTGGGTGCAGCAGATGGAATAACTGCGGCGCACGTCGGCGCCGTCAATCTTGCTGCGCAACGTCAGGTATTGACCGGGCTGGAAGTCATAGCTGTCCAGCAGGGCATCAGGCACGCTCAGGGCAATGGCCACCGAGCCAGCGGCCTCGGGGCTGACGCGTGACACGCGCAGGTCGTGAAAACGGGGAGATTTGGACATGATGGCTCAATAAGGTTTGAAGTAATCAAAGGGTTCCAGGCAGTCCAGGCAGCGGTACAGCGCTTTGCAGGCGGTCGAACCAAAGTGCGAGGTCTCGGTTGTATTTTGTGAGCCGCATTGCGGGCAAAGCACCGCCAAATATGAGATGGCAGCTCTGTTTTTAGAAGCAAACAGGATGACGTTGACGTTTGACTCGCCGCAGTGGCTGGCGTGCGGCGGGGCAATGCCATAGCTGCGCAACTTCTCGCGCCCTTGCGGCGTCATCCAGTCGGTGGACCAGGCGGGCGCAATCTGCGTCAGCACCCGTGCCGCCATGCCGGCTTTGGCCAGAGCGTTCACCACATCGTCGTGCATCTGGCTCATGGCCGGGCAACCGCTGTAGGTGGGGGTGATCACCACCTCAAGCCCGCTGGCGGTATGGCGCACGGCGCGCAAGATGCCCATCTCGCGCAGGTTGACGACCGGAATCTCAGGGTCGGTGACCGACTCCAGCAGCTGCCAGACGGCGTAAAACGGCTCCGACGGCTGTTTTTGGGCGATTGGGCCATCCGGCAAGGCATTCAAGGTCGCCAGCTGGTTGGGGGTGGTAGGGGTTGACATGGCACTTTCCAGAAGTCTTTTTCAGACGCTTTATCAGACGGCCTACCAGACCGCTTCCGGGTGCGCCCGGGCCAGGCTTTGCATCTCGGCCAGCACAAAACCCAGGTGCTCGGAATGCACGCCGGTTTTGCCGGTGGAGACAAAACCACCCTCGGCCGGGCGTTTGAGCGTGGCCGCTGCCAGTGCCTCGTCCACCAAGGCGTTCCAAGGCGCTTGCAGTGCCCCGGTGTCCACGCCCAGGCCGGTCTTGACGACATCGGTTTCCATCGGACTGGCGGTCCAGAACTCTTGTGTGTAGGGCATCAAGTGGTCAATGGCGGCCTGCATTTTGGCGTGTGACGTGTCGGTGCCGTCGCCCAGGCGCAGCAGCCAGTCGTGGGCATGTCGCAAGTGGTATTGCGCTTCCTTGAGCGACTTGGACGCAATGGCGGCCAGCTGTGCGTCGCTGGAGGCCCTCAAGCCGTCCCACACCAGCACCATCAGCGCGCTGTACAAAAAGTTGCGCCCAATCGTCACCGCGTAATCACGCTCGCCACTGGCCGTGGGTGCCAGCGCGGTGCTGTGCGGCAGCTCCAGCAGGGTGTAGTTTTTGAAATCGGGCACATCGCGAAAGTAGGCCAGCAGGTCTTCGCTGGTCTTGCCGTCTTTGCGCACGGTGGCCACATGCTGGTACAGCAGGCGAGCCTGACCGATCAAATCCAGGCTGTTGTTGGCCAGCGCCAGGTCTTCTTCCAGCACCGGGCCGTGGCCGCACCACTGGGCGTTGCGTTGGCCCAAAATGAGCGCGTTATCGGCCAGGTGCAGCAGGTAGTCTTGAAAATGTGCGGCCATTACATGTGCCCCACTTCGTCAGGAATGTCATAAAAGGTCGGGTGGCGGTAGATTTTGTCGGCCGCTGGCTCAAACATGGAGTCTTTGTCATCTGGGCGGCTGGCCGTGATGTTTTTCGACGGCACCACCCAGATGCTCACGCCTTCCTGGCGGCGGGTGTAGACATCGCGTGCCATTTGCAGGGCGTGTTGCGCGTCGCTGGCGTGCAGGCTGCCACAGTGTTTGTGCTCCAGGCCTTGTTTGCTGCGCACAAAAACTTCCCAGAGTGGCCAGTCTTTCAGTTCAGGGGTCGCAGGTGCGGTGGTTGGGTTCTGGCTGCTCATGCTGCTTCCTTGTGTTGGGGGGTGGTTTGGTGTTTGCGGGCGTGCGCCAGGGCGGCATCGCGCACCCATTGGCCATCGTTGTGGGCTTTGACGCGGGTCGCCAGGCGCTCGCGGTTGCACGGGCCATTGCCGTTGACGGTGCTCCAGAACTCGTCCCAGTCAATCTGGCCGTAGTCGTAGTGCTGGCGCGCTTCGTTCCATTTCAAATCAGGGTCGGGCAGGGTCACACCCAGCACTTGGGCTTGTGGCACGGTGGCGTCGATGAACTTCTGGCGCAAGTCGTCGTTGCTGATGCGTTTGATGCCCCAGTGCATGGCCTGGGCGCTGTGCGGGCTGTCGGCATCGGGTGGGCCAAACATGGCCAGGCACTTCCACCAGAAGCGGTTCACCGCGTCTTGCACCATGGCTTTTTGTGCCGCGGTGCCTTGCATCATCACCAGCAATGCCTCATAGCCCTGGCGCTGGTGAAAAGACTCTTCCTTGCAGACGCGGATCATGGCGCGGGCGTAGGGGCCAAAGCTGCAGCGGCACAGCGGAATCTGGTTCATGATGGCCGCGCCATCCACCAGCCAGCCCACCACACCCACGTCAGCCCAGTTGAGCGTGGGGTAGTTGAAAATGGAGCTGTATTTGGCTTTGCCGCTGTGCAGGTCGGCCAGCATCTGGTCGCGCCCCTGGCCCAGCGTTTCGGCGGCACTGTACAGGTACAGGCCGTGGCCGCCTTCGTCTTGCACTTTGGCAATCAGAATCGCCTTGCGCTTGAGGCTGGGGGCGCGGCTGATCCAGTTGCCCTCAGGCAGCATGCCGACAATTTCGCTGTGGGCGTGCTGGCTGATCTGGCGCAGCAGGGTTTTGCGGTAGGCCTCGGGCATCCAGTCTTGCGGCTCGATCTTGCCGTCAGCAGACGCTTTGGCATCAAAACGAGCCTGAAACTCGGGGTTTTCCAGGGCCGCCGGTTTGGTGGCCTTTTTCTGGCCGGGGGTTGTCTGCACGTTGAACGATTGCGTGTACATCAGTGTGACTCCTTGGGGTTAAATAACTAATCTGCCAGCCACGCTGGCGGGCGCTTGTCCAGAAACGCGGCCACGCCGTCGCGGCCTTCGGCGGTGGCACGCTGTGCCGCAATGCGCTGAGCGGTGGCCTCGGTGATGACATCATCAATGGGCTGACCTTGCACGGCAGCAATCAATTCCTTGGCAGCCGTTTGCGCCGACGGCGCTCCGGCCAGCAGCGGCTCAATCAGGCTGGCCAACACGGCATCGAGCCCCTCCAGCGGGGCCACCTCGTTGATCAGGCCAATGGCCAGCGCACGTTCTGCCGAAATACGCTCGGCACTCTGGAAGTAGCGCAACGCATGGCGCGGCCCGATGGCGCGCAGCACATAGGGGCTGATCACCGCCGGAATGATGCCGAACTTGACCTCCGAGGTGGAAAACACCGCATCGCTGCTGGCCACTGCCATGTCGCAGGCGGCTGCCAGCCCGGTGCCACCGCCCAAGGCCGCGCCTTGAATGCGGGCAATGGTCGGTTTGCGCATGCCCGAGAGCGTGCGCAGCATGCGGGCAAAACGGCGCGCATCGGCCAGGTTGTCTGCCTCACTGCCCTGCGCGGCGCGGCGCATCCAGTTCAGGTCAGCACCGGCAGAAAAATGTTTGCCGCGTCCAGCCAGCACCACCACACGCACACGGGTATCAGCGTCGAGCTGCAGGCAGGCTTGCTGCAGGTCGTCAATGAGCTGCTCGTTGAAGGCGTTGAGCACTTCCGGGCGGTTCATCCAGATCGTGGCGACCTTGTGGTGTCGTTCAATGTCAAGGGTGTCAAACATGATTTTTTCTTGCTAGGTGTGATGGCTGGCAAACGGGGAGGCAACGGCAAGCCAACGCATGGGGCGTTGGCTTGTACCGGTTGCCCTTACTTGGCCAGCGTCCAGTCGCTGCCCTTGATTTCGAGCATCTTGAAGGCCGACAAGTCCAGACCCATGTGGTCGGTGGCTGACATGTTGACCACACCGCCGGTGCCCACAAACCCCTTGGTAGCTTCAATCGCATCACGCACCTTGGCTTTGTCGGTAGAGCCTGCGCGCTTGATGGCATCCACCGCCAGCATCAGACCGTCATAGGCATGGCCACCAAAAGTGGAGACATCGGTTTTCCACTTGGCTTTGAAAGCATTGGCATAGCCTTCAGCCACGGGTTTTTGCGGGTCGCTGGCGGCCAGTTTATTGGCCACCAACAAAGCGGCGGCGGGCAGGCGCACACCCTCAGCGGCCGGGCCGGACAGCTTGATGAACTCTTCAGAGGCGACACCGTGGGCGTGGTACAGCGGCAGCGTCATGCCGAGCTGTTTGTAACCTTTGGTGGCAATCGCCGGGCCCTGGCCCAGGCCAAAAATGAACACCGCTTGCACGCCAGCAGTGTTGCGGATTTTGGTCAGTTGCGGGCTCATGTCGGTGTCCTTGGGGCC
>JAVHPS010000435.1:0-1091 GCA_036170715.1 Rhodoferax sp. | reverse complement strand
AGGTGGTGGACGTGGCGGTGGGGGTGTTGATGCGCCCTGATGGTCATTTTTTGCTCACCTCGCGCCCGCTGGGCAAGGTCTATGCGGGCTACTGGGAGTTTCCCGGTGGCAAATTTGAAGCCGGTGAAACCGTGGTACCTGCCTTGCAGCGCGAGTTATTTGAAGAACTTGGTATCCACGCCGAACAGCTTGAACCCTGGCGGCAAGAGCTGGTGGACTACCCGCATGCCCTGGTGCGCCTGCATTTCTGCAAGGTGTGGCAATGGTCGGGTGAACTGCAAATGCGCGAAGCCCAATCCTTTGCCTGGCAACGCTTGCCCGTCACGGTAGCGCCCGTGTTGCCCGGCACTGTGCCCGTGCTGAGCTGGCTGGCGGCCGAACAAGGGTTTCAGGGTGCTACGTTTTAAATAGCTTGATATCCTTGATGTATAGGGACTATAGGCTATTTTTATTTAAAAATAGAACGGTTTGATAAGCCTTTTTTAGCTCCAGGTATCCATCAATGCGCCGCCTTGCTCCAGCAAAAAACTTTTAAACGCTTTGGCCGCCGGTGACAGTGTTTTGCTGCGCAAATGGGTCACATACCACTGGTTCATTTGCGGCAGGCCTTGCACGTCCAGCAGCGCCAAGTGACCGCTGGCCAGTTCGTGGCGCACCGTGCGCAGCGACAAAAAGCTCAAACCCATGCCCGCCATCACGGCCTGTTTGATGGTTTCGTTGCTGGGCATTTCCATCACCACATTCAGGGGTGTGGCGTTTTCTTCAAACAAGCGCTGCATGGCGGCGCGCGTACCAGAGCCAACTTCCCGCACCACAAACTGGTGTGCCCCCAGCGCTGAAAAATTCAGGTTTTTACGCCTGGCCAAAGGGTGGTCGGGGGCCGCCACGATACCCAGCGGGTTGGTGGCAAACGCCTCAGCCACACAGTCCAGGTGACTCGGCGCACGTCCCATCACCACCAGATCGACCTCAAATCGCGCCAGCATGCCCAGCACGCTGTCGCGGTTTTCAATCTGCAAATGCACCTCAATGCCGGCCAATTGCCGCTTGAAACGCACCAACAGCATTGGCACGAAGTATTTGGCGGTGCT
>JAVHPS010000434.1:0-1092 GCA_036170715.1 Rhodoferax sp. | reverse complement strand
CCAGAGGTTGTCGTCGTCGAAGCGCACGGCTTTAGGCGAAGTGTTCATTCCAGCTCCTTTCGATGAGTTCCTTGTTGGCGATGACGATGCCGAGCAGTTCGCGCAATGTGTGGGCATCAAAACCGTCACTGTCTGCCAGATAGATGGTGGGAGTCAACCAAAATTTGGCCTCGCCGTCAGCGCTACGGACATGAATGTGCATGGATTCACGGGGGTTTCCTTCGTTGGAATAGAAGAAAAACCGGAATGACTTGTAGCGGAATACGACGGGCATGGTGGTGATGGTTCAGCTTGACAGGTCTTCGTTCAGCATGGTGGATTTATATGAAAAATTGGCCTCTAGCCCTTATTAGATATGCGCAAGCAGCTACGAATAGTGAAGCAAGTCAATTTCATCAATCAACCCAGATGAAAATCCTGCGGCCACAGAAAGTAGGGGCCAAAGCGGGACTTGGCGACAAACTCCACGCCGACTTGTTCACCCTTGGGGCTCACGGTGTGCTTTTCGCCGTCGAACAGCAAGAAGCCTTGTGCGGTGGCACGATCCAGAAACTGCGCCGTCTTCAAACCCAGCTTTTGCCCGATCTTGGAAGAGGTCAGTTTGTCTTCTGCATGGGCGCTTTCCGCCGCCTTATCCTCTTCCCGGCTGGCCGCCTCGGGTGCGCTGGTGACGCGCTCCAGCGAAATACGCACTTCATCACTGATGCGAATGATGCGCTGCGCCTCTTCATAGGCATCTTTGTAGAGCTGGCTGTCATCGCTGCGCTGAATCAGGATGCCCATCTCGTTGTTGTTGACTTGGCTGAACTCGTACAGATTCAGGCTGGTGATGATGCACAGCTCTTCATTCATGTAGCACTTGGCGTGCAGGTTTTTGCAGAAGCTGGTGCGGATGTAGGTCAGGCCGCGCAGCCATTCAATCTCTTGCGGCTGCAACTCGCTTTTGCCGTAGACGATGCGCACGTCGATCTTGAGCCGGTTCTTGTCAGCCAGCAGCTCTTTCATGCGGTCATTGAGCTTGAGGAAGGGGCTGATCAGGATGAGGCGGTCTGATGCGCCTTTGATCAGCTCTTCGAGGTGGTAGTTTGTGCC
>JAVHPS010000433.1:0-1095 GCA_036170715.1 Rhodoferax sp. | reverse complement strand
AGCGATGGGCATCAGGGTTGGGTTTGTAAAATGGATTATCCATGACACAAGCCCCTGCCCCTCAATCCGTATCCAGCGCCGACGTGCTCTGGAGCGATGCCCGCCGCGCCGCCCAATTTGCTACCTGGCTGCGCCACATTGCCCCCAGCCAGCACCTGCAAATCGACAGCCTGCGGCTGGCCTCGGCCGATGCCAGTTTTCGACGTTATTTCAGAATTGATAGCTGTGATCCCTTGTTAGATAAGGGTCAGAGGTCAACTTCATTCATCATCATGGACGCGCCACCAGACCGCGAAAACTGCCAGCCCTTTGTCAAGGTGGCGGGTTTGATGCAAGCCGCTGGTATCCACGCACCACAGGTGCTGGCCTGGGACGAGGCCCAGGGCTTCATGTTGCTGACCGACCTGGGCGCGCAGACCCTGATGCAGGTCATCAACCGTGATGACGCGCAAGCCAACCTGCCGCTGTATCTGCAAGCGGTGGACACGCTGATTGCCTTGCAACTCAGTTCCAAACCGGACGTGCTGCCGCCTTATGACGCAGCCCTGTTGCGGCGCGAACTGGCGCTGTTTCCTGACTGGTACATCACGCAGCACAAGGGGGTGCAGATCGATGCGGCGATGCGTTTCACCTTGGACAACACGTTCCAGCAAATCATAGACAACAACCTGGCCCAGCCCAGCGTTTACGTGCACCGCGACTTCATGCCCCGCAACTTAATGGCCCCCACGCTTGCCACTGCGTGTGCGGCGCTGCCCCCCGGGGGGGCTGTTTCGCCTTGGGGCGGCCCGGCGGCGAAACCTCCGGCCCCCACGCTTGCAGGCCGGCTGGGCGTGCTGGACTTTCAGGACGCGGTGTATGGCCCCATCACCTACGACATTGCCAGCCTGATGCGCGACGCGTTTTTGAGCTGGGACGAAGACTTTTGCCTGGACGTGACCATCCGCTACTGGGACAAGGCGCGCCAAGCCGGTCTGCCGGTCGGGGCTGACTTTGGCGAGTTTTACCGCAGCGTCGAGTGGATGGGGCTGCAGCGCCATCTGAAAGTGGCCGGCATCTTTGCCCGCCTGACCTTGCGTGACGGCAAACCGCAGT
>JAVHPS010000432.1:0-1097 GCA_036170715.1 Rhodoferax sp. | reverse complement strand
CCCGAATACGCCGGGTTGTAGGCCTCGGCAAAAGTTTGCATGTGGTGCGCCGCATCGGTGGCCACCACCACCGCGTCCACCAGCACGCCTGGCACTTTGACGCTGCGCGGGTGCAGCGTGCCGCGTTCGGCCAGACGCTCCACTTGGGCAATGACAATGCCACCGCTGTTGTGTGCCGCCATGGCAATGGCCAGGGCTTCGAGCGTAAGAGCCTCGCGTTCCATGCTCAGGTTGCCGTCGGGGTCGGCCGTGGTGGCGCGAATGATGCCGACATGGATGGGGAAAGCCTGGTAGAACAGGTAGTCGCGCCCATCAATCGTCATGCGGCGCACCAGGTCTTGCGTGGTGCAGGCGTTGATCTTGCCGCCGCCAAACAGCGGGTCAACAAAGGTGTCCAGCCCCACATGGGTCAGCGTGCCGGGCTTGCCGGCGGCGATGTCGCGAAACAGGTGGGTGATCACGCCCTGGGGTAGGTTGTAGGCCTCAATCTGGTTGTCAATTGCCAACTTTTGCAAGGCTGGCACCAGCCCCCAGTGGCCGCCGATGACACGCTTGATGAGTCCCGCGTGACCCAAGTGGTTCAGGCCACGCTGGTCGCCGTCGCCTTGACCGGCAGCGTAGACCAGGGTCAGGTTGTGCGGCGCACCGTGGCCGGTGGTCTGCTGGGTTTGAATAAACCGCGCTTCCAGGGCCAGTGCAATTTCTTCTGCAAAACCAATGCCGACAAAACCGCCGGTGGCCACGGTGTCGCCGTCATGGATCAGACGCACCGCGTCAAACGCACTGACCACCTTGTTGGGTTTGGCACCGGTGGCCTGCAGGTCATTGAACTGGGTATGCACGGTCTACTCCTGGGCATCCATCTTTTTGAGTGCAGGACAACCGCCGCCGCACGTGCTTGCCAGTCTAAACCCCTTGGCTGACGCTGGGCCGCAGCGCGGCTGCAGTCAGCGTGCTAGCACTGCCGCCAGATAGCGCCCGGTGTGGCTGGTCGGGTTGGCGGCCAGTGCCTCGGGTGTACCGACCCCGACCACCGTGCCACCGCCGCTGCCACCTTCAGGCCCCATGTCGATCAGCCAGTCGGCGGTTTTGATCAC
>JAVHPS010000431.1:0-1102 GCA_036170715.1 Rhodoferax sp. | reverse complement strand
GGCAAAGACGGTTGAACCTAGCCCGCGGCGCGGGTCAGCGCGTACCCAGCCAGTACGCTAACAAAATCATGCTGATCACAAAGCCCAGCCAGCCCACCAGAAGATTGCGCCACAACTTAGTGGCGTGGCGAAGTTCCATGAAGTCGTTGATGACCACCAAACCCTTGAAAAACGACACGCCAAAGATGGCAAAAACTGGGGCCATGCGAGCGTGCCCCAGTTGACCCGACTCACCCAGCCAAAACGTCAGCCCGGTGGCGGCCAGCAACAGCAGCCATTGTGTGTTAGTTGAATATTTCATCGTGTTCAAAGGTTTCAAGGCATGGGGGCTTGGGGCATGGGAGCTTTTCAAGCCTTTAGCGCATGACGTATATCAAGGGAAACAGCACAATCCACAGCAGATCAACCATGTGCCAAAACGCTGCGCCGGTCTCCAGGGCATGCACATCGTGGCTGCCGTAGCGTCCGGCACGCGTCTTCAACAGCAAAATCGTCAAAAACACCATGGCCGCCAGCACATGAAAAAAGTGAAAAGCGGTCAACAAGATGTAGAACATGTAAAACGTGTTTGTCGACAGGTCAATGCCCGCGGCGGCCCTGGCCGAAAACTCCATCAACTTGATGACCACAAAGCCACTGCCGCAAGCCAAGGCTGCCATCAGCCAGCGAGCCCCGACAACCGACGCATCGCGTTTGACCGCCTGCACAGCCCTCACCACGCACCAACTGCCCGTGATCAGCAAGGCAGTGTTGACGGTGCCAGAGTTCAGGTCAAGCGTGCTTTGTGCGGCATTGAACAACGCCACATTCAAAGCGCGTGCAAACGCATACGACAAAAAGAAAATGCCAAAGGTCAGCAACTCAGCCAAGATGATGAGCCAAACTGCTAGGTCGCCCACCAGCCGAGGCGGATCAGGTGCGGTAGCCGCTGCCTGAGAGCCTAGGTTTGCGTCCTTCAAAATGACGTAGATTCAAGCAGAAACGCAAATGAAATCAATCACGATGGCGCCCGGCTCACGCTGCACATACGAAATAGTTACCGCATCCCCATAGCGTGCGTTCAATTGATACAGCAAGGGCAGCGGATCATGGTCATTGCAAA
>JAVHPS010000430.1:0-1103 GCA_036170715.1 Rhodoferax sp. | reverse complement strand
TGGAACTGCTTCAAAAAATGCAGCAAACTATGCTTGATATTCAAGGGCTAGAGGCCAATTTTTTATATAAACCAAAGGTCTATTTTGAAGAATGGGACACGCCGCACATCAGCGCCATCCGTTGGGTCTCAGAGCTGATTGGCATCGCCGGTGGGCAGGACATTTTTCCAGAACTGGCAGCGCAGCCGCTGGGCAAGCACCGCATCATTGCGGACGGCACAGAGATTGTGCGGCGCAACCCCGACATCATCATCGGCTCGTGGTGCGGCAAAAAGTTTCGCCCCGAGCAGGTGGCGGCGCGCCCCGGTTGGAGCGAGGTGGCAGCGGTGCAAACCGGTCAAATTTTCGAGATCAAATCCGCCGACATTTTGCAACCCGGCCCGGCGGCGCTGACCGACGGGCTGGCGCAACTGCACCGCATCATCATGGACTGGCAGCGCCAAAGAGAGGGTGTGGACGGTTGTGCGGTTGGTCTCGCTATGGAAGGCGCTATCGACACCCCGGAGGTCGGCCCATGACTGCCCCCTTGACCGTGGCTCGCAGCGAGCTGATTCTGGGCGGCCAGAAAAGCGGCAAATCGCGCCGGGCCGAGGCGCTGGCGCAGCACTGGCTGGCGTGCTCAAACCAGCATCAGGCCGTGCTGATAGCTACAGCCCAGCCCTGGGACGACGAGATGCGCGCACGCATTGCACGCCACCAGCGCGATCGCGCCGAGCGCGTGCCCGGCATGCGCACGGTGGAAGCGCCGCTGCAGTTGGCGCAGACCATTGCCGCCCACAGCCAGCCTGACACCCTGATCGTGGTGGACTGCCTGACGCTGTGGCTCACCAACTGGCTGATGCCGGTGGACGCGGCGAGTAATGCCACCCCTGCCGCTCCCAGCGTCCCATCCACCTCAGACGGTGCCGCAGTGCGCGCTACTTCCGCAGCCCCTGGCGCTTTGCTCGCAGCCGGGCAGGGTGCTACGACTTGTGAACAAAATCAGCCTCTAGACCTTGTTCAACATGGGCAAGTAGCTATGCTTTTAAAAGCAATTGAACAATCCGCCGGCCCGCTGGTGCTGGTGGGCAACGAGATCGGTCTGGGCGTGATTCCGCTTGGGC
>JAVHPS010000429.1:0-5081 GCA_036170715.1 Rhodoferax sp. | reverse complement strand
CAGGGCGGGTGCGTCGCGGTCAATTAGCACCACCTGTGCGCCAGCGGCCAGCATGGCCTGGGCACTGGCCAAACCGATGCCGGAGGCCGCACCAGTGACGGCGGCGCGCTGGCCGCTTAAGGGTTGAGTTGGGTTCATGATGGGGTGCGCCGGTGGGGCTATCAGTGGGTGGGTGTTTCGTGCGTCTGGCCGGTGCGGGTAATGCGCCCGTTGCTATCAAAAATGTGGGCCGCTGCGGCATCAATCTGCACCCCCACCGCCGCGCCGACGTGCAGCGGTGTGCGCTCGGTCTGGCGTGCAATCAACTGTGCACCTTGGTTGGTGGTGACGTAAATCAGGGTTTCGGCCCCGAGCGCTTCAATCAGGTCTACCTGGGCTTGCACCAGACCTTGGCCGGGTGGGTGCAGGGTGACGTTTTCCGGGCGCAGACCCACGTAGCCGCCGACCGGTATCGGCAGGCCGTACACCGCCTCCAGCGCGGGCAGCTTGGTGGCATCCACCACGTTCATCTGCGGTGTGCCAATGAACTGCGCCACAAACTGGTTCGCCGGGCGGTCGTACAGTTCCAGCGGTGTGCCCACTTGCTCAATGACACCGTCGCGCAGCACCACCACGCGGTCGGCCAGCGTCATGGCCTCGACCTGGTCGTGCGTCACGTAAATGGTGGTCGCGCCCAGGTCGCGGTGCAGCTTGGCAATTTCAATGCGGGTCTGGCCGCGCAGCGCGGCGTCCAGGTTGCTGAGCGGCTCGTCAAACAAAAACACTTTGGGCGCACGCACGATGGCGCGGCCAATGGCCACGCGCTGGCGCTGTCCGCCCGAGAGTTCTTTGGGGGTCCGCTCCAGGTATTGCGTCAGGTTCAGGATGTGGGCGGCCCGGTCCACTTTCTCCTTGATCACCTTGGGATCGGCCTTGGCCAACTTCAGCGCAAAGCTCATGTTCTGAAACACGCTCATGTGCGGGTACAGCGCGTAGCTCTGGAACACCATGGCCAGGTCGCGTTTGGAAGATGGCAGATTGGTGATGTCGCGGCCGTCAAGTTCCAACTTGCCGCCGTCGATGTGTTCCAGCCCGGCAATCAGCCGCAACAGGGTGGACTTGCCGCAGCCAGAAGGCCCGACAAACACCACAAACTCGCCTTTTTGAATACCCAGGTCGATGCCCTTGATAACGCGGGTTTCGCCAAATATTTTTTCGATGCCGCTTAAGTTTAAGTAAGCCATGGAATTGTTCCTAATTTATAGATAAACGGTGGACTGCAACTGTCCACAGCCAGAGGTGTCGCGGAACCGGCTTTGCCGGGCCGCTGACACCGCCCCCTGCAAGGGGGAAAGCGGCCACACGAAGTGGGCAAGCCGGGGGGTGTTCATTACTTCACGGCGCCAAAGGTCAAGCCTTGCACCAGTTGTTTCTGGCTGAACCAGCCAAACACCACAATCGGCGCAATGGCCATGAAGGACGCGGCCGACAGCTTGGCCCAGAACAGGCCTTCGGGGCTGGAGTAGCTGGCAATCAAGGTGGCCAGCGTGCCCGCTTTGGCGGCGCTCAGGTTCAGCGACCAAAAGGCTTCGTTCCAGCTCAGCACCAGGCACAGCAGCCCGGTGGAGGCCAGCCCGCCCAGCGTCAGCGGCAGCAGCACCATGCGGAACTCTTGCCACAGCGTGGCTCCGTCCATGCGTGCGGCTTCCAGAATCTCGCCGGGGATTTCCTTGAACTGCGAGTACAGCATCCAGACCATGATCGGCAGGTTGCTCAAGGTGAAGATGATCGTCAGCCCGGTGCGTGTGTCCAGCAACCCCGAGCCTTGCGCCAGCACGTAAATGGGCACCAGCGCGCCCACGGCGGGCATCATCTTGGTGGACAGCATCCACATCAAAATGTCTTTGGTGTACTTGCCCTTGAAAAACGCCATCGAATACGCGGCCGGAAACGCCAGCGCGAGCCCCAGCAGGGTCGAGGCCACGCTGGTGATGAGCGAGTTTTGCGCGTACAGCAGGTAGTCGCTGCGCTCTTGCACCACCGCAAAATTCTCCAGCGTGGGGGTGAACAGCAGCAGCGGCGGCACGGAGATGGCTTGCAGCTCGGTCTTGAAGGCCGTCAGCACTAGCCAGCCCAGCGGAAAGAACAGCAGCAGGGTGATGCCCCAGGCCGCCAGCGTGCGCACGTAAAGCAATAAATTATTTTGGGTGTTCATGGCGTGCTCACTTGTCGAGGTTTTTGCCGACCATGCGGATCAGGAACACGCCTGCAATGTTGGCCAGCAGTACCGCAAACAGGGCTCCGGCGGAAGCCACACCGGCATCAAAGTTGAGCAGCGCTTGCTTGAAGATCAAAAACGCCACATTGGTGCTGGCATCGCCTGGGCCGCCGCTGGTGGTGGTGTAAATCTCGGCGAACACGCTGAGTAAAAAGATCATCTCGATCATCACCACCACCGCCATGGAGCGGCCCAGGTGCGGGATGTACAGGTAGCGCAGTTGCTGCAGGTAGGTAGCGCCATCCATGCGCGAAGCCTCCAGTTGCTCGCGGTCCATGCTTTGCAACGCGGTGATGAAAATCAGCGTGGCAAACGGCAGCCATTGCCAGGCCACAATCAAAATCACGCTCCACAGCGGCCAGTCGGTGAGCCAGTCCACCGGCGTGGCCCCAAAGAAGATCCAGACCTGCGCCAGCACGCCATAAATCGGGTTCATCATCATGTGTTTCCACAGCAGCGCATTCACCGTGGGCATGACAAAAAATGGGGAGATCAACAAGATGCGAACGATGTTGCGCCCGGGAAACGGCGCGTCCACCAGCAGCGCCAGCAAGATGCCACCGATGACGGTGATCAGAATCACGCTGCCCAGCAACAGCAAGGTGTTCATGACCGCCGTGCCAAACGACGGGTCGGTCATGAAGTAGTCAAAATTCTCCAGCCCGATGAAGCCGGTCTGGTCGGGTTGCAGCAGGTTGTAGCGGATGACCGAAAAATAAATCGTCATCACCAGCGGCACGATCATCCACAGGAAGAGCGTGAGTACCGCTGGTGCCAGCAACATGCGAGGAATGAATCGGTTCATGGCGTACCTGTATTTATAAGAAAAATAGACCTCTAGCCCTTGTAAATTAAGGGCTAATAGCTATTGTATTAATAGCAATATAAAGGCCAATCAGGTGACCTGGCAGGGTGTCGCCCGATCGGCCAGCCAGTGGCTGACGGTAGGCGTGCCGCAAGGCATCAACAGCGCGGCCGCTGCTGCGCCTACAGCCACCCTGTTGCCAACTTACTTGTAGTAACCGGCCTTCTTCATTTCGCGCTCGGCCGCCACTTGGGAAGATTTCAGAGCCGCATCCACAGACACTTTGCCCGCCAGAGCGGCACTCATGTGCTGCCCCACCGTGGTACCAATGGCCTGGAACTCAGGGATGGCGGCAAACTGCACGCCCACATACGGGCTCTTGGGCAGCGTGGCATCGTTCGGGTTGGCGCTGTCGATGGCCGCCTTTTCAGCTGCAGCAAACTTGGCCACTTTCAGGAACTCGGGCCGGGTGTAAGTGCTCTTGCGCGTGCCGGTGGGAATGTTGCCCCAGCCCACTTCTTTGCCAATCAGGTCGATGTATTCCTTGCTGGTGGCCCAGGTGACAAACTTGGTGGCGGCATCCACCTTTTTGGAGCCTGATGGAATCGCCAGCGCCCAGGCCCAGAGCCAGTTGGCTCCTTTGGCGGTCACCGCAGTGGGGGCTTGGGCAAAGGCCACCTTGTCAGCCACCTTGGACTGCTTGGGGTCGGTGATGAACGACGCGGCAATGGTGGCATCAATCCACATGCCGCACTTGCCTTCGTTGTACAGCGCCAGAATTTCATTGAAGCTGTTGGCCGAAGAGCCGGGTGGGCCATAAGATTTGAGCAGATCGACGTAGAAGTTGATCGAGTCTTTCCAGGGCTTGGACTCCAGCTGCGGTTTCCACTTTATGTCAAACCATTGGCCGCCGTTGGTGTTGACCAGCGTGGACAGGAACGCCATGTTGTCACCCCAGCCCGGCTTGCCGCGCAGGCAAATGCCATAGACCCCGTTTTTTGGGTCGTGGATTTTGGCCGCCAGCGCTTTGACATCGGTCCAGGTCGGGTGGTCTGCCACCTTGATGCCGGCCTTGTCGGCCAGGTCTTTGCGGTACATCAGCATGGAGCTTTCACCGTAAAACGGGGCGGCAAACAACTTGCCGTCCACGGAGAGGCCGTTGCGCATGGCGGGCAGCAGGTCGTCCACGTCATAAGCAGCGTTGGTCTTAAGCTCGGTCAGCCAGCCTTTTTTGCCCCAGATTGGGGTCTCATACATGCCGATGGTCATCACGTCAAACTGGCCGCCTTTGGTGGCAATGTCGGTGGTCACGCGCTGGCGCAGCACGCCTTCTTCGAGCGTGACCCATTTCAGTTTGATGTCGGGGTTGGCGGCTTCAAACGCGCCGGTGTGTTTTTGCATCTCGATCATGTGGCCGTTGTTGACGGTGGCAATGACCAGCTCGGTGGCGGCGTAAGTGCTGCCGCACAGCGCCAGGGTCAGGGTGGCAGCCAGGGTCAGGTGGGTTTTGAGTTTCATGTGTTGTCTCCTGTAAATAAGGTCAATGGGGTGACGTGTTGGGCACGGTGCAGTGCGTTGTGGGATGCGTGCACTGACACCGTGAACGATACCGATGCTGTGATGCAGCTTTGGTACAAAAGTGGTTCAAATTGGTACTTAATTTCAAATGTATCCTAGGATTTATACCTAGTTTGTTCAAATTTGTATTACTTTTGGCTGTGTATGGCGTGTGTCCATTCAAGCCCAGGTCACTGGTACCCCGTAACCCCGCCTACACTTTGCGCTTCGTGGCCAGCCCACCAGCTGGCGATTCAAACCCACCACGGGGCGTTCATGAGATGCCCTTGTTGACCCTGGAGTTGCCCTTGAACGCACCCTTACCCAAACCAGTCCAAGATAAGTTTCACCCCGTCAGCCTGGACGACAAATACACCCAAACCCAAGGCCGCGCCTTCATGAGCGGGGTGCAGGCGCTGGTGCGTTTGCCCATGCTGCAGCGCCAGCGCGATGCCGCAGCCG
>JAVHPS010000428.1:0-1112 GCA_036170715.1 Rhodoferax sp. | reverse complement strand
CGGCGTGGCCGGTGGCGTAGCCGTTGCCCACAATCATCTCCACGTCCTTGCCCACGCCTTCGGCTCCCAAGGCTGCAGCCGTAAAGCTGGTGGCCATGGAAAAGAAGTAAATTTTGCCGTGCTGGCGCGTGGCCAGGATGCTGCCCATCTCGGTGTTTTGAATGTTGACGCAGTTGATCACCACGTCGGCCAGCTTGCCGTCGGTTACCTTTGAGACCGCCTCCATCAGCGCCAGCGCGTCGGTCGCGTCCACTTGCAAGGCGTGGTCGACCCAGCCCAGATCAAGCATGCGCTGGCAGTCTTTGGCAAAGGGCGACACGCCAATGACGCAGCCTGCCGCACCAGCCTGCTTTTTGGCCTCATACACGCACAGCGTGCCCGACTTGCCACCGCCACCAATCACCACCACGGTGTCGCCAGGCTTGACCAGGCGCGCGGTCTGTGCCGGTGCACCGGCCACGTCCAGGATGGCCAACGCGAGTTTTTCGTCGATGTCGGTGGGCAGCTTGGCGTACAAGCCGGTCTCGAAAAGAATGGCTTGGCCTGTGATCTCGACCTGATCCTGGTGCAAGTGGATTTTGTTGATGTGCTCAATGCGCAAGGGAGTCAGCGACAGCGACACCAGCGTGGCAATTTTGTCGCCCACTTTCAGGTCTACCTTGCCTGCCAAGGCTGGGCCGATTTGCGCCACCTTGCCGATCAGCATACCGCCCGAGCCGGTGACCGGGTTGTGCAGTTTGCCGCGCTGCGCCACGATGTCTTGCACATGAGCGGCAATGCGCGCTTCATCGTTGTCACACGCCGCTTTGATTTGCGTGAAGCTGGCCGAGTCGATGTTGAGCGCGGCTACGTCGATCAGGATCTCGTTGTCACAAATCAACATCGTGTTGTCGAGCTTCCAGGCCGGCTGCGGCAGCACGCCAAGCGATTCAAGCACGCGGTGCGTGCCGTAGGGGGAGCCATGTTTCATAACATTCCTCAGTCAGTTGGATAAGTCCAGCGGCGGGCGTGGGGTGTCCGACGCAGCGGAATCAAGGAGGAGACTTGGGGCGAGCCCCAAGTCGGGGGACATCCGCGGAGTCAGATACCCCATGCCCAAAGCGGGTGAACAG
>JAVHPS010000427.1:0-5134 GCA_036170715.1 Rhodoferax sp. | reverse complement strand
CTGAAGTCGACCCTACGATACATACGACGGGTCACCATGACCAAATGTCCTCAAAAGTTGCGCTGTCTCAAACAGGGGTAAGCCCATGATACCGGTGTAGCTGCCGTTCAAACGAGAAATGTGCGCCGCCGCCCGACCCTGCACGCCATAAGCCCCCGCTTTGCCCATGGGCTCGCCAGTGGCTACGTAAGCGGAAATTTGCGCGGCGGTCATTGGGGCAAAGCTCACGCGTGAAATCGACACGGTTTGCACACGTCTGTCCGCCGTGCCCAGCGCCACTGCGGTCAATACCCGGTGCGTTTTTCCTGAGAGCTTGGCCAATATCTGCATTGCATCTGCCGCATCGGCAGGTTTGCCCAAAATGACACTCCCAAGCGCCACCGTGGTGTCAGAGCACAACACCGGCGCGGCGGGCAGCCCCAAGCGCTGGCATCGAGCTAACGCCGCATCAAGTTTGAGTTGCGTCACACGCTGCACATAGGCCAGAGGCGCTTCACGCGGTAGCACCACTTCTAGCGCTTCGGCATCTTCATGGGGCTCGGGCAGCAGCAATTCATAAACCACGCCGAGTTGCTCAAGCAACTGCCTACGCCGTGGGCTTTGGGAGGCGAGATAGACAAACTTTTCCATTAGGTCACTCTCTGTGATACGGATGACCCGCGTTGATCGACCAAGCACGATACAGCTGCTCCACCAGCAGCACCCGCGCAAAAGCATGCGGCAGGGTCAGGTCTGACAGCCTGATGCGCTCGTGAGCCGCCTGTTTGAAAGCCGGGTCGAGTCCATCTGGGCCACCTATGACCAAGGCCACATCGTCACCACTGAGCTGCCAGTCTTTGAGCTTGCCCGCCAGCGCCAGGGTGGTCAGGGTGCTGCCACGCTCGTCCAACGCCACCACGCGGCAGCCCTTTGGAATCGCGGCCTCAATGCGGCTGCGCTCGGCGGCGTACAGCGTCTCTAAAGTTTTGGAGCCACGTGGCTCGGTCTTGACGGCCTTGAGTTCAACCTTGATTTCAAACGGAAAGCGTTTGGCGTAGTCGTCCCACGCCGTTTGCGCCCAGTCGGGCACACGCTGCCCCACTGCCACAATCAACAGCCGCACAGTCAGGCTTTGCGCGCCGGGGCTCTTTTGGCTGGAGCCGATTTGGACGCCACTTTTTTGGCTGCTGTCTTTTTGGCGGCGGGTTTTCCGGGTGCATTGACCACCAGCGTCCGAACCCGTGGCTTGGCCACAACTTCAGCATCTTTTAGGCCTCTAGCCCTTTTAGATGCTGGTTTAGAAGCTATCTTTTTAGCAGCAGCTGCTTTGGCATCCTGGGCCTTTTTCAACTGCGCTTTGGAGGGGAAGGCTTCTTCGACACCTTTTTTGGCCGCGCTGGAGCGGCGCAGGCTCGATTCGGGCTTGGCTGCTCGGCTCGGCTGCGTTGGGGCCGTGGGCAGCTTGGCGGCCTTGGCCACCACCGGTTTGGCCGCGCCCAGCTTCAGGCGCACGGGCTTTTCGCCCCACAACTCTTCCAGGTTGTAGTAGGTGCGGATGTTGGGTTGCATCACGTGCAACACGGCTTGACCGCAATCGACAATGATCCATTCACCGTTGGCTTCGCCCTCCATACGCGGTTTGGGAAAACCGGCCTCACGCACGGCATCCATCACGCTGGCGGCCAGCGCCTTGGTTTGCCGGTTGGACGTGCCACTGGCCACAATCACGCGTTCAAACAGCGAGGACAGGTGCTCGGTGTCAAACACCACAATGTCTTGTGCCTTCACATCTTCCAGGCCATCCACAATGGCGCGTTGGAGTTTTTGCACGTCTTTTTTAGCCACGGCAGGGGTGCTGGTAGTGCCGACTTTGCGGCTGGTTTTGGCAGAGGTTTGGGTAGTCATCAAATCGAATGGTAAAGGTGGTGGTCGGCAATATAACGTGCAACAGCGGCTTGCACCAGTGCCGAGACGGGTTTCCCGCACGAAATAGCGGTGCGAATCTGGGTGGCGCTGATCGGCATGGCAGGCATTTTCAGGTGCAAAAACCGTTTGGATGTCAATTTTTCGGCATCAAACAGACCCATAGCCCTTGTTGTATCTTTGCGATCAGCTACACATATTGTAGCAAGTTGCAAAATCTCCTGCCAATCACGCCAGGTGGTCAGGGCCGCGGCCTGGTCGTCCCCCATGATCAAAAACAGCTCGGCGTTGGGCTCCTGGGTGGCCATGTGCTGCAAGGTGTCGAGGGTATAGCTGGGGCCAGCGCGGTCAATTTCCTGGGTGTCGATGATGATTTGGGGCTGATCAGCAAACGCCAACTGCAGCATCGCCAGCCGGTGCACAGCCGCACTGAGTGGACGTGGCTTGTGCCAAGCCTGGCCGGTAGGCACCACGTGCAAGGCATCGAGCTTGAGCTCGGACAACGCAGCTTGCAGCAGCTCACGGTGCGCCAGGTGCGGTGGGTCAAACGCACCGCCAAAAATTCCAACGCGCCGGGAACCTGGTACTGCCATCAAACCCAATCCCGGCGCACCAGATATTTGCTGTACAGCTCGGCCTCGGGCGTGCCTGACTCGGGCACTTGCTGGTAGGCCCAGCTCGCCAACGGCGGCATCGACAGCAAGATGGATTCGGTGCGCCCACCAGACTGCAAGCCAAAGTGCGTGCCCCGATCCCACACCAGGTTGAACTCCACATAGCGACCACGCCGATAGAGCTGAAAGGCCCGTTCGCGCTCGCCATAGGGCGTGTCTTTGCGGCGCAACACGATCGGCAGGTAGGCATTCAAAAAAGCATCCCCGACCGACTGCATCATGGCCAAGCTTTGCGCCAGACCCAGCTCGGAAAAGTCGTCAAAAAACACACCGCCCACGCCGCGTGGTTCATTGCGGTGCTTCAAAAAGAAATAGTCGTCACACCAGGTTTTGAAGCGCGGGTATTTGTCGTCGCCAAAGGGCTGCAAAGCGGCTTTACAACACTGGTGAAAGTGCGCCGCATCGTCCTCAAATCCGTAGTAAGGCGTGAGGTCCATGCCACCACCAAACCAGCAAACCGGGGATCCGTCTTGCGCCGTGGCCGAAATCATGCGCACGTTCATATGCACCGTGGGTACATAGGGGTTGCGCGGGTGGAACACCAGCGACACGCCCATGGCTTCAAACGGCGCACCCGCCAGCTCGGGGCGGTGCTGCGTGGCCGATGGCGGCAGCTTGGGGCCGCTCACATGTGAAAAGCCACAACCGGCGCGCTCAAATACCGCGCCACCTTCCAGAATCTGGGTAATGCCCTGCCCCTGCAGCACTTCACCTGCAGGTTTTTGCCAGGCATCTGAGAGGAAAGTACCACCATCCACCTCGGCCACCGCCTGCGTGATGCGAGCCTGCAAACCACGCAAGTACTGGCTCACGGTGGCGGTGACGGCGGCCCCTGCGTCCAACGCCGGTGTCATGTTGGCGTGCCCTTGATGGCGCGGTAGCCAATGTCGGTGCGGTACTGCATGCCGTCAAAAGCAATGCCGGTGGTGACCTCATAGGCACGCTGCTGGGCTTGGCGCACGCTGTCGGCCAACACCGTCACACACAACACCCGCCCACCCGAGGTGCGCAACTGGCCGTCTTGTAGCTGGGTCCCGGCATGGAACACACAGGCATCTTCGGTTTCTTTAGGGATGCCGGTGATGGCATCACTCTTGCGCGGGTTGGCCGGGTAGCCGTGCGCGGCCAGCACCACGCCCAGCGCAGTGCGGCGATCCCATTGCAGCTCCACCTGGTCGAGCTTGCCGTGCGGCCCCGGCTCGGTGGCAGCCAGCATCACCTCCACCAGGTCGGTCTTCAAGCGCATCATGATGGGCTGGGTTTCGGGGTCGCCCATGCGGCAATTGAACTCGAGCGTTTTGGGCTTGCCCTGCGCATCAATCATCAACCCGGCATACAGAAAACCGGTGAACGGTATGCCGTCCTTTTCCATGCCGCGCACGGTCGGCAAAATGATGTCGCGCATGGCGCGGGCGTGCACATCGGGCGTGACCACCGGGGCCGGAGAATACGCGCCCATGCCGCCGGTGTTGGGGCCCTGGTCGCCGGTTTGCAAGCGTTTGTGATCCTGGCTGGTGGCCAGGGGCAAGACGTTTTTGCCGTCCACCATGACGATAAAGCTGGCTTCTTCACCCTGCAAAAATTCTTCAATGACCACCCGCGCGCCACCGGCGTTGTGGCTCACACCCAGCGTGTTGTCAAGCAGCATGAAATCCACCGCAGCGTGTGCATCGGCGGCCGTCATGGCCACCACCACGCCTTTGCCAGCAGCCAAACCGTCGGCTTTGACCACAATGGGCGCGCCTTTGGCATCAATGTAGGCATGTGCCGCTGCCGGGTCGGTAAATGTTTCGTACTCGGCCGTGGGAATGCCGTGGCGCTGCATGAACGCCTTGGAGAACGCCTTGGAGCTTTCCAACTGCGCGGCCGCCTGGGTGGGCCCAAAAATGCGCAAACCCTGCTTGCGGAAGGCATCCACCACACCGGCGGCCAGGGGCACTTCAGGCCCGACCACCGTCAGCGCTACTTTTTCTGCAGCAGCCCAGGCACACAGGGCTTGCACATCGGTGATGTTGACGTTTTCAAACCGGGGGTCTTGCGCAGTTCCCCCGTTGCCCGGAGCCACATAAATTTTGTGGGTTTTGGGAGACTGCGACAGCTTCCAGGCCAGCGCATGTTCACGGCCACCGCCGCCAATCACAAGCACCTTCATAGACTGTCCGTATCCAGTTCAGCGTTGTGGTAGACCTCTTGCACATCGTCCAGGTCTTCAATGGCATCGAGCAATTTCTGCATCCGGGTGGCATCGTCACCCGTGACTTCAATCGGGTTCTCGGCGCGCATGGTTACCTGCGCGTCGTCCGGTGTCAGGCCAGCGGCCTCCAGGGCGTTTTTAACCACTTCAAAATCGGCTACTGGGGTGATGACTTCGATGGCACCGTCGTCGTCGGTGATGACATCTTCTGCACCCGACTCCAGCGCAACTTCCATCACCTTGTCTTCGCTCTGCCCTGGGGCAAAAATAATCTGACCGCAGTGCTTGAACTGAAACGCCACCGAGCCTTCGGTGCCCATGTTGCCGCCAAACTTGGCAAACGCGTGGCGCACTTCAGCCACGG
>JAVHPS010000426.1:0-22852 GCA_036170715.1 Rhodoferax sp. | reverse complement strand
AATTGCTGGAAACGGGCATCAAGGTGATTGACTTGGTGTGCCCGTTTGCCAAAGGTGGCAAGGTTGGCCTGTTCGGTGGTGCCGGTGTAGGCAAGACCGTCAACATGATGGAACTCATCAACAACATTGCCAAGGCGCACAGTGGGCTGTCGGTGTTTGCTGGTGTGGGTGAACGTACCCGTGAAGGCAATGATTTCTACCATGAAATGGCCGACTCCGGCGTGGTGAACCTGGAGAAGCTTGAAGACTCCAAGGTGTCCATGGTTTACGGTCAGATGAACGAACCCCCAGGCAACCGTCTGCGTGTGGCCCTGACCGGCCTGACCATTGCCGAGTCGTTCCGCGACGAAGGCAAAGACGTGCTGTTCTTTGTGGACAACATTTACCGCTACACCTTGGCCGGTACCGAAGTGTCCGCGCTGTTGGGTCGTATGCCTTCCGCCGTGGGTTACCAACCGACGCTGGCTGAAGAAATGGGCCGCCTGCAAGAGCGCATTACCTCCACCAAGGTCGGTTCCATCACCTCCATCCAGGCCGTGTATGTGCCCGCCGATGACTTGACCGACCCGTCGCCTGCCACCACCTTTGCCCACTTGGACTCCACCGTGGTGCTGAGCCGTGACATCGCCTCGCTGGGTATTTACCCGGCGGTGGATCCGCTGGACTCGACCAGCCGCCAGCTCGACCCGAACGTGGTGGGCCTGGACCATTACGAAACCGCTCGTGCCGTGCAAGGTACGCTGCAGCGCTACAAAGAACTGCGCGACATCATTGCCATTTTGGGCATGGACGAGTTGGCCCCTGAAGACAAGCTCACCGTGGCGCGCGCGCGCAAGATTCAACGTTTCTTGTCGCAACCGTTCCACGTGGCTGAAGTGTTCACCGGTTCTCCGGGCAAATATGTCAGCCTGGCTGAAACCATTCGCGGCTTCAAGATGATTGTGGCGGGCGAGTGCGATCACCTGCCGGAACAAGCTTTCTACATGGTGGGCACGATTGACGAAGCGTTCGAAAAGGCAAAAAAAGTCTGATGATTTTGCGGGACAAATCGTTCGTTTTGTCCCCAACTGATTAGGAAAATAATGAACACTATTCACGTTGATGTGGTGAGTGCCGAAGAATCCATTTTCTCGGGCGAAGCGCGCTTTGTCGCGCTGCCGGGTGAAGCTGGTGAATTGGGCATCTACCCGCGCCACACCCCCCTGATCACCCGCATCAAAGCGGGTTCGGTGCGCATTGAGAAGGCTGATGGCAATGAAGAGTTTGTCTTCGTGGCCGGTGGCATTCTTGAAGTGCAACCCGACTGTGTGACGGTGCTGTCTGACACGGCCGTGCGTGGTAAAGACCTTGACGAAGAAAAAGCCAACGCTGCCAAATTGGCTGCCGAAGATGCGCTCAAGAATGCCAAGACCGACCTGGATCTGGCCCGGGCATCGTCCGAGCTGGCCGTCATGGCTGCCCAAATTGCCGCCTTGCGCAAATACCGTCAGAAGAAATAAGCAGTCCGTAATAGGCTGCTTTCTTGCTGCCAAGTCAACCCGCAACACGTCACCCGTGTGCGGGTTTTTTTACGTCTCAACCCAGTATCGGCTCGTTCGGTAATTCGTTCACATTGTCCTGCAGCGCGGTCACTGAAAAGTGCTGCTGCAAGCGTGCTGTGACTTCATCCACGGCCTGGGTCAACCCCAGCTCAAAATCACCGGTCTTGAAGGCTGCAGTCATGCGGTTGGCCAGATTTGACCAAGTTGCAGCGGAAACCCGGTCATTCAACCCACGATCGGCCACAATCTCCAACCGGCGCTCCACCAGCAGCAGGTAAATCAGCACACCATTGTTTTG
Source organism: Rhodoferax sp. (assembly GCA_036170715.1). Lineage (GTDB taxonomy): Bacteria > Pseudomonadota > Gammaproteobacteria > Burkholderiales > Burkholderiaceae_C > Rhodoferax. The sequence goes on along the minus strand of JAVHPS010000426.1, from coordinate 21,013 downwards.
CTGGGTGTCCCAGACACGCAACTTGCCAAACATGGCCAGGGCACGGCGACGCACCACCTGCGCCAAGGGAAGTTGCAGCCAGAGGTAGCTGCTGGGCAAGGCGGCCTCGACATAAATACGGATTTCTCCACTGTGGGTTGATTCACTTCGGGCCACCTGGGCCGCCAGCTGGTGCAGCAGCGCGGGCGGGATCAGCCGCTGTGCGGCAGCGCCGCTTTGCCAGCGGTGCTTAAACAAACGCGCCAGTTGCTGCCACATCACCACCCCCCTGAGGCACCACCGCCCCCAAAATCACCGCCGCCGCCCGAACTGAAGCCACCCGAGCCAGACCCTGACCCTGACCCTGACCCAAAACCGCCACCACCATGTCCCCAGCCCGCGGACGAAGACCCGCCGTGCAGACCGTGGCCACGCGTGCGCTGCAGCAAACTGAACAACATGGCCAGCAAACCCGCTCCGGATGCCAGCAGCAGGCTGGCCGTCAGGCTCAGGGCTATCACACCAGCCACCCCGCCGGTGGCCACTGCACCCAGTTTGTTGCCCAGTATGCTTTTGGTGACCGCGCCCACCACGGGCACTGCAATGAACAAGAAAATTCCCAGTTGCATCCAGTCAATCTGGCCAACTGTGGCAGCTGCAAGCGGTGTCGGCGCGGGTAGGGCCTCGCCATTAATGAGCCCCATGATGCGCTGCGTACCCGCCTCCAGCCCACCTGCCACATCACCTTGTTTGAAGCGGGGTGTGATGGCCTCGTCGATGATGCGCTTGGCCGCCAGGTCGGGGATCGCGCCTTCAAGCGTTTTGGCGACTTCGATGCGCAGCTTGTGGTCTTGCAGCGCCACCAGCAGCAGCAAACCGTCGCCGATGCCCTTGCGACCAATCTTCCAGCTGTTGGCTACGCGGTTGGCATACGACGCAATATCGTCAGGTTGCGTGCTCGACACCAGTAACAGCACCACTTGCGCGCCTTTGCTTTGCTCGAACGCTGTTAACCTGGTTTCCAACGCCTCACGTTGCGCTGCAGTTAACGTTGCCGTGGTGTCAACCACATGGCCGCTCAGGTTGGGGACGGCCTGCTGGGCGTAGGCCAGCGGGCTCAAGCAGTTCAGGGCCAGCAGCAGCCCAAGGAAGCGCAAGGCACAAAAAAGCCGCAGACCAAACGCCCACAGCGCTGCGTAGGGCCGCCAGCAAGGACTCATTTTTTGTTGAAATCAACCACCGGGGGGGCAGTGATGGCCGCCTCGTTTTGCACCGAGAAGTTGGGCTTGGGGGCGTAGCTGAAGGCCATGGCGGTCAGGTTGCTGGGGAAGCTGCGGGCCAGCACGTTGTAGTCTTGCACCGCCTGGATGTAGCGGTTGCGCGCCACGGTGATGCGGTTCTCGGTGCCCTCAAGCTGCACCCGCAAGTCACTGAAACCCTGGTTGGCTTTCAGGTTGGGGTACTGTTCTACCGTCACCATCAGGCGGCTCAAGGCCGACCCCAGTTCGCCCTGTGCCGCCTGGAATTTGCCAAACGCCTCGGGGTTGTTCAAGGTCTCGGGTGTGACCTGCATCGAGGTGGCCTTGGCGCGCGCCTCAATCACTTTGGTCAGGGTTTCCTGCTCAAAATTGGCCTCGCCCTTGACCGTGGCCACAATGTTGGGCACCAGGTCGGCGCGGCGTTGGTACTGGTTTAGCACCTCGCTCCAGGCGGACTTGGTTTGTTCGTCCAGCCGTTGAAAATCGTTGTAGCCACAGCCTGTGAGCAACAGGGCGGCGAGCAGCATCAAAAACCAGCGTTGCATGGGCATCTCCAAAACCAAAAAAATAACTGTAGCATACGCCAGCAGGTTCGACACCGTCGCCGCTTGCAAATGCGGTCAAAATCAACGCTTCCCAGTCACCACATTGCCATGTCAAAACCCAAAAAAACAGCAGCCACCGTCGGCGGTTCAGCAGACGACACTGAAGCCAAATTTTATGAGGCGCTGCAAACCGCAGACCTGGATCGTTTGATGGCTTGTTGGGCTGACGAAGACGATGTCATTTGCGTCCACCCGGGCGGCCCGCGCCTGATTGGGCTGGGGGCTATTCGAGTCGCCTTTGAGTCCATGTTTGCCAACGGCAACATCCGTATTGAAGCTCAGGCTGTGCGCAAAATTGAGGCCATGGCCAGCAGCGTGCACAGCGTGCGCGAGCGCATTGAAATCCTCACCAACGAAGGCCCACTGGATGCCTTTGTGATGGCCACCAACGTGTACCACAAGACGGCACAAGGCTGGCGGCTGGTCGCACACCACGCCAGTCCAGGCAATCCACGTGAAGCAGAAGATGTCACAGAACGCCCACCTGTTTTGCACTAAATAAGCCTCTGTCCCATATGTTTACTGATGGTTTAGCTATTTTAAATAGAGCGCCATGGTGGCTGCAAGGTGGGCACATGCAAACCATTTGGCCCGCTCTGCAGGCTCGGCACGTGGCCGCAGCAGCTGGGCATCAAGTGGCTTACCGGCGCGAGCGTTGGGCGACTCCAGATGGCGATTTCATGGATGTGGATTTTTTGGCCGACAGCCCGGTATCGTTGTACACGGCGGCTGGTTCGGTACGCAGCGCTGCGCCGCTGCTGGTGTTGTTTCATGGCTTGGAAGGCTCATCGCGCAGCCATTACGCGCTGGCGTTTGCACGCATGGCCCGCCAACAAGGCTGGGCCTTTGCGGTGCCGCATTTCAGGGGCTGCAGTGGCTCCATCAACCTAGCCCCACGCGCTTACCACTCGGGTGATTTTGAGGAAGTGAACTGGGTGCTGCAGCGCCTGCGCCTGCGCACCACACATCCGCTGCTGGTGGTGGGCGTATCGCTTGGCGGCAACGCGGTGTTGCGCTGGGCGCAAGAAATGGGTGCTGCAGCGCGGCCTGTGGCTCGTGCCGTGGCCAGTATTTCAGCCCCGCTGGACTTGGCCGCCAGCGGGCAGGCCATGGGGAAGGGCTTCAACCGCTGGGTGTACACCCGCATGTTTCTGCGCACCATGAAGCCTAAAGCTCTGCTTAAACTGGCCCAGTATCCGGGGCTGTTTGACGCGCAAAAGCTGCGCTGCGCACGCACCCTGTATGACTTTGACAATGTCTTCACCGCACCGCTGCACGGTTTCAAAGACACACCAGACTATTGGCGGCGTGCGTCCGCCAAACCGCAGCTGGCTGCTATTCAGATTCCGACCCTGCTGGTGAATGCGTGCAACGACCCGTTTGTGCCGGCAGCGTGCTTGCCACGGGGGGCTGATGTGGCGCACCAAGTAGACCTGTGGCAGCCCCGCCAAGGCGGGCACGTGGGCTTTGCCCAGGGACCATGGCCTGGCCATATTGATGCCTTGCCGCAGGCGGTGGGTGCCTGGTCGGCAGCGCACGCCGGGCTGATCATGAAGGAGGTTGCAGGTGGATGACATCGTTGAACAAGCCATGCGCAAGTGGCCCAACGTGCCCGATTGTTATGGCTGGCTGGGGCTTGATGCACGCGGCAATTGGTTCATGCGCGACGCGCAGGTGCAGGCGCTGGGCGCGTTTGATGGGGCAACCCCCGGTTGCAAAGGGGCTGCGCTGCACCACGGCAAACTGATCGACTTCATTGGCCGCAATTACGCCGCCGATGCCCGCGGCTGCTGGTATTTTCAGAATGGACCGCAGCGGGTGTTTGTGGAACTGCAAGCGACCCCGCTGGTGTGGCGGCTACAACCCGACGGCAGCGTACAAGACCATGTCGGGCGCACGGCCAGGGTGCAAAGCTGCTGGCTGGATGAAGCGGGCTACCTTTACTTGCAGTCTGATACGGGTTTTGGACTGGTTCACAGCCAGGATGTGCACCAGGCTGCTGAACACATCGAAGCCGGTCTGTGGCAGCCGCAGGAGCTGTTCCAGATCGAACTGCAAGCCCGGTTTGGTTTCATAAAAAGCCCAACAACATATCAAAATAAATAGCATCTAGCCCTTATAAATAAAGGGCTAGATGCCAATTTGTTTAAAAATTACTTCGCCGCCGAGGCTGCCTCTGCCGGTGCGCCAGCGCCTTCAGGTGCAACCGGCTCTTCAAACTTGGCACCACCCGCATTGGTCATATAGACCAATGCGCGTGCCACTTCATAGTCAGAGAATGCACCGCCGCTTTGCGGGGTCATGTTGCCTTTGCCTTTGAGTGCTGAATTGAGCAAGGTTGCGTAGCCGGTGGCAATGCGTGGAGCCCAGGCGGCGGCATCGCCAAATTTGGGCGCACCCAACAGACCCGCGGTATGGCAGGTGGTGCACTGCGCCTTGAAGACTTCTTCACCGGTTTTAGGGTCGCGCGTGGCTGCGCCAATTTGCAACTGACCCACTTTTTGAATCCGGGCCGCGACCGCTTCTTCAGACATGCTCGACATCTGCGTGCTGTTGTTGGATTTGTAAACCCCAATCAGTCCACCGACCGTCACCACCGGCACCGCCAGCAGCAGCACCAGGTTAAAGATCTTCTTGGCCGTGCTGGGCACTGCTGCGCCGTGGGCATCGTGTCCGCTGGTGGGGTGGTTGTCGCTCATGAGGGCCTCTTGTCAATGGTGGATGGAAGTAGTCCAAAATTATAGAGTTGGTATGCGAGAATGCATCCCTTGCACAAAAGCACCGTGCGGCTGTAGCTCAGTGGATAGAGTATTGGCCTCCGAAGCCAAGGGTCGTGGGTTCGATCCCCGCCAGCCGCACCAGTCATAGGTTTGATGCTATAAAAGTTGATTTTTTTTGCATCCAAAACGAACAGACTAATCGTCATACAAGACCTTTAGCCCAAAGCGGGCTGATAGTCACTCCAAAAATCTGAAAATCCTGTGGCCCACCGGTGGCCCAATCGTGGCCCATGCGTCTTTTGGTCGCGGTCAATTTGACTATCGTTTCGTGGCCCAAAGACACGAAACGATGATCAAGAACGAATAGCGCGGTTTTGGTTTCCCGGTGCAGTGCGCCATACCCGGTGGCGGTGAAATTCCAGATAGGGCTGATGCGCCAAACCAAGCCCCTGAATTCCGAGATTGGCATGGATTCCCAGAGTTGCCATGGTCTCCTGCGGCATCCGCATGGCCCCGGTATGGGCGAAGGTTACGGGTGTGCTACTACACGCGCAATACCGCCGGACAGATTCTGTTGTTGGTGATCTATGCCAAAAGCGTGCAGGCCAGTATTTCTGGCGCAGCTTTGAAAAAAATTGAAGGAGATGCTCGAATGATGACGATTGAAAAACTGCAAGCCCGGGACGCTGGACGCGACATTGGTGCTGAATTGCTGGCCGCTGTGCAAGAGTTGCATGCTGGACAGACGGGTCGTAAAACCAGTTTTGAGCCGCTGCCCGACGGCAGCGTGCGCCGGACGGTCACGCTTGCCGACGGCACTGAGCAGACCAGAGAGGTTCTTACGGGTCCCAAATGGCAACTATTGGCTGCACGAACACAGGCGGGGTTATCGCAGTCGCAGTTTGCCAAGGCCACAGGAGTGTCAGTGCGCACCCTGCAGGAGTGGGAGCAGGGACGCAAAGTGCCCAGTGGTGCAGCGCAAAGCTTGCTCAAACTGGTCAGCCGTCACCCGCATTTGTTGGCTGAGTTGGTCTAAAAATCACTGAAACCCCTGCGATCCGCTCGTAAAACCGAAACCGGGCGACAGATTATTTTGGGATCCTGTTGGCGACTTGTCCGGATTTTGTCTACGTGCCGATCCGAGTCTCTTGTCGTACCGGCGCGCCAGATTGGAAGGCGGCGCGCCGACCACCGGTCGACGGCGATTTGTCATGAAAAAAGCGGGATACTATTCAAATAGTATCGAGTGACACTGCTTCCCAAATTGCCGTAAAAATCGGAATTGAACGACAGCAATTGATTAAAAAATAGCCTGAAAAACATGCAGACAGGTTTCAGAGTCCAAACTTAAGATGTTGATTTATAAAAATTAATCAGGCTTTATGCAAAGGCGTGACTTTTGACGTAGTGAATCCAGTTTGGCCTCCGAAGCCTATCTTTGTAGCGTTCACGTGCCCTCGTACCACCCCTTGCTGCGGTTGACGATGGCCACCACCGCCAGCATCACTGGCACTTCGATCAGCACGCCCACCACGGTGGCCAGCGCCGCGCCCGAGTTGAAACCAAACAGGCTGATGGCCGCAGCCACCGCCAGCTCGAAAAAATTGCTCGCACCAATCAGCGCCGACGGACAGGCAATTGAATGCTTTTCGCCCACCGCGCGGTTCAGCAGATACGCCAGACTGGCATTGAACACCACTTGGATCAAGATCGGCACGGCCAGCAAGCCGATGATCAACGGCTGCTTCACAATGGCCTCGCCCTGAAACGCAAACAGCAGCACCAGTGTGGCCAGCAGCGCGGTAATTGACCACGGGCCGATGCGTTCCATGGCCGCGTCAAACGCCGCTTGTCCCTTGGCCAGCAGTGACTTGCGCCACGCTTGAGCCAGTGCCACCGGGATGATGATGTACAGGCCCACCGAAATTAACAACGTGTCCCACGGCACGGTGATGCTCGATAGCCCCAGCAAAAACGCCACCAGCGGTGCAAACGCCACCACCATGATGCTGTCGTTCAAAGCCACCTGGCTCAGGGTGAACAGCGGGTCGCCATGGGTGAGGCGGCTCCAGACGAACACCATGGCGGTGCAAGGTGCTGCCGCCAGCAAGATGAGTCCTGCGATGTAGCTGTCAATCTGGTCTGGCGGCAGCATCGGGGCAAACAGGTGGCGAATGAACAGCCAGCCCAGCAACGCCATGCTGAAGGGTTTGACCAGCCAGTTGACAAACAGCGTCACGCCAATGCCTTTGACATGCTGGCGCACCTCGTGCAGCGCGCCAAAATTCACTTTGACCAGCATCGGAATGATCATCACCCAGATCAGCACGCCCACCGGCAGGTTGACCTGTGCCACCTCCATGCGGCCGATGGCCTGGAACACGCCCGGCAGCAGCTGCCCCAGCAAGATACCGGCAACGATGCACAGACCCACCCACACGGTGAGGTAGCGCTCGAACACGCTCATGGGCGCACCGGCGGCGCGCTTGGCGGTAACTTCACATGGGGCACTCATGGGGCTACTCCTTGCTCAAAGCGCGTGCTGTGTTTTGCAGCATGGTTTTTTCCAATTTTGACGCTGGCAAGCTGATCAAAATATCCAGGCGGCGCTTGAGCGCGTGCAAGGTCTGGCGGAAGGCTTCAAGCTTTTGGGCGTCGGTTCCGTCGCCTGCTGACGGATCGGGGTAACCCCAGTGTGCGGTGGCGGGCTGGCCGGGCCAATAGGGGCAGACTTCACCGGCGGCGTTGTCACATACGGTGATCACCAGATCCATGTGCGGTGCGTCGGGTTTGGCAAACTCGTCCCAGCTCTTGCTGCGCAATCCCGCAATCGAAATGCCCGCTTGTTGCAACACCTGCAGACCCAGCGGGTTGGGTTGCTGGTTATCACGCGGATGGCTTCCGGCCGAGAAGCCTTGGAAACGGCCCTGGCTCATGTGGTTGAGGATGGCTTCGGCCAGAATGCTGCGAGCCGAGTTGTGGGTGCACAGAAAAAGGATGTTCATGGACTGCGTGGTTGCTACTTGACGGGTGAGAGGGTGTGAGAAGGGGTGGGTGAAGCTCAGGCCATTCCAGTTGCCGCGCTGCCTGGTTCGCAGGCCAGAGGCGCACACAACGGCGCACATTGTTCAGGGTGGCCTGCGCAGCATTCGGCGGTGAGGTAATGCACCAGATCCTGCATCAAAACCATGTTGGCGCGGTAGCGCTGGAAACGCCCCTCCTGCACCACCGACACCAGCTGGGCATGGGTGAGCGCCCTCAGGTGAAACGATAAATTGGTAGCCGGCACGGCCAGCGCCGCGCTGATTTCACCGGCCACCAGCCCGGCCGGGCCGGCCTTGACCAACAGCCGAAAAACGTCCAGCCGCACACCAGAGGCGAGGGATTCAAAAATCGTGATGGCGGTGGAAGAATCCATAATTCAATACTTCAACAATGTTTGAAGTATATGTTGATTTTTCATCTCCTCGTTTTCAAAGTGGCGCGATTAGGTTTTGCGACACATCCCGAGTTGTCCTTTTTGAATGATGAGAAAAAAGCATATAGCCATTTCAATATAAGGGCAATAAGCTATATAAATAGTAGCAATTTAAGCCTGGTTTTGCTGTTGTCTAAAGGCTGGTGTCACTGCGCGGGTAGCGTGCGCGGCACAAAGTCGGTCACATGTCCCGTAGTGTCTAGCTGCACCTGGCAGGCTTGGCTCATGTGCTGGCGCAGCCGAACACGGGCGCGTTGCACGCGCGACTTGGCTGCGCTCAGACTCAAGCCACGCAGCTGGGCATATTCAGCCTGGGGCATGCCTTGCAGATCACACAGGGTGATGGCATCGCGGTCTTCAACGCCAAGTTCTGACAACACGCGCGGCAGGCAACCCGTCAACTCGTCCACTGTGGCCAGGTCTTCGCTTTGCGCCTGCAAGTCGTCGGGCAGCGGTACGGACTCATGTCCGACCCGGAAATGGTCGGCCAACAAGTTGCGTGCCACCTCAAACAACCAGGCACGCGCGTTGCGCAGATCACAAAAGCGCTGTTCTTGGCGCAAGGCACGCAAAAACAGATCTTGCAGCAGGTCGTCGGCCAGCGCAGTGTCATGGGTACGGTGGCGCAGCCAATGGCGAATCTCAGGGGCATAGTTCGTCCAGGCCGTGGTGAGGCAGTTCATGCGGTGACCTCCAGTCGCTTCATTTTCTCCGAAAGCGTTTTGCGCACATGGCCACATCTGCGACCAGCAGCGTCTGCTATTCCCACGCTAGAGCGAAGTGAACCACTGTGTCAATTGTTTAAACTGGACGCAATGGAACAAGCGGGTTGTTTCAACGTCCTCAGTGCCGATCTAGCGCTGTTCGTGAATCAGCTGCAAAGCCAGCCACCGGCATTGCAAATGTCATTTGCCACTTGGAGTCTTGACCTTTCATGCATACCCACCAACCTCTCGATACCCGTGCCATCACCCTGATGCTGGTGCTGTGCGCCATTTGGGGTATGCAGCAAGTGGTGCTCAAAGCCACGGCGCACGACATTGCTCCGATCATGCAAATTGCGCTGCGCTCGGGCGTGGCGGCGGTGTTGGTAGGGTTGGTGATGTGGTGGCGCAAGACCCCCATGAATCTGCGCGACGGCACGCTCGGCCCAGGCATCGTGGTGGGGCTGCTGTTTGGACTTGAATTTTTGCTGGTGGCCGAGGGGTTGCGCCACACCAGCGCCTCGCACATGGTGGTGTTCTTGTACACCGCACCGATGTTTGCCGCACTGGGGCTGGCCTGGCGCTTGCCAGCCGAACGCCTGGGCGCGGTGCAGTGGCTGGGTATTGCGCTGGCGTTTGGGGGCATTGCCTTGACTTTTCTGGGGCGCGCTGCGCCCAGCGCAGCGGCAGACAATAGCTTGTGGGGCGACTTGCTGGGCCTGCTCGGGGGCATGGCCTGGGCCGCCACCACAGTGGTGGTGCGCAGTTCAGCGTTGTCCAGAGCGTCCGCTACGCAGACCTTGCTGTACCAGCTGGTGGGGGCTTTTGTGCTGTTGCTGGTGGGGGCGTTGGCCACCGGGCAGGCGCACTTCAAGCCTACGCCCACGGTTTGGGCCAGTCTGGCGTTTCACACCCTGGTGGTGTCGTTTGCCAGTTTTCTGGTGTGGTTCTGGTTGTTGCGCCAGTACCTGGCCTCGCGGCTGGGGGTATTCTCCTTTTTAACCCCCTTGTTTGGCATGGTGTTCGGGGCCTGGCTGTTGCATGAGCCCATTGAGGGCGGTTTTTTGCTCGGTGCCATTCCGGTCCTGGTGGGCATTGTGCTGGTCAGCGGCGGTGGCGGGCTGTGGCTGCACTGGAGCCGGGTGTGGCGTGCGGTGACCGCACGCCGCTGATCTGACGCAGGCGCGTCGTCTCAGCCCCAAAGTTGCGTCATGGCACGCAGATAGTTGTGTTGGATCTGCACCCAGTTCCCTGACCCGTCTGCGGTGGGTACGGTCTGGCCGTTGTGAAGCACCGGCTGTCCGGCCACAAACACCTCGGGAAAAAGCGCTTGGGGGCTGGAAAACACCAGGGCATCAAGCCGCTGCCCAGCGGGCACGCCCAGCAACGCAGGCGACGCGGCATCGAGCACCAGAAAGTCGGCACGCTGCCCCACCGCCACGCCGCCGAGCAGCTGTGCCGTGGCCGGTGCGCCGCCCACCAGCGCCGCTTCAAACAGGGCTGCAGCGCTGCTGGTGTGGGAGCCGGTGTGGGCTGCCACGTTGCGCTGGCGCAGCGTCAGGCGCTGGGCATATTCCAGCAGGCGCAGTTCTTCAACCCAGCTGCGGGTGACGTGGCTGTCGGAGCCGATCGACCATGTGCCACCCAGGCCGGCGTAGGCCGGGTAGTCAAACACGCCGTCGCCCAGGTTGGCCTCGGTGCTGGGGCAGATGACGATGGCCGCCCCACAGCGCTGCACCCCCTGCAATTCGGCCGCAGTGGTGCGGGTGGCGTGCACCAGGTTCCAGTGCGCGTTGACGGGTACGTTGGCCAGCAACCATTCCATCGGGCGCTGGCCGGTGTGTGCCAGGCAGTCTTGTACCTCTTGCAGCTGCTCGGCCACGTGGATGTGCACCGGCAAGCCGCGGGCGTTGGCCTCCTGCGCCAGCTCACGCACCGCGCCAGCATCAGCGGCGCGCAGCGAATGGATGGCCACGCCGACGTTGATCTGCGCCAGGCTGGCGCTCTGGCGTTGCACCGCCTCCACCAACCGCCACACCTGCTCTGGGGTGGACGCAAAGCGGCGTTGATCGTCACGCAGCCCCTGGGCCGCAAAGCCGCTGCGCAGGTACAGCGTGGGCAGCAGTGTCAGCCCGATGCCCACCTGTTGTGCCGCACGCACCAGCGCCATCGACATGGCCAGCGGGTCGGCCGGCGGCGCGCCGTCAGGGGCGTGGTGCAGGTAATGGAATTCGCACACCTGGGTGTAGCCACCGGCCAGCAGCTCGGCATATAAAAAAGTGGCTATGGCTTCGAGTTGCTCCGGTGTGATGCGTTGTGCCACCGCATACATGCGCGCACGCCAGCTCCAGAAGTCATCGGCCAGGCAGCTGGCGCTGGGCGCGCGCTGCTCGGCCAAGCCGGCCATGGCGCGCTGAAACGCGTGGCTGTGGGCATTCACCAGGCCGGGCAGCACGGGGCCTTTTAAAGGCGGGGCATCCGGGTGCTGGCCGGGTGTGCAGCCGGGCGTGATGCGACTCCAGCGGCCGTGTCTGTCCACCGTCAGCAACACGTTTTGCGCCCAGGCGCCGTTGAGCCAGACTTCGGGGGCAAAAAACTGGGTGGGATTCATTCTGGATTCCTCGGTTGAACGCGCCCGAGTGGGCTGTTGGCGACAGGTCTGGAAAGATGCCGCCCACGCGGCCGTGATGTTTGCTGCCCGGTCATGCGGGCTGTGGGCAGGCCGCCAGCGCTTGCTGCAGCATGGCCTTGAGCAGGGGGCGTAGCGTGGCAGCTTGGCTAGCATCAAATGCAAACGGAGCGGCCTCAGTCATGTAGCGGCATTGACACAGCTCCAGCTGCACGGCGTGGATGTGCTGCGCGGGCGCACCGTAGTGCCGGGTGATGTAGCCGCCCTTGAAACGGCCATTGCGCACGTGGGTGTACAGCCCGGTTTGCGTCTGCGCCTGGGCGTTGGCCTGCGCTACGGCTTGCGCCATGGCCGTGGCAATGGCGGCGTGCGCACTGGTGTCGCTGGCCGTGCCAATGTTCAAGTCGGGCAGCGTGCCTTCAAACAGCCAGGGCAGTTGTGAGCGGATGCTGTGCGCGTCCCACAGCAGTACCTGGCCATGCAGCGCCTGCAGGCGCTGCAACTCGGCCGCCAGCGCGCTGTGGTAGGGCTGCCAGTAGCGGGTGCAGCGACGTTGGCGTTCCTGGGCGCTGGGCTCGGCACCGCTCTGGTACAGCGCTTCACCGGTAAAAAACCGTGTCGGGCACAGCTCGGTGTTGGCGGCCCCGGGGTACAGGGGCGCATCGTCGGGCGGACGGTTCAGGTCAATCACATAGCGCGAGGTGTGGGCGATCAGCACACTGGCCCCAAGCTCGTCCAAAAAATCGTACAGCCGGGGCAGATGCCAGTCGGTGTCTTCCACGCCCAGCGCGCGCGCCACGAAGCTGCTGTGCAAGTCTGGCGGAATGTGCGTGCCCACATGCGGCATGCTCACCAGCAGGGGCACACGACCGGGGTGCAAAGTGAACGTCATCGGGGCTTCCCCTGGTAAATGGTTTGTAGGCATAAATTGGCTCCTAGCCCATATGAAAGCTGGGTAGGGTGCTCTGCATTCCATAGTACAAAGTCGGCCCGCTTGCCGGCCTGCAATACACCGCGATCGTGCAAACCGAGCGCTTGTGCGGCGTGGCGAGTGACCCCGGTTAGCGCTTCTTCAGGGCTCAGGCGAAACAGGGTGCACGCCATGTTGAGCATCAGCAGCAGCGAGCTGCACGGCGAGCTGCCCGGGTTGCAGTCGGTGGCAATGGCGATTGGCACGGCATGGCGGCGCAGCAGGTCCACCGGTGGCACGCGGGTTTCACGCAAAAAGTAGAACGCGCCGGGCAGCAGCACGGCCACGCTGCCGGCTGCCGCCATGGCCTGCGCCCCGGCCTCAGACAGCCATTCCAGGTGGTCGCAGCTCAAGGCCTGGTAGCTGGCGGCCAGCGCTGCGCCGCCACTGTCGCTGAGCTGCTCGGCGTGCAATTTCACCGGCAAGCCCAGCGCCCGTGCGGCTTGCAGCACGCGCTCGATTTGCGCTGGGCCAAACGCCAGGTGCTCACAAAAACCGTCCACCGCATCCACCAGCCCGGCTTGGTGCAGCAGCGCCAGCATGCGCAGCACCTCGCTGATGTAGTCGTCGCTGCGCCCGGCAAATTCAGGTGGCACGGCGTGCGCGCCCAGAAACGTGGTGCGCACGTCCAGGGCAAAGTCGTGCCCCAGCGCCCGTGCCACTTGGAGCATCTTGCGCTCGGGCTCCAGCGCCAGGCCGTAGCCGGACTTGATCTCCAGCGTGGTCACGCCCTCGCTCAGCAGTTGCTTCAGGCGCACGCTGCTTTGCGCGTGCAGCTCGGCCACCGTGGCCTGGCGCGTGGCCTGCACGGTGGCGGCAATGCCACCGCCCTGGCGCGCGATGTCGGCATAGCTTGCGCCTTGCAGGCGCAGCTCAAACTCATGCGCGCGGTTGCCGCCATAGACCAGGTGCGTGTGGCAGTCGATCAGGCCGGGGGTGACCAGCGCACCGGCGCAGTCGTGCGTCTGCTGGCACTGTGCCAACAACGCGGGCGGCAAGTCGTGGTGTGCGCCGACCCAGTGCAAGTGCGTGCCGTCCACCACCAGTGCAGCATCGTGGATCAGTCCATAGGGCTGGTCGGCTGCTGGCTGCAGCGTGGCCGCGGTGCAATGCGTCCAGAGTTTCATGCGTCGAACTCCATCCACAGGGCATGTTGCGCCTGCAGCTGCAGGGTACGGCCTGCCGGGCACACGCACCACGCCAGTGTGTTCGGATTCAGATCCAGAACTTCATGATCAAATTGCACTGTAGCCCTTGTATTTGATGCGTATACAGCTATTGTTTTGGTAGTTACAAGGTGTGCAGAATGTGTACCGGTGACGCGCACCATGGCGGTGTGGGCAGTGCCCGGGCGCAGCATCAGGTTGAAGTCTTGTGTGGCACCATGGTGCAGCGTGCAGTGCACCGGCAGGTGTCCGGCAAAACACAGCGCCGGGCTGGCCGCAGACAGGTGCAGGGTTTGCAGCGTGGCGGCGGGGTTGTTGGTGGCGCCCAGATCGAGCTGCACCCCCGCGCCTGCCAGCACCGCAAACCAGCGCTGCACCCCGGCAAAGTGTGAAAACGGGCCACTTTGCGTGACCTCGGCCACCGACATGCGCCAGACCCAGTCTTGCGCATTGGGCCACGCCGCCAGTTCGCGCGTCAGGCCACCGCCGTTCTTCCACGGACGCGGCGGCACATCTTGTAATGCAAGGGTGTGCCAGTTCATGGTTGGTTCACCAGCGCATCGACTGTAGGGTCGACTTTAGTCGACCAAGGCAGACTGAAGTCTGCCCCACAAACACCTGATCTGATCACAGCCATAACGTGGGCAGACAGGGCAGCTGGCGCAACAGCGGCGACAGTGCACCGCTGCGCACCAGGGCACCGGCGTGCGCAATGTCCGGGGCCAGGTAGCGGTCTTGCGCCAAGGCGCTGACCTGCTGGCGCAGCAAGGCGTGGGCCTGCTCCAGTGCCGCCGAGCTGCGCAGCGGGCGCAAAAATTCAATGCCCTGCGCGGCGGCCAGCAGCTCGATGCCCAGTATGTGTGCGGTGTTGCTGATCATGGCTTGCAGGCGGCGCGCGGCAAAGGTAGCCATTGACACATGGTCTTCCTGGTTGGCGCTGGTGGGCAGGCTGTCCACGCTGGCCGGGTGCGCCAGTGATTTGTTCTCGGAGGCCAGTGACGCGGCGGTGACGTGCGCGATCATGAAGCCGCTGTTGAGCCCCGCGTCGCTGGTTAAAAACGGTGGCAGGCGCGACACGCTGGCATCGATCAGCATGGCGATGCGGCGTTCGGCAATGGCTCCCACTTCGGCAATCGCCAACGCCATGCCGTCGGCCGCCAGCGCCACCGGCTCGGCGTGAAAGTTGCCGCCAGAGAGCATGGCACCGTCTTCGGCAAACACCAGCGGGTTGTCGGTGACGGCGTTGGCCTCGCGCACCAGCACCTGCGCGGCGTGGCGCAGCTGGTCCAGGCAAGCGCCCACCACTTGGGGCTGGCAGCGCAGGCAATAGGGGTCTTGCACGCGGTCGTCGCCGTCCAGGTGCGAGTGGCGAATCTCACTGCCCTGGAGCAAGGCGCGGTAGTACTGCGCCACATCAATCTGCCCGGGCTGGCCGCGCAGGGCGTGGATGCGCGGGTCAAACGGGCCGTCACTGCCACGCGCGGCATCCAGCGTCATGGCGCCAATCACCAGCGCGGCTTCCAGCACGGGCTCGAAACTCAGCAGCGCGTGCAGCGCCAGCGCGGTTGAGGTTTGTGTGCCGTTGATCAGCGCCAGCCCCTCTTTGGCTCCTAGCGTGAGGGGTTCGATACCGGCGCTGCGCAGGGCTTGCAAGGCGGGTACGCGCTGGCCATCAACCAGCATGTCGCCTTCGCCCAGCAGCGCCAGCGTCATGTGCGCCAGGGGGGCCAGGTCGCCCGACGCGCCGACCGAGCCTTGCTGCGGCACAAAAGGGGTCAGGCCGGCATTGAACACCGCCAGCAAGGTGTCCACCACCACCTGGCGCACGCCCGAGTAACCGCGTGCCAGACTGGTGGCTTTGAGCGCCAGCATGATGCGCACAATTTCGGGAGCCAACGGCGCGCCCACACCGACGCTGTGTGAGCGGATCAGGTTGAGCTGCAGCGTTGCGAGCTGGTCTTTGCTGATGCGCTGGTTGGCCAGCTTGCCAAAGCCGGTGTTGACCCCGTAAACCGGGGCATCGCCATCGGCGGCGTGCTGCACCACCTGCGCGCTGGCGGCAATCGTGGCGCGGCTCGATGTGGGCAGCGTCAGGTGCACGCCGCCGGTATGGATGGCGTGGAGTTGGTCAAGCGTCAGTTGACCGGGTTCAAGCAACAGGTTCATGGCAGGGTCTGCGGTTGGGGTTAATAAAGGTGTGGGGTGGCTGTGTTTGGCCAGGGGCGCTGCGCGCTCACGCTTTCATGGGCAGGTTCAGGTGGTGTGCTTTGGCGCATTGTTCAGCGATCTCGTAGCCCGCGTCGGCGTGGCGCATGACCCCGGTGGCTGGGTCGTTCCAGAGCACGCGGGCCAGTTTGTCAGCGGCCTCGGGCGTGCCGTCGGCCACGATCACCACACCGGCGTGTTGCGAGTAACCCATGCCCACCCCGCCGCCATGGTGCAGGCTGACCCAGGTGGCTCCGCTGGCGGTGTTGAGCAGGGCATTCAAGAGCGGCCAGTCGCTCACCGCGTCGCTGCCGTCGAGCATGGCTTCGGTCTCGCGGTTGGGGGACGCGACCGAGCCGCTGTCGAGGTGGTCGCGGCCAATGACGATCGGGGCTTTGAGCTCGCCGCTGGCCACCATGGCATTGAAGGCCAGTCCGGCCAGATGCCGCTCACCCAGGCCAATCCAGCAAATGCGCGCGGGCAAGCCCTGAAAAGCAATGCGTTCACCGGCCATGTCGAGCCAGCGGTGCAGGTGGGCGTTGTCAGGGAACAGTGCCTTCATCTTGGCATCGGTCTTTTGGATGTCTTCGGGGTCGCCGCTCAAGGCCACCCAGCGAAACGGCCCCACGCCACGGCAAAACAGTGGGCGCACATAGGCCGGTACAAAGCCGGGGTAGTCAAAGGCGCGGGCCACGCCAAAGTCTTTGGCCACCTGGCGCAGGTTGTTGCCGTAGTCCACGGTCGGGATGCCCATGGCGTGAAAGTCCAGCATGGCCTGCACCTGCACGGCGCACGATTGCCCTGCGGCTTGCTTCAGCGCCGCGTGCTGCGCCGGGTCTTGCTGTGCCGCCTTCCATTGCGCCACGCTCCAGCCACGCGGCAGGTAACCGTGAATCAGGTCATGCGCCGAGGTCTGGTCGGTGACGATGCTCGGGCGCGCCAACTCGCCCGCTGCACCACCGGCCTTGGCACGGCGTGCCAGCTCGGGCACGAGGTCGGCTGCGTTGCCACACAGGGCAATCGACACCGCTTTTTCATCGGCCGTGTAGTGGGCAATGCGTGCCAGTGCATCGTCCAGATCGGTGGCTTGTTCGTCCACGTAGCGGGTGCGCAGGCGAAAGTCGATGGCGCTTTGCTGGCATTCGATGGTCAGGGAAGAGGCCCCGGCAAACGAGGCCGCCAGCGGCTGTGCGCCACCCATGCCACCCAAGCCAGCGGTAAGCACCCAGCGCCCCGCCAGGCTGCCATTGAAATGCTGGCGCGCAGCTTCCATAAAGGTTTCGTAAGTGCCTTGCACAATGCCTTGTGAGCCGATGTAAATCCAGCTGCCAGCGGTCATCTGGCCGTACATCATCAGCCCCTTGCGGTCGAGCGCGTTGAAGTGTTCCCAGGTGGCCCATTGGGGCACCAGGTTGGAGTTGGCAATCAGCACCCGCGGCGCACCGCTGTGGGTGCGGAACACGCCCACCGGCTTGCCGCTTTGCACCAGCAGGGTTTCGTCGGCTTTGAGCTGGCGCAAGCTGTCCAAAATGGCATCAAAGCAAGCCCAGTTGCGCGCCGCTTTGCCAATGCCACCATAAACCACCAGTGCGTCCGGGTTCTCGGCCACGTCGGGGTCCAGGTTGTTTTGCAGCATGCGGTAAGCGGCTTCGATTTGCCAATTGGCGCAAGTGAGTGTGTTGCCACGCGGGGCGCGTACCGGGCGTGCCTGGGCGCAGGCAGTGGGCATGGGGTTGGGTCGGGTCATGGAGCCTCCGGTTCAAGGTCAACTGCAAAAAGTGGGTGCATTCTATAGTTGTCTATACAACTTGTGCAAATGGGGTAAACCCTGACGCGGTGAGGCAGCGGTTTATGCGCTAAATTCCCCCCATGAAACCGACCCTAGCCACTCAGACGTTGCCGGCCTACCTGCAAGTCAAAGCCTTCATCAAGCAGCAAATCACCCGTGGCATCTGGCGTGCGGGCGATGCGGTGCCCAGTGAGGCTGCGCTGCAACAGCAGTTTGCGGTCAGCCGCATGACGGTGAACCGTGCCGTGAAAGAGTTGGCGGTGGAAGGCGTGGTGAGCCGGGTGCAGGGCTCGGGCACGGTGGTGGCACAACTGCACCGCATTTCCAGCACGCTGGAGATTCGCGATATTCACGACGACATCCTGGCGCGCGGCCACGTCCACAGCACGCGGGTGTTGGTGTTGGAGTCGGTGCGTGCCACAGCCCCATTGGCGCAGGTGTTCAAGCTGCACCGTGGGGCGCGCTTGTTTCACTCGGTGCTGGTGCATTTGGCCAACGGCGTGGCCATTCAACTCGAAGATCGGCACGTGAACCCGGCCGCTGCGCCGCATTATTTGGCAGCCGATTTCAACACCCTGACACCCACGCGCTACCTGCTGCAACACGCGCCGCTGACCCAGGCCAGCTTCACCATAGAGGCCACGCCCGCCACGCCCGACGAGGCCAAAGCCATGGGCATCCAACGCGGCGAGCCCTGCCTGGTGATGACGCGCTGCACCACCAGCGGCCCGCATGTGGCCAGCCTGGCGCGGCTGGTTTACCCCGGCTCACGCTACAGCTTTAGCGGTCAATTTCAGCTCTGAGCCATCAGGCCTTAGGGCTTGACCCGCCCTTGGCGTCTGAGCGTGGCCAGCAGCGGCAGCAACTGCACGCCCAGCATGCTGCAGAAAATCAGGCTGCAACCGAGCCAGCCTGCGGCTGTGAGGCGGTCGCCCATGAACCAAAACCCAAACAGGGCGGCAAACAGCGTCTCGGCCGACAACACAATCGCCGCGTCACTGGCGTGTGCATAGCGCTGCGCCACCACCTGCGCGGTAAACGCCACGCCCACCGACATGACTCCGGTGTACAGCAGCGCACCGGTGGCGGCTTGCACCCCGGCCCAGCTGGCGGGTTCAAAAAACAGCGCCCACAGCATTGCCAGCACGCCGCACACGGCGAATTGGCCACCAGCCACCAAAAAGGGTGCCGCCATGCGGTCGGCCACACGGCCAATCAGCATCACATGCAGAGCCCAGGGCACGGTGGAGCAGATGATCCACACATCGCCCCGGCTGATCGACAGCTGTTGTGCCCCTGACAGCAGGTAGGCTCCCAGCAGACAGGCCAGCGCCGCCGGCCAGGTTGACCAGTGGGGGCGATGGCGCAACAGCAGCCAGCCCAACACCGGAACCAAGGGCACATACAGCGCCGTCAGGAACCCGGCATTGGTCACGCTGGTGCTGATGATGCCAATTTGCTGCATCGCCGCGCCCAGCAGCAGCAAACTGCCCAGGCCGACAATGCGCCAGCCGTCCAGTGTCACCAGCTGCAGCCCACGTTGACCGCGTCGGTGCCACTCCAGCAGCAGCAAAGGGGTGATGACCAGCGCACCAATCAAAAACCGGATGCCGGTAAACAGCATTGGCCCCACATGTGCCATGCCCTGGCTTTGAAACACAAAAGCCGAGCCCCAGATCAGCGCAATCAGGGTGAGCAACAGATTAGCCTGAATACGGGTCATGAGACGTGTGGGCAGCTTGATTTTTGCTATATATTACATAGCGCTTAGCCATTTATTAATAAGGGCTATAAGCCTATTTTATGTTGAGAATTGCACGCGCTTCAGCGGCTGTCGCCAGTGCCCGCCCGAACTCGGCACTGAGCCGGGCGACGCGCGCCACCAGTTGCGCATTGCTGCTGGCAAGCTCGCCCTTGCGGTAAAAAATATTGTCTTCAAAGCCCACCCGCACGTGCCCGCCCAGCACCAGGGCCAGTGTGGCCAGCGGCAGTTGCGCTGCGCCAATGCCAGCCACGCTCCAGGTGGCATCGGGCGGCAATTGCGACTTCAGAAACATCAGCGCCTCGGGCGTGCCCGCCATGCCGCCGGGCATGCCCAGCACAAAGTCAAAGTGCTGTGGGCCTGAGAGCCGCCCTGTTTTGAGCCAGCGCAGCGCGGTGGTGAGCATGCCGCTGTCGAAAATTTCCAGTTCAGGTTTCACGCCATGCTGCTGCATGGCTCGGGCAAAGGCTTCCATGTCGGCGGGGTGGTTCATGAACACATCGCCGCCAAAGTTGACCGTGCCCATGGACAGCGTGGCCATCTCGGGCTTGAGCATCACCGGGGCCAAGCGCTCGGCCGCGCTCATGCCAACTGCGCCGCCGGTGGAGACTTGCACGATCACGTCGCAGCGCTTTTTGACCTCGGTGATGATCTGCTGGTACACCGCCGGGTCTTGCGTGGGCGTGCCGTCGGGCAGGCGTGCGTGCACGTGCACCATGGCGGCACCAGCGCCGGCGCATTCGGCCGCGGCGATGCCGATTTCTTGTGGCGTGACGGGCAGCGCCGGTTGCTGCGCACGGGTGACTTCTGCGCCTGTCAGGGCGGCGGTGATGATGAGTTTATTCATAGCAATAAGACCAATAAATACAAGGGCTAGCGTGCGATTCTTTGACACGAAAGCGGCACCACGCAGGTGCCGCTGGCGCGGCAGACCACAACCGGCTCAGTCAGCACGTCGGCCGCCGAGGGTTGCCCTGCCACACCTACGGGCACGATCACCTTGCGCGCTTCAAACACCATCTTGCGTGAGGTCTTGCCCATGGAGACGATGTGCCCGCTGGCCTCGATGTAGTCGCCAGCGTGCACCGGAGCCAGAAATTCGACGCTGTCGTAGGCCACGAACAGGCCCTCGTCGCCGTCGCTGCGAATCAAGAGTTCGGTGGCCACGTCACCAAACAGGTTGAGCATTTTTGCGCCGTCGACCAGGTTGCCGGCGTAGTGGGCTTCGTGGGCGCTGATGCGCAGGCGGATCAGGCTGGTGATGGTTTGCATGGTGTTCCCTTTCAGTGCCGCTTGCACCACTCGTGAATCGCAAACGAGGCCACGTCTTCCGCATACGATTTGGTGCCAAAACCAGCGTCGTAGCCCAGCTCTTTGGCCAGTTCGTGGCTGATGCGCGGGCCGCCGACCACCAGGATGATCTGGTCGCGCAGGCCTTCGGCTTCGAGCAGGTCGGCCAGTTTGGTCAGGTTGTCCAGGTGGATGTTTTTTTGCGTCACGATTTGCGACACCAGAATCACGTCGGCGCTCTCTTCAATGGCGCGTGTCACCAGCTCTTCACAGGTCACCTGCGCCCCCATGTTGATGGCGCGCAAGCTGTGGTAGCTCTCCAGCCCCTTGTGGCCGTTGTAGCCCTTCATGTTCATGATGGCGTCGATGCCCACGGTGTGTGCGTCGGTCTCGATGCACGCCCCCACCACCACCATGCGGCGCTTCATTTTTGCGTCAACCAACGCGTTAATGGCTT
>JAVHPS010000425.1:0-1114 GCA_036170715.1 Rhodoferax sp. | reverse complement strand
TACCTGCGCCTGCTGGAAAACCCGCGCGACGACACCAGCTTCATGCGCGCGGTGAATTTCCCGCCGCGCGGCATTGGCGCGCGCAGCCTGGAGCAGTTGCAAGACGTGGCGCGCAGCTTGGGCTGCGCCCTGAGCGACGCGGTCAGTAGCCTGGGCGGCAAGGCGGGCAGCAACATTGGCGCTTTTCTGGCCGGTATTGATGTGCTGCGCGAGCAAACGCAAGGCTTGAGCCTGCGCGAAACCATTGAGGCTACGCTGGACCACAGTGGTTTGATTGAGCACTACAAAGCCGACCGCGAAGGCGCGGACCGGGTGGAAAACCTGCAAGAACTGGTCAACGCTGCCGAGAGCTTTGTCTCCATTGAAGGCTTTGGCCGTGACGCGGTGGCGCTACCGGTGGATGAGCTGGGTAACGGCCTGACGCAATCCCCGGCCTCGCAAGGGCTGGACCTGAACCAGCCGCTGCAAGACGCGCCTGCGCCCGATGCGGACACGGGTGAAACCCTGTCGCCGCTGGCCGCCTTCTTGACCCACGCCGCGCTCGAAGCCGGCGACAACCAGGCGCAAGCCGGGCAGGATGCCATTCAGCTCATGACGGTGCACGCCAGCAAGGGGCTGGAGTTTGACTGCGTGTTCATCACCGGTATGGAAGAAGGCCTGTTTCCGCATGAAAACTCGATGACGGATCGCGACAGTCTGGAAGAAGAGCGCCGCCTGATGTACGTGGCCATCACCCGGGCGCGCAAACGCCTGTACCTGAGCCACGCGCAAACCCGCATGTTGCATGGGCAGACGCGCTACAACCTGCGCAGCCGCTTCTTTGAAGAGCTACCGGAAGAGGCGTTGAAGTGGATCACGCCCAAAAATCAGGGTTTCGGCCAGATGGAAAGCCGTCTTGACACTCCGTATTCAGGAGCTAATAGCCCTTATTCAACAAGGGCTAGAGGCCAATTTGGCACTGATTTTTCAAAATACACCACAACCCCCGTGCCGGTGCAAAAAACACCACCTGGCGGTTTCCAAGTGAAGCAAAAAGTGTTTCATGCCAAGTTTGGCGAGGGCACGGTGCTGGCGCTCGAAGGCACGGGTGACGATGCTCGGGCCCAGATCAACT
>JAVHPS010000424.1:0-1119 GCA_036170715.1 Rhodoferax sp. | reverse complement strand
CAGATCAGTTGAGCATCATGCTCAATTTGCGCCGGTAGGCAGACACCAGCGCGGCTTGCGGGTCTTCTTGCACGGCAGCTTTGCCCAGCACCTCAATGCCGCCTGCGGTTTTGCCCGGCGCAGTCGCTGCCGCCTTGGGTTTGGGTGGGGTCAGCAGCTCCAGAATGGCCACAAAAGCTTTGCGCGGGGCTTCGTCGGCCCACTTTTTGTCACGCATGATGATCTCCAGCAACTCGTCCATGGCGGCGGTCCAGTCGCCCACGGCCATCAGTAGACGGGCCTTGGCAAAACGCACCTCAAAGTCACGTTTGTTCTCGGCAATTTTTGCATCAAATTGGTCGATAGCCCATTTGGAATAAGGACTTGTAGCACTGAATTTAATAGCAGCGAGCCACTGTGCCAAGGCCTCAAACCGCAGCTGGCGCGGAATTTCGGTCAGCTTGCCGGCCAACGCAGCCTCGGCTTCCTCCAAACCACCCAGCTCCATGAGCAGGCGGGTGTAGTCAAAACGGGTGTCGTCGTTGCCAGGGTCTGCGGCCAGCGCATCGGCCAGTTTCTCCAGGGCGGCGTGCTTGTCGCCGCTGGCCAACAGGGCTTGCGCCTCGTCGCTTTCTGCCTCGGCGATCAGTTCGCCGTCGCTGGGCAGGTGTTTGTCCAGAAACGCCTTGATTTGGCCTGCCGTTTGCGCGCCCATGAAGCCGTCCACCGGCTTGCCCCCCATCATCAGAATGCAGGTCGGGATGCTGCGAATGCCGAAAGCTTGTGCCAGCTGTTGCTCGTCGTCCGAGTTGATCTTGACCAGCGTGAAGCGCCCGGCGTAGTCTGCTTCTGCCTGTTCCAGAATCGGCCCCAGCGACTTGCAGGGGCCGCACCACGGGGCCCAGAAGTCGATCAGGATCGGCTGGGTCATGGACGCGGCGATCACGTCGGTTTCAAAATTTTGCAATGTCACTTCAATCATGGTGGTCTCTAGGTTCGTAGGGGAGTAGGCCGCAAGCTGTTTCAAACGTAAAATTCGGGCGATGAACTCAATCCAAATTGGCGTACTCATGGGCTCCAGCTCTGACTGGGACACCATGCAGCACGCGGTGCATATTCTCCAACAGTTCGGCATCACGC
>JAVHPS010000423.1:0-5175 GCA_036170715.1 Rhodoferax sp. | reverse complement strand
GCCACAATCCAGCGGCCCGGTTTTTTGACCAGGTGCGCGCCGGGGTGCGGGTAAAACTTGATGGAGCGTGCGCCCAGATACTCACCCTTGGCATCGTCCGTTTCGAGCTTGCAGCCGATGTTGCCCAGCAGCCCGGCCAGCATCGACAAGTGCAACTGTTCGTAGCTGGCAGGTTTGGCATTGAGCCGCCATTTGTGCTCAGCCACCACGGTGTGGAGTTGGCTGTAAATGTCGCGCCACTCGCGCACCCGGCGCATGCTGATGAAGTTTTTGCGCAGCAGCTGCTCATACTGGCGGTTGCTCAGCTTGGAATTAATGGGGGTCAGATTCCAATTATTTTGATTTTTTGAATCTGCTGACTTAATTGGAATCTGACCCCCATTATTTTCTCCCCCCCGCACATCATGAATCCACTTCCACAGCTTGAGATAACCCGTGAATTCGCTCTTTTCATCGTCAAACTTGGCATGCGCCTGATCCGCCTGCTGCTGCGCGTCCATCGGGCGGTCGCGCACGTCTTGCACGGAAAGCGCCGACGCGATCACCAGCACTTCATCCAGCGCCTCGCGCGAGCGCGCCTCCAGAATCATGCGGCCGACACGCGGGTCGAGTGGCAGTTTGGCAAGTTCGTGGCCCATGGCGGTCAGCTCGTTGGCATCGTCCACCGCGCCCAGTTCATTGAGCAACTGGTAGCCGTCGGCAATGGCGCGGCCAGAGGGGCTTTCCAGAAACGGAAAATCCTCCACCTGACCCAGGTGCAGCGACTTCATGCGCAGAATCACCCCGGCCAGCGAGCTGCGCAGTATTTCGGGGTCGGTGAACTTGGGGCGGGCGTTGAAGTCGGCCTCGTCATAGAGCCGAATGCAGATGCCGTTGGCCACCCGCCCGCAGCGCCCGGCGCGCTGGTTGGCCGAGCTTTGGCTGATGGGCTCCACCAGCAACTGCTCCACTTTGCTTCTGAAACTGTAGCGCTTCATGCGCGCTGTGCCTGCGTCAACGACGTATCGGATGCCTGGAACCGTGAGCGAGGTTTCGGCCACATTGGTGGCCAGCACAATGCGCCGCCCGCCGTGGCTGTCAAAAATGCGGTCTTGCTCGGCCTGGCTCAGGCGGGCAAACAGCGGCAACACGTCGGCGTTGCGAAACACGGCGCTGTGGCTCAGGTGGCCACGCAGGTGGTCGGCAGCCTCGCGGATTTCGCGCTCGCCGGGCAAAAACACCAGGATGTCGCCGCTGTGGTGCACGTCACGCCAGAGTTCGTCCACCGCATCGGCTATGGCCGAGTTCAGGTCGTAGTCGCGCGCTTCTTCAAACGGGCGGTAACGCTGCTCCACCGGGAACATGCGCCCGGAGACCATGATGATGGGTGCCGGCCCTTTGACAGAAGCAAAGTGCTCGGCAAACCGCTGCGCATCAATGGTGGCGCTGGTCACCACCACTTTCAAATCGGGTCGGCGCGGCAGGATTTGCTTCAAATAACCGAGCAAAAAGTCGATGTTCAGACTGCGCTCGTGCGCCTCGTCGATGATGAGCGTGTCGTAAGCCTTGAGCAGCGGATCGGTCTGGGTTTCGGCCAGCAAAATGCCGTCGGTCATCAGCTTGACAGAGGCATCTTTGCCCAGCCGATCCTGAAACCGCACCTTGAAACCCACCACCTCGCCCGTCGGGGTGTGCAGTTCTTCGGCAATGCGTTTGGCCACGCTGCTGGCGGCAATGCGCCGTGGCTGGGTGTGGCCAATGAGTTTGCCACGCGGCGCGGGGCGGCCGTCGGCCAGCGTCTTGGGGTAGTTGCACAGCCCGCGCCCCAACGCCAGGGCAATTTTGGGCAACTGTGTGGTTTTGCCCGAACCGGTTTCACCGCAGACGATGATGACCTGGTGCGCCTGCATGGCGGCCATGATTTCTTCGCGGCGAGCGGAGACGGGTAAATCTTCGGGAAAGTCGATTTTCAAACCGTGAATTGGGCGCTTTTCACCCCTGTGTTGTGTCATCAAAACCAGCTCACCAAATCAAAATGTTGACGCCCCTTGATGCGGTAGATTGAAAAATCATGCATATCCAGTGTTAGCACGGCATGCAAGCCGCTGCGCTCAGCCAGGTCAATCAGCGCCAGGTCAGCGTAATCCGGTGCGATGTCATCGTATTTGCCAGCCAACTCGGCAATGCGCCGGTGGCTGGCAGCCTCCAGTGGCAGCACGGGCAACGCACTGGCAGCCACCGCGTTCAAAAAAGCCCGCCGCTGCCCACCCGCCAGAAAAAAACTCACTTCAACCACGACCGTTTCCACGGTCAGCAGCGGCTGTGGTTGGCGCTGCAAAAACGATTGGGCAGCCACGTGGTGCGGTTCACGGCTGTCAAACAAGGCGATCAGAAAGCCGCTGTCGGCGATCAGGGTGTTTCGGGCGAGCTTCATCACCCTTGAACACCAGTAGCTGCGTCATCCGGATGTTTATGAGAAATAGCCTTCTTGCCCTTGTTTTTATTGGGCTGAACACTATCATTTTTGTTATTTTTGCTGGTACGTTTGCGCCCGACGGCAGATTTTGGGGTTGCCACCCGATACTCTGCCACAGGTTCGTTCACGGCGTGCGCACTACCGCTGGCCAGCACCCGCGCACGCAAGCGCTCTTTGGAATAGGGCCCGGCCCAGTCAGGTGCTGGCGCAGCGTTGGAAGCCGTCTGCGCAAACGCCAGCAACGGATGGGCATGATCCACCGCTGGTTTGGCAAACCAGTCCTTCAAGGCAGTTTGCACCACCTGCGATTTGGAGACACCCATGACCTCGCAAAAGCGCGCCAATTGGCTCTCGATGGTTTCGGGCAGTCGAACGGTAAGGGTCATGATTTTGAATACAAAAAGTTTATTGAGTGTATTACAAAAAGACGCTTGGCACGGTATCTTTCCAGCCCATTGCAATGACAGATGTGCGCATCGACCATTTCGCAACGGGTTGCGAATCGCGCAGTAGCCACGGTTACCGTATAGTCCGGCTGCTCCCTTTTTCGGATACGACTCTTTCTCAAAGCAATACCTCCAACCATGTCCAGCGTCTTCAACTTTACCTTCGTCCCCTGGTTCCGCTCGGTCGCGCCCTACATCCACAAGTTTCGCAACCAGACGTTTGTGGTGGGTGTCTGCGGCGAGGCCATTGCTGCGGGCAAGCTGCCCAACCTGGCGCAAGACCTGGCGCTGATTCAAAGCATGGGTGTCAAGATCGTGCTGGTGCATGGTTTTCGACCTCAGGTGAACGAGCAGCTAAAGGCCAAAGGGCACACGCCGCGCTACTTTGGCGGCATCCGCGTCACCGATGAAGTGGCGCTGGACTGTGCCCAGGAAGCCGCTGGCCAGTTGCGCTACGAGATTGAAGCGGCCTTCAGCCAGGGGCTACCCAACACGCCCATGGCCGGGGCTACGGTGCGCGTGATTTCAGGTAACTTTTTAACTGCGCGCCCGGTGGGCATTGTGGATGGGGTGGACTTTCAGCACTCGGGCGTGGTGCGCAAGATTGACACCGCTGGCATCATGCGTTCACTGGACATGGGCGCACTGGTGCTGATGTCGCCGTTTGGTTTTTCGCCCACCGGCGAGGCGTTTAACCTGACCATGGAAGAAGTCGCCACCTCGGTCGCCGTGGCGCTGCAAGCCGACAAGCTGATTTTTGTCACCGAAGTGCCCGGCATCGCCACCGACATTGCCCAACCGGTCAGCGCCGACAACCCGATCGACACCGAACTGCCCCTGGCCGCAGCCCAAAAGCTGCTGCGCGACCTGCCCGCTGCCGACAAACCCAGCGACACCGCTTTTTACTTGCAGCATTGTGCCAAGGCCTGCAAGGGCGGTGTAGAGCGCAGCCACATCATTCCGTTTGCCGTGGATGGATCGATCTTGCTGGAGGTGTACGTGCACGACGGCATAGGCACCATGGTGGTGGATGAAAAACTGGAAAGCCTGCGCGAAGCTTTGGTAGACGATGTGGGTGGCATCCTGCAACTGATCGAACCGTTTGAAAAAGACGGCACGCTGGTCAAGCGCAGCCGCACCGAAATCGAACGTGACGTGGGCCTGTACACCGTGATCGAGCACGACGGCGTGATCTTTGCCTGCGCGGCGCTGTATGCCTACCCCGAAGCACGCACCGCAGAAATGGCGGCACTCACCGTGTCACCCGACGTGCAAGGCCAGGGCGATGGGGAACGGGTATTAAAGCGGATTGAGCAACGTGCCAAATTGGCCGGACTTGACAGCATTTTTGTACTGACCACGCGCACCATGCACTGGTTCATCAAACGCGGTTTTGTCCAGGTTGACCCTGACTGGCTGCCTGAGGCGCGCAAACGCAAGTACAACTGGGATCGCAAAAGCCAGGTGCTGGTGAAAAAACTGGGGTAAATCAACCACCCTGTCCCCCTCAACCGGGTTCGGGATGGGTTTCAAGCTTGCCGGTGTTGGCGCGCACGCACCAGCATGGTCAGAGCCAGCACGCCAATCAGCGTGAAGCAAACCAAAGACCAATTGGCGATGGAGCCGCCCAGAAACGTCCAATCGACGGCCGAACAGTCACCACTGCCTTTGAAGATCATGGGAATGGCGCGGTTGATGGGAAAGTCTTCAATCATGCCGTAAAAGTCACGCCCACAAGTAGCAATCTGGGGCGGATACCACTGCAGCCAGGTTTGGCGTGCGGCCACAAAAGCGCCAAAACCAGACTCCAGCAGCAACACGGCCCAGCCCCAAAGTTGCAATGATTTATTGCTGGTAGCCGCCGTTAAAGCTGCGCTAACAGCTACGAAAACAAGCGCATAACGCTGCACAATGCACATCGGGCAGGGGTTCAGACCCAGACTGTGCTGCAGGTACAGACCAAAAGCCAACATGGCCCAGCAACCCACACTGAGCAACGCCAACACGCGCCTGGGGGCCTGATCAAGCAGGGCCAACAACGACGACACCATCAGGATTATTTGGAAGCTTCGTCCAGCGCTTTGCAAGACGGTGAACACACGGCTTGTGATTTGCCGAGTATTTTTTTGGACACCATTTGCGACCGCGCCCGGTGCTTGCCGCACAAGAAGCACGACATGGTGGCGGCCCCAAACGAGGTGGCCGCAGTGAACGGGGAGCCCGACACTTTGGATTTGTAACGCAGGCCATCGGCCACGATTTTGGTTTTGGTAT
>JAVHPS010000422.1:0-5229 GCA_036170715.1 Rhodoferax sp. | reverse complement strand
TCGACGAAAATATGACACAGTTTGATTTTTTCTGCAGTATACATACAATCGTGAATGTATGTTGATAACACCTATAAAAACCTGACCATGGCGCGTCGTACCAAAGAAGATGCCGAACACACCCGCTGCCAGCTGCTGGAGGCGGCGCAGCGCGTGTTTGCTGACAAAGGGGTGTCGCGCACCTCGCTGCAAGACATTGCGCAGGCCGCGGGTGTGACGCGGGGTGCAATTTACTGGCACTTTAAAAACAAGGCCGAGTTGTTCAACGCGCTCATGGACAGCGCCGTTTTGCCCATGGAGCAAGCCTTGCAGCAGATTGACCATGCCCAGGCCCAAGACCCGCTGGCGGCGCTGGAGCGGGCCATGTTGCAGGCCATGCACAGCATTGAAAACGATGCCCGCACACGCGCCATTTTTGAAGTAGCAACGATGAAGGTGGAGTACGTGGACGAACTGCTGGCGGTCAAGCAACGGCACGTGACCTGCTATGTGGAGGGTACGCAGCAGATGCAGCGCAGTCTGCAGGAGGCTGCAGCGCGAGGTCTGGTGACGCTGCCGGGGTCGGCCATGGTGGCGGCTCGCGGCCTGCACGCGTTGATGGTGGGGCTGATCCAGACCTGGATGCTGGAGCCGTCGGCGTTCAAGCTGGTGACGGTGGCGCAGGCATCGATTCGCACCTATTTGCGCGGCTTGCGAACCAACCCCTGAGGTGGGGTGGTGTCCTTGACCCATCCTCTAAACTTGCAGGCTATGACGAATAACTGTTGTGTGTTGGGCATCGAGTCCTCGTGTGATGAAACCGGGGTGGCGCTGGTTGACGTGGATATGCAAGGTAGTGCGCTGCCGTTGCTGCGTGCCCATGCGCTGTACAGCCAGATCGAGATGCACCAGGCCTACGGTGGTGTCGTGCCCGAGTTGGCCAGTCGCGACCACATCCGCCGCGTATTGCCGCTGACCGAGCAGGTGCTGGCCGAATCGAACCGAAAACTGCAGGACGTGGATGTGGTGGCTTTTACCCGTGGTCCGGGGCTGGCCGGGGCGCTGTTGGTGGGCGCAGGCGTGGCCTGTGCGCTGGGCGCAGCCTTGGGCAAGCCGGTGCTGGGTGTGCACCACCTGGAAGGGCATTTGCTGTCGCCGTTTCTGAGTGCCGACCCGCCCCAGTTTCCATTCGTGGCGTTGCTGGTGTCGGGCGGCCACACCCAATTGATGCGGGTGGATGGGGTTGGGCGCTATCAAATTCTGGGTGAAACCATTGACGACGCAGCGGGCGAGGCGTTTGACAAGTCGGCCAAGATGCTGGGGCTGCCTTACCCTGGGGGGGCGGCTTTGGGGCAATTGGCGCAGCAGGGTGACCCGGCGGCATTCAAGCTGCCACGGCCGTTGCTGCACAGTGGCGACCTGGACTTTTCGTTTGCCGGGCTCAAGACGGCGGTGATGGTGCAAAGCAAAAAATGCGCGGCGGCGCAGGGGTGTGCGGTGGAAGACCTGCCGCAAGCGATGTTGGCCGATCTGGCCGCCTCCACGCAGGCCGCGATTGTGGAAGTGCTGGTCAAAAAGTCGCTCACAGCGCTCAAGTCCACCGGCCTGCAGCGTCTGGTGGTGGCCGGCGGCGTGGGGGCTAACCGGGAGCTGCGCCGCCAGCTCAACGCCGAGTGCGCCCGGCGCAGCGTGCGCGTGCATTACCCCGAGCTGCATTTGTGCACCGACAACGGTGCCATGATTGCCATGGCGGCGGGGATGCGGCTGCAGTCGGG
The DNA here is from genome assembly GCA_036170715.1 of Rhodoferax sp. Taxonomy (GTDB): domain Bacteria; phylum Pseudomonadota; class Gammaproteobacteria; order Burkholderiales; family Burkholderiaceae_C; genus Rhodoferax. Next base: position 3,475 of record JAVHPS010000422.1, on the reverse strand, counting down.
GTGCCAGCAGGCCGATACCGTCTATGCCTTTGATGTCAAACCGCGCTGGCCGTTGGATGCCATTTGCAATTAAGGTTTTATGAAAAATAGGACTCTAGCCCTTGTTATATAAGGGCTTGTAGCTATGAATTAAATATCAATTTCCGCGCCCACTAAACTCGACACCTCGTTGGAGCCGGGGTCGTTGACACCCGGTGACCGCGTGTTTGCGACTTACTCAGAAAGAGGATTTTTTTGATGTTTCCATTTTTGCAAAAGGCTATGAAAGGGCTGTTGCTGGCTGGCGCGTTGGTGCTGACAACGCTGGCGCACGCTGCGGCAGAGCCGATCAAGCTGGCGCTGATCGAAGGTTTGAGCGGGCCGTTTGCCAACACGGGTGAGGCGGTGTTTCGCAATTTGTTGTGGGCCACCGAGCGCGTCAATGCGGCTGGTGGGGTCAAGCTGGCGGGCCAGACACGGCCACTGGTGTTGCAGCGCTATGACAGCAAGGGCCAGGCAGAGGAAGCCCTGACGGTGCTCAAGGCGGCCATTGACGACGGCGTACGCGTGGTGCTGCAGGGCAATTCTTCGGCGGTGGCGGCCACGCTGCTCGATGCCATCAACAAGCACAACGAGCGCGAACCCGCGCGGCGCGTGCTGTTTTTGAATTACTCGGCGGTTGATCCGATCCTGACCAATGAAAAGTGCAGTTTCTGGCACTTCAGGTTCGACGCGCACGCCGACATGCGCATGAATGCACTGATGTCGGTCATCCGAGACGACGCGGCGTTGCAGCGCGTTTACATCCTGGGGCAGGACTACAGTTTTGGCCAGGCCGTGGCGCGCGAGGCACGCCGGCAGTTGGCGTTGCAGCGCCCGGATGTGCGCATTGTGGGCGACGAGCTGCATCCGGTCGGTCGGGTCAAGGATTTTGTGCCCTACATGGCCAAGATCAAGGCCAGTGGCGCGCAGGCAGTGATCACGGGCAACTGGGGCAACGACCTGACACTGCTGGTCAAGGCCGCGCGCGAGGTGGGTTTTGACGGCATCTTCTATACCTTTTATGGCAACGCCCTGGGCGCACCGACGGCGATCGGCGAAGCCGGTATTGGCAAGGTGGTGGCCGTGGCCGACTGGCTGCCCAATGTGCAGACACCGCAAAGCGAGGCTTTTTATCTGGCCTTCAGGCAACGCTTTGCCCAACCGCAGGACGACTACGTGCACATGCGCATGCAGCTGATGGTGCAGGCTTATGTGCAAGCAGTTGAGGCCGCGGGTACTACGGATTCAGTAGCGGTTGGTGCAGATTTGGAAAGGGCTAACGTTACTTTCTATGGTCAGTCTGGCAGCATGCGTGCCACCGACCACCAGTTTCAACAGACGCTGGTGGTAGGGGTTATGCAGCGCCAAGGTGCACCAGGCGTGCGTTTTGACGTAGAGGGCTCGGGCTACGGCTTTCGGGTCATTAAAACTGTGGCCGCTGCCGATGCCCAATTGCCCACCAGCTGCAAGATGCACAGACCCGCACCATAAAGGTGCGGTTCAGATTGAACGGGCGGTATCACACGACCTTGTGACTGCGCCGGGGACTGCGCTGCGCTGTGAGACATCGGCGATGCCACAGCCCGCCAAAGCCCCTGTGCACTGAACGGTCCCAATCGGGCAGACAATGAGCGCCTTGCGATAAGCGCAACAGGAGCTTTGAGCGTGCCAGAGTTACCCCGTACCCCTGTGCCAGCGATCCCCACTGAAACCAGCGCGCCAAGTCCCTTGACGGGGTACTGGAGCCTGCCGCCTGGCTCATTGATGCAGACGCTGGGCAGCAGCGTTGATGGCTTGGCGCAGGGGGAGGCCAGCACCCGTCTCCAGCAGGGTGGTGCCAACGCGTTGGAGACCCAGAAACGCAGCGACACCCTGGCGCTGCTGGTCAGCCAGTTCAAAAACCCGCTGGTGCTGATCTTGATCGTGGCCTCCTGCATTTCGATGGTGGCGGCCGAATGGGTGGATGCCGCCGTGGTGCTGGCCATTGTGCTGGGCAGCACGCTGCTGGGTTTTGCGCAGGAGTTTGTGGCTAGCAACACCATTGAGAAACTGCGATCCAAGGTCACCATCCACTGCCGCGTGCTGCGCGGGGGTACGGTGCAAAACCTGCCGTCCAACCAGGTGGTGCCCGGCGATGTGGTGCTGCTGTCAGCGGGCAGCCTGATCCCGGCCGATGGCGTGCTGCTGCAGGCCAAAGACTTCTGCGTGAACCAGGCCGCGCTCACTGGCGAGACGTTTGCGGTGGACAAAGCCCCTGGCACAGCGGCGATAAACGCCAGCCTGGCCGAGCGCAGCAACTGCGTTTTCATGGGCAGCAGTGTCAACACCGGCACGGCGTACATGCTGGTGGTGTTGGCCGGGCGCGCCACGGTGTTCGGACAGATTGCGGGCAAACTGGCGCTGCGCCCGGCGCTGACCGAGTTTGAGCGCGGCATCCAGCGCTTTGGCTACCTGCTGACCCGCATCATGCTGGTGATGGTGGTGGTGGTGCTGGCCATCAACATCTTCATGGCCAAGCCGCCGATCGACTCGCTGTTGTTCGCGTTGGCGCTTGCGGTGGGTCTGACCCCCGAGCTGCTGCCCGCCATTGTCAGCATTACGCTGTCGCACGGGGCCAAACGCATGGCCCGGCTGGGCGTGATCGTGCGTCGCCTCAATTCGATCGAGAACCTGGGCAGCATGGACGTGTTGTGCACCGACAAAACCGGCACGCTCACCGCCGGTGTGGTGGCGCTGGACGGTGCGCTGGATCTGTCAGGCCAGCCCAGCGCCACCGTTTTGCGCCTGGCGGCGCTGAACGCCAGCCTGCAGTCCGGCCTGGCCAACCCGCTGGACGAGGCGGTGGTAGCGGCCACCCAAAAAGCTGGTCTGGCCCTGGGTGCGGTGCGCAAAGTGGACGAAATCCCCTACGACTTTGTGCGTAAATGCCTCTCCGTGGTGGTGACAGAGGGCGAAGGTACCACCACGCTGATCACCAAAGGCGCGCTGGACAAAGTGCTGGCGCGCTGCAGCACGGCGGGTGTCGATGCAGCGGCGCTGGACAGTGCCCTGCTGGCCACCATTGATGCCCGCTTTACCGCATGGAGCGACCAGGGCTACCGCGTGCTGGGCGTGGCCTCACGCACCTTGCCTGCGCGCAGTACGCCCTGCACCCGCGACGATGAGCAGGCGCTGAACTTTGACGGCTTTCTGCTGCTCATGGACCCGCCCAAACCCGATGTGCGGCAAACCATCCACGACCTGGCGCAGCGCGGCGTGCAGCTCAAGATCGTCACCGGCGACAACCACAAGGTGGCGCAGCATCTGGCGCTGGCGCTGGCCTTGCCCAGCGGCCACGTGATCACCGGCAGTGAACTCAATGCCATGAGCGAAGCCGCGCTGATGCACATCGTGACCCAGACCACGGTGTTTGCCGAGGTCGATCCGAACCAGAAAGAGCGCATCATCTTGGCGC
>JAVHPS010000421.1:0-1132 GCA_036170715.1 Rhodoferax sp. | reverse complement strand
CATAGCCCAGCCCCATGCGGCTCATGGCGTACAAAATGCGCCGCTGCACCGGCTTCTGGCCGTCGGTCACGTCGGGCAGAGCGCGCCCCTTGACCACGCTTAAAGCATATTCAAGGTAGGCACGCTGGGCGTAGCTAGCCAGGTTGAGCGCGTCATCGCCCTCGGGCTGGACGGGGGTGGGTAGATCAAAAATCAGTTCATCAGTCATGGCAAACGCAATTCAGTTTTGTAAATCGAAAAATTTGAGACGGGGAGATTTGCCAAAAACGCTGTCGGGGGAACCCGCGAGGCAGGCCATCCGGGCAGCTTCCTCATGCTGGAGTACCAGAAATCGTCAGCCGCCCGGATGGCCCACCTCGCTGGACAGTTTGGCTCACGCATGACCGCACCGCCGATAGGGCACAGGACTTCATTCAACAATTTCACAGCTCGTGATTCCCTGGTATTCAAAAACGCTGGCCGACCCACACCTCTGCGCAGCGCGAATAAAAGTGCTGTTTTTCAAGCGGCCAATGCAAACCGTTCATCGAGTGCAGCGCGCAAGGCTTTTAGCGTTACCGGTGCTGCGTCGGGGTCAATGGCGGCGCGCAACGCGGCATTGATCAGCGTCTGGTAACCCTGGCCTGATGCATCGCCACGGGCGCGAAAGGCCTCAATCACATCGTCATCGAGCATGATGGTCACGCGGGTTTTGCCGTTGCTTTGAGCCACTGCACCACGCTTGGCGGCGCTGAAATCGTATTCTTTACGCATAGTAATTTTTTACCTCTGGTTTTTCGGCCTTGCGAGCAGAAATGATGCGCGTCCGCTCTTCACGCTCGGTGTAGCACACCACCAAGACCCGGCCCAATGCGTCCAGGCCCATGGTCAAAAATCGCTGTTCCCCTTGTGAGTCTGGGTCTTCCATCGTCAGCGCCCTGTCGTCGTAAAAAACTGCTTGCGCGTCTGAAAAGCTGATGCGATGTTTCTTCAGGTTGCTGGCCGCTTTGGCAGGGTCGAACTCGAATTTCATGGCTGGATTATGCATATAAAGTACATATCTGCAAGGGTCATATCAGGTTTTGATGAGAACTTTTTGGCTTAAGGGGAGACCCGTCCCCCGCTAGCTTGCGGAAGGTGAACTGAAAAGTTA
>JAVHPS010000420.1:0-5257 GCA_036170715.1 Rhodoferax sp. | reverse complement strand
GGGCGGTGGCAATGCCGCGTCCGCTGCCCGGCGTGCCCTGGGTGTTGCTGGCAAAGGCGGCCGCTTGGGTGAACATCACGCCACCGGGTGCATCCAGATGCCCGGTGAGTACATTGAGCACGTCCACCAACCAGCTGGCGAGCGTGCCAAAAGCTTGCGTGCACGTGCCAATGCGGGCGTATACCGCCGCGCGTTCGGTGTGGGCCAGTTCATCGGTCAAGGCAAGGATGGTGTCAGCGGCTAGGCCGCAGCGTTGCGCCACCGCCTCGGGCGTGAAGGCGGCCACGGCTTGGCGCACGGCATCGACCCCCTGCACCCAGGGGGCCACCGCGCCCAGGCGTACCCAGTTGTGGGTGAACAGGGTGTGCACCATGGCGGCCAGCAAAAACACATCGGCACCGGGGCGAATGGCGTGGTGCGTGTCGGCCATGGCCGCGGTCTCGGTGCGGCGCGGGTCAAGCACCACCAGACGGCCACCGCGTGCCTGCAGCGCTTTGGCTTTGCCTTTGAAATCAGGCACGGTCCACAGGCTGCCATTGCTGGCCAGCGGGTTGGCCCCGATCACGATCAGCAGCTGGGTGCGGCTGATGTCGGGCAGCGGCACGCTCATCCAGTGGCCAAACATCAGGCCGCATGCCAGCTGCTTGGGCACTTGGTCCAGGCTTGAAGCCGAGAACACATTGCGCGTGCCCAGGGCGCGTGCCAACTTGGGAAAGTAAGTGAACAAACCGTATTTGTGTGCCACCGGGTTGCCCACCGCCACGGCCACCGCGTGGCGACCATGGGTTGCTTGCAGCGGGGGCAAGCGGCGCGCAATTTCGGCAAAGGCTTCATCCCAGGTGGCGGGCTCGTGCCGACCGTTGCGCTTGATCATGGGCGTGCGCAGGCGGTCGGGGTCGTTGTGCAGGTCTTTCAGGGCCACGGCCTTGGGGCACAGGTAGCCCTGGCTGAACGGGTCTTGCGCGTCGCCGCGAATCTGCGTCACTGTGCCATTGCGGACGCTGATCGCAAGCCCGCAACAGGCTTCACACAGGGGGCAAATGCGGTGGTGGGTGGTGTCTGGCATGGCAGGCCTCGGTGCATCAAAAAAAGAGGCATTGGTGCACAGCCCTGAACCGCTGTCGAGCGCCTGGGCGACAGGTCTGACAGGCTCCCCCCAGCACCCTCACGTTTCAGTTGCCGGGGTAAACCCGCAGGCAGGCTTTACCAGCGGCCTTGGCGGCGTACAGCATCTGGTCGGCATGCTGCAGCAACTCGTCCGCGCTGGCCGCGTCCGTGGGGTACAGCGTGATGCCCATGCTGACATCTACCCGCACCTGCTGCGCCGCCACCTCAATCGGCTGTGCCAGTTCAAACATCAGCAGGTGCAGCAGTTTGGTGACTTCGTGGACATGGTTCACATCACCCAGCAGCAGCACAAATTCATCGCCACCCACGCGTGCTACGGTGTCAGCACCACGCAGCGCTTTTTGCATGCGCTGGGCCACCACACGCAGCACCTCGTCACCGGCTGCATGCCCCAGCAGGTCGTTGACGGGTTTGAAGCCATCTAAATCCAGGTAGCACACCGCCAGCAAAGTGCGGTTGCGCCTGCTGTGTTGCACCGCCTGCGTCAGTCGGTCTGACAGCAAGCGCCGGTTGGGTAAACCGGTCAGGGCATCGTGGTTGGCGGCGGTTTCCAGCGCCTGATGCCGCGCCACCAAGTGGGTAATGGACGACACGATGCCGACAAAATGCTGGGTGTGGTGCGTTGTGTCCTTGACCGTCGAGAGCATCAGCCAGATGGTTTCCAGTTCGCCATCGGGCTTGCGGTTGTGGATTTCACCGGCCCAGTGCCCCAACTCGCGTGCGTTGGCCCAGGCCGCTTGCCCTGGCGGCAGGCCAAACAGGCCGGGCATGACATCGTCCACCGCCTGGGTCAGCAGCGCATCACGCGGGCGTTTCAAGGCGGCGCAGCAGGCGGGGTTCACGTCGGTGATGAAGCCATGTGGGTCGGTGATAAAAATAGCGTCGGCCGAGCTTTCGATGATGTTGCCGGCGAGCCGCAATTTTTCTTCTACCCGTTGCCGATGCCCCACTTCGCGCAGCAGCGCCAGGGTTCGACTGGTAAGGCTGTCATACATGTGCAGCACGGCATCAATCAGCGCGTGGGCCGCGCCGTGCATGTGCGCCTGTGCGCTGGCCTTGGCCTCGGTCAGGGTCTGTCCCTGTTGCAGGCCCAGCACCACCCTGGCCATGGCGGTGTCTTCTTCAAGAATGTGGAAAGCCAGCCAGTGGGTTAAAAACGAGGTTGTTTTCTCAACCGCCTTGTCATCGCTCTCAACACCAATGGTGGCCCGGATGCGTTCAACCTCATCGACAAAATCATGGTGTGTTTTTTTGTGTGCGTGCACCAAAGCATCCGCTTTGAGGTGTTGGCTCCAGATGCTTTCTTCGGTTTCAAAATGGTACTGTGCGTAATCGGCCAGTTCGTCAAACACGGCATGCAGCGTGAGCCATTCCGACCCCAGTGCCATGTGTCCGGCGAGCTGGTTGAGCAAATCGACCAGTTTGCGGTGCTGCGCGTCAATGACTTCAATGCCGGTGGCAAAGTTATCACTCCAGGGAAAAATTTCAGACCTGGAAATTAAGGCATCCGCTGAAGTCATGGTGTGTTTTTGAATAAAGTGCCAACGATGGGCGAATGGTACATGCAGCTTGGTTTTTTGAGGGTTTTAGACCCACTGCAACCAGCCCCACACCAGTGCCAGCGTCAGCAACGTCACGGGCACACCCACGCGGGCGTGCATGCGCCAGTCAATCGCCACGCCGCTCTTGCGCGCCAGGTCAACCACGATCAGGTTGGCAATCGAGCCCACCAGCAACAGGTTGCCGGCCAGGGTGCTCACCAGTGCCAGCGTCAAGCCGGCCTCAAAGCCCCTGAGGTGCGGCAGCAACAGCATCACGGCGGGCACATTCGACACCAGGTTGGACAAGGCCACGCCGGCCACCAGCAGCACCCCAGGGTCAGCCAGGTGCACGCCTTGCAGCGCCAGCCAGGCCACCGCTTGCGCTGCCAGCCCGGTGGACTCGAACGCGTGGTTGACCACAAACAAACCGATGAACAGCACCAGCAGCGGCCAGTCCACGTCACCCATGACGTGTGATGAATGCAGCCTGCGGCTGAGCAGCAACACGCCAGCACCCACCAGTGCGGCCACTTCGCGCGGCCAGTTGGTGAGCAAAAACACCGCCAGCAAGGCACTGGCTACCAGCAGCCCTTTGGTGCTTTGCCAGACATCAAACGACGGCGCTGGCAGGGCTGCGGCCACGCTGGACAAGTCAGTTACGGGCTGAGCCCACGCGGCCACCGGCCCCCACACCAGCCAGGCCCACAGCAGCCCCAGGCTGATGACCACGGGTGGCAGGGCATGGCGCACATAGCCGTCAAACGGCAGCTGCATGACCGAACCAATCAGCATGTTTTGCGGGTTGCCGATCAAGGTGGCGGCAGAGCCAATGTTGGCGGCACACGCCAGCCCAAGCAAAAATGGCACCGGGTTGATGCGCCGCTGTTGGCACAGCTGCACCACCACTGGGGTCATGGCCAGACAAATGATGTCATTGGAGAACACCGCCGACAGCGCCCCGGCCACGGCAATGATCGCGCCCAGCAAGGCCTTGCGCCCCAGCGCCAAAGCGGCCACCTGGCGTGTGATCAAGGTGTAAAAACCACCCAGACGCATCTGCGCCGACAGCACCATGAATGAAAACAGCAGCAGCACGGTGGGCCAGTCCACGGCCCGCACCGCTTGTGCCGTGTCAACCGCCCCCAGGGCCAGCACGCCAATTGCGCCCAGCAGCGCCACGCCCGAGCGATCCAGCTTGAGGCGTGGCAAGCCACCCAGCAGCATCCCCAGGTAAACCGTGACAAAAATAGCCACCAGACCCCAGTCCAGGTAAACGTGCGTTTGCATCAGCCCTTCCGAGGTTTGTGCTTGCTATTAAAATAAGAGCTATCAACGCTTATTCTTTGAGGGCCATAGGCCTGAAATGCTTGTATTTTAGGCTGACGCAAGATGCGCCTGACGCAGGCACTGCTGCAAGGTTTGCGTGACCCGTGTGGCCTGCGGGGAGGCGCGCACGATGCTGAAAAAACTGCAACGGTAATTAAAGGCTTGTGGGCGCACGGCGCGCATCTGACCCTGGCGCACAAAGTCGGCCGCGTAATGGTCAGGCAAAAACCCCAGAAAACAGCCCGACAAGATCAGCGTGGCAATCGACTCCTGGTCGTAGCCGGTGGCGGCCCGCACCAGTTGCACCTGCTGGCTCAGCTCCATGTTGGGCGAGTGGTAGCCCAGCCCGGCAAAAGCATGGCGGCGCAACGCCTCCCAGTCGGGCGGCTCGTCACCCGGCGCGGCCGCAAACAGCGGGTGCGCCGCGCCGCAATACAGGTACATGGTCTCAGAAAACAGTTCGTCATAAGCCAGCGTGCTGGTGGTGCGGTGACCGGGGATGATGCCGACCTGAAACTGGCCGTCCAGCACGCCGCGCTCAATCGCGTCCAGCGGGGCCACATGCAGGTGCAGCGCCACCTCGGGGGCCAGGGCCGCAAACCGGGCAATGGCCGCCCCGATGTGTGCTTGCGGGTTGCTGGCTGTTTTGTCAAACACGGCCACCTGCAGCGCGCCGCCCATGCGCTGGTGAATCTCGTCGACCCGGCTGCGAAATGCGTCCACGCCTGCCAGCAGCCGCAGTGTCTCGGCATAAATCTGCTCGCCTTCAGCGGTCAGGGCAAAACCGGCGCGGCCACGCCGGCACAGGGTCAGATTGAGGCGGGTTTCCAGGTCTTTGATGTGGCGGCTGACGGTGCTGGTGCCAATGTTGAGCGCCAGTTCGGCCGCCGCCATGCCGCCGCAGTCGACCACGGTTTTGAACACACGCAGCAAGCGGATGTCCATGTCGCTGAGCTGGCCCAGGGCGGCGCGGGTGGTTACTTTCATGGATTTGCAAGTAAATCGTGATGGTTAAACATTTATAAGAGTAACAGAGCCGCGCAAAATCAAGCCTCTACCGCCCTGCAACAAGGAAACGCCATGAACGACATGACTGCGCCCCAACCCCTGTCCGCCACCCGAACCGATGCCGCCTGGCTCGATGCCCACTGGATGCCGTTTACCGGCAACCGCGACTTCAAGGCGAACCCGCGCATGATGGCCAGCGCCCAGGGCGCGTACTACACCGACATCGACGGCCGACGCATTTTTGATGGCCTGTC
>JAVHPS010000419.1:0-5278 GCA_036170715.1 Rhodoferax sp. | reverse complement strand
GTGGAGCACCGCACCTTCAGCGCACGCGAATCGCGCCGCCGCGGCCAACAGGTGCTGTACGTGACCGAGCGCTGTGTGTTCAGGCTCACCGGCACGCAACAGGCCCCGGCGCTGGAGCTGATTGAAATCGCACCCGGCATTGACTTGCAGCGTGAGGTGCTGGGGTTAATGGATTTTCAGCCGCTGATCAGCCCGCAACTCATAACCATGTCGGCGGCCCTGTTTGTGCCGCAACCCATGGGCCTGCGCGACCAGCTGCTGGCCACGCCACTGGCGCAGCGGCTTGAACTCGACCCCGAACGCCACCTGCTGTTCATCAATTTTGAAGGACTGGCGGTGGACACCCTGGACGACGTGGCCAGCATCGAGCAACACATCACGGCGCTGCTGGAGCCACTGCACGAACGGGTGGCGGTGGTGGTCAACTACGACCGTTTCACCATTGCACCCACCCTGTTTGAAGCCTACAGCCAAATGGTGCAACAACTCAAGCAACGTTTTTACAGCCGCGTGACCCGGTATGGCACCGGCAGCTTTCTGAAAGCTCGGCTGCAACGCAGTCCACAGCACGCAGGATTTTGATTTTTAATTGACACAAATCAACTAAACAGTTGCACAGAAAAAAAACGCGCTTGTATCATGAAGTGACACACAAAAGGCTACCGGAGGGTTCACCATGCCACTGCTGCACCGCTTGCAACTGGGTCAAAAATTCCTGATTTTGGGGCTGATTGCCCTGGTGATGGTACTGATTCCATCCACGCTTTATTTTCAGCGCTCCATCGCTGAAATCGGCGATGCCCAGCGCGAACTGCGGGGTACCACACCGTTGCTGGCCCTGAACAAAGTCATCCAATACAGCCAGGTGCACCGTGGCATGTCAGCCAGCATGCTCAGTGGCAATGCCGCGCTGGAGGCCCGCCGCCCGCCGCTGCGCGACAAACTCAACGCGGCCATGAACGAGCTCGAAACCCAGCTTAAAGCCAGCGGCACCGCAGCCGCCCTGCAAACCCGCTGGGCCGATTTGCGTCGCAATTGGGTTGAACTTGAGCAAGGCGTGGCCAGCAAAGCCCTGGACACGCCCCAAAGCACGGCGCGGCACACCGCCATGATCACCAAACAACTGCAACTGGGCGAAGAACTGCTGGACGAATTCAGCCTGAGCCAGGACCCCGGCGACGACACCTATGCCTTGATTCGCGCCACCATGGTGGACATGCCCTGGTTAACTGAAAACATGGGCATCATGCGCGCCATGGGCAGCGGATTTTTAACCAAGGCCGAGGCCCCACCGGCGGGCCGTGCCACGCTGGCAGCTTTGCTTAAACGTGCCCGTGAACTTGAAGTCAGCATGTACCGTCAACTCGATCGCGCCACGGCAGCCAACCCTGCGCTCACCAACATCTTGCGCATCGGCGCGGCCAACAGCCGCAGCGCGGTGGACAAAACCCTGGCCCTGGCCGAACGTGAAGTCATCAACCCGCCTGAGCTGAAATTGGTGGCCGTGGACTACTTTGACGACTTCACCCGCACCATTGACGGCCTGTTTGAATTCAATGCCCTGGCCATGAAGACCCTGGTCACCACGCTGGACACACGCTTGGCGCATGAGCGCAACGTCGAGCTGCTGGTGGCTGCTGTGGTTCTGGGGGGACTGGCCGCTGCACTGTGGCTGGCGCTGCTGTTCATCCGCAGCATCACCGGCCCAGTGAATCATGCCCTGGTGGTGGCCAACGCGGTGGCCGCGGGCGACTTGCGCGTGCAGGTGCAGGTGCAGGGCAACAACGAACTGGGCCAGCTGATGCAAGCCTTGGCCGCCATGCGTGACCACCTGGCGCGCGTGGTGCAACAGGTCATGTCCGGGGCTGAAAACGTGGCCACTGCCAGCGCCCAAATTGCCCAAGGCAACAACGACCTCAGTGGTCGCACCGAAGAACAAGCCAGTGCATTGGAACAAACCTCGGCCTCCATGGAAGAGCTGGGCAGCACGGTGCAACACAATGCGGACAACGCGCACCAGGCCAATCAACTGGCGCAAAGCGCCAGCACGGTGGCCATCAAGGGCGGTGAGGTGGTAGGTGAAGTGGTGCACACCATGAAAGACATCAATGATTCGTCACGCAAAATTGCCGCCATCATCAGCGTTATTGACGGCATTGCCTTCCAGACCAACATCCTGGCTTTGAACGCTGCCGTAGAAGCGGCCCGCGCCGGTGAACAAGGGCGCGGTTTTGCCGTGGTGGCCTCCGAAGTGCGCGCGTTGGCTGGACGCAGTGCCGAGGCCGCCAAAGAGATCAAACAACTCATTGATGCCAGTGTGCTGCGCGTCGAGCAAGGCTCGGTGCTGGTCGATCAGGCTGGCAACACCATGACCGAAGTGGTCAGCAGCATCCGCCGCGTGACCGACATTGTGGGTGAAATCAGTTCATCCAGCACCGAGCAAGCCACCGGGGTGGGGCAAGTCGTGGAAGCCGTGGCACAAATGGACCAAACCACCCAGCAGAATGCGGCTTTGGTTGAAGAAATGGCGGCCGCCGCCGACAGCCTGCGCAGCCAAGCGCAACAGCTGGTGCAGACAGTCTCCGTCTTTAAAATTTAAGAAAAAATATGCCTTACAGCCCTTATTAAACAAGGGCTGTAAGCTATTACAAATATAGCAGTTAACGCATTCGGGAGATTGAACGCTGCCGCGTAAAAGCTGGCTGTGCCGCTAAGCCGTCAGCGCCGTCTGCAACACAGCACGGGTTTTGATCGCTTCCTGACGTGCAGCGGCAGCAAAGTCGGCCCCGCTGGCAGCGTACAAAATGGCGCGCGACGAATTCACCACAATCGGCCCATTGCTGCGCCAACCGGCCTTGACCGTGGCCTGCGCGTCACCGCCCTGCGCACCCACACCCGGAATCAACAGCGGCAGCGTTGGGGCCAAGGCCCGTACCCGCTCAATTTCTGCCGGGTAAGTGGCCCCCACCACCAGACCCAACTGGCCATTCAGGTTCCAGGGTCCTTGCGCCAATTGGGCAATGTGCTCATACAAACGCGGTTCGCCAGCCACACTGCTCAGGCGCTGGTTCTGAAAATCATCACCGCCGGGGTTGGAGGTGCGGCACAGCAAAAACGCCCCTTTGCCGTGGTATTTCAGGTAAGGCGCAATGGTGTCAAACCCCATGAACGGGGACAAGGTAACCGCATCGGCACCATAGCGCTCAAACGCTTCTTTGGCGTATTGCTCGGCGGTGCTGCCAATGTCACCGCGCTTGGCATCCAGAATGACCGGCACACCGGGCGCGGCGCGGCGCATGTGGGTCATCAGGCGCTCCAGCTGGTCTTCGGCCCGGTGCGCGGCAAAGTAGGCAATTTGCGGTTTGAAAGCGCTCACCAGGTCAGCTGTGGCATCCACAATGGCGGCACAAAAGTCGTAAATCTTGCTGGCATCATTTTGGTACGCAGCCGGGAACTTGGCTGGCTCGGGGTCGAGCCCGACACACAGCATGGAAGAGTTTTGGCGCTCTGCCTGGCGCAACAGATCTAAGAAATTCATCACGAGATTGTAAGAAAGCACGGCAGTCGGCAAGCAAAGTCGTCCAACGCATGCGCTGCAGCAGCTGTGCGGGCAACAAACTGCAGTAAATTACATGCTTACCTGCCCGACACGGGCCACACTGGAGTTTTCATGAAAGTGGTGATCATTGACGACGTGCAAATGAACGTGGTGCTGCTCAAAGCCTTGGTGCAAAAGCTGCCCGATGCCGAGCCGGTGTGCTTTACCGACCCCAACCTGGCACTGGACTGGTGTCTGGCCAACGACCCTGACCTGGTGGTGGTGGACTTCATGATGCCAGGGCTGAGCGGGACTGAGCTGACGCAACGCTTTCGTGCGCGTTACCCCGACACCCCGGTGCTGATGGTCACGGCCAACCACGAGCTGGAGCTGCGCCATCAGGCACTGGACATCGGGGTCACCGACTTTTTGAACAAACCCATCAACAACACCGAATTTCTGGCCCGCGCCAAAAACATGCTGGCCTTGAACAAAAGCCATAAATATCTGGCCAGTGAAGTCCGCAAAGCCACCGCCCAGTTGATTGCACGAGAGCGTGAAACCATTTTTTGCCTGGCCAAAGCGGCTGAATACCGCGACCCCGAAACCGGAGCACACATTTTGCGCATGGCGCATTACTCCAAGCACATCGCCCGTGTGCTCGGCTTGCCAGAAGCACAACAAGATTTGCTGCTACAGGCCGCGCCGATGCACGACATTGGCAAAGTGGGCACGCCCGACCTGATTTTGCTCAAGCCCGGCAAACTGACACCTGAAGAGTTTGCAGTGATGAAGCAACACGCACAAATTGGCCACGCCGTGCTCAGCGCCAACAGTTCGCCACTGCTGCAAGTGGCCGCAGAAATTGCCTACACCCACCACGAAAAATTTGACGGCAGCGGCTACCCGCGGGGTCTTAAAGGAGACGATATTCCCCTGTTTGGACGCATTGTGGCCGTGGCCGATGTGTTTGATGCCCTGACCAGTGAACGCCCCTACAAAAAAGCCTGGAGCGTTGAAGATGCCTCCGCCCTGCTCAAAGAAGGTGCGGGCAGCCACTTTGACCCAACCTGCGTCAGCGCTTTCTTTACTGATTTTGAGCATGTTCTGGCGATCAAAACACAATTTATGGACGAACACCATGAACCACGTGACGACCTGGCTTAACCGCAAGCACGCGCCAACCCTGGCCCTGGCGGCAGCGCTGGCCCTGTTGGCGGCGTTGCTGCTCAAGGACTTGTGGCCAACCTCCAACCCAGCCCCGCAAACCGAGGCCACCCCCACCCCGCAGGTGACGGTGAGCTTTGCTTTCACCCAGGCTTTGCCGCAAAGTGTGCCCCTGGACAGCCGCAAAGTGAGCTTGGGCCAGCAGCTTTTTCACGACCCGCGCCTGTCCAAAGACGACAGCATCAGTTGTGCCAGTTGCCATGGTCTGACCACCGGTGGGGTTGACAACCGTGCCCGCTCCATCGGGGTCGGCGGTGGGGTCGGCGGCATCAACGCCCCCAGCGTCTTCAACAGTGGTCTGAACTTTGTGCAATTCTGGGACGGCCGCGCGCCCTCACTTGAAGCGCAAATCGATGGCCCGGTAAATCACCCCCTGGAGATGGCTTCCAACTGGCCCCTGGTCAGCCAAAAATTGGCCGCCGATGCCAACTACCCGGGGCTGTTTGCCGCGTTGTACAGCGATGGCATCAGCGCCAGCAACATCAAGGATGCGATTGCCACTTTTGAGCGCTC
>JAVHPS010000418.1:0-1139 GCA_036170715.1 Rhodoferax sp. | reverse complement strand
CATCCACGCGCCGTGGCTGGCCAAACCGCTGGAACTGCAAGCCGCAGGCATCACCCTGGGGGAGAACTACCCGCACCCGGTGGTGCAGCATGAGCTGGCTCGCGCCCAAACGCTGGCACGCTATGCCGTGGTGAAAAAGGCTTGAAGCCCAGCCCCACCGCTGACTTCTTTCAGGCTATGAGGGTCATGCCTGCGTGCTTGGACGCGCCAACATCAAAAGTCATGGTCTGAGTGCAACCCGCACCTGATGCAGACCGTTCAATCAAGCAGTCGGCAAAGTCGGCACGCCCATCAGCAAAAACGCGCAACGCACGCATGACCTGATCCGCGCGCTCTACCAAAAATGATTTGGTGCGAAGCATCGCGCCCAGCGCTTGCCCGACCTGCTCACCAGTCAACTCGTAGCAAGAGGTCAACACCCAATACAACTCGATGACCGACACCATGGTGATGTAGCCGGGGTTGTCAGCGTCCAGAGACTCAATCAACTGGTTCGCCTTGGGCGAATTTTTGGGGTCGTCTTGCATGATGTAGCGAACCAACACATTGGTGTCGAGACCGATCATCGGGCTGCCGCCCCGCGCAGCGCGATGGCAGCATTCATGGATTCAATAGAAACGGTTTTCTTGGCAGGGCCAAACATGCCTTTGAGCGCGGTTACATCATGGACGACTGCCACAAATTCGTAGCGGCCTGGGGCGACCTGAATGAACTCCACCCGATCACCCGCATCCACCTTGAGTTCATTACGCACCTTGGCAGGTATTGTGATTTGGCCTTTGGAGCTGAGCGTTGCAGTTGACATGGCGGCATCCTTTCCACCTTACTATAAAGTAAGGCACTTTGATGATCAAGTTCAAATACATTCATTGACCCAAAAAATCTGACTGCGCGCCATCAGCCAAGCGAGCTGGGAAAGCCGCTCGATGGAAAGCTCGGTGGATGTCTCGATGCGCAAGACCAAGCCGTAGCGCTACCGGAATTATGCTGACAAAATGCTATATATAAAATAGCTACTCACGCTTATTATACGGGCGCCATAGGCTAATTTGCCGTCAAGTTTTCAACTTCGCAATAGCCCCGCACCAAGCCAATCAGCTCGTCTTCTGGGTAGGGCTTGCCAAGGTAGTGGTCAACTT
>JAVHPS010000417.1:0-1139 GCA_036170715.1 Rhodoferax sp. | reverse complement strand
TGCAAGAAGGCGATGTGGCCACCAAACTGCGCCGCTACCTGCCCACCGGGCGCGTGGGGCACATTCAAGTGGCCAGCGTGCCGCAGCGCCAAGAGCCAGACAGCGGTGAGCTGTGCTACGCCTACCTGTTTGCGTTGCTCGACGAGCTTGGGTTTGAGGGCTGGGTTGGGTGCGAATACCATCCACGCCTGGGCAGCCAAGCCGGTGGCACCTCGGCCGGGCTAGCGTGGCTGAGCCACCTTGGCTCAGCCGCCGCTGCACGTGATTAAACTGGCCTGAATGTTCAGATGTTTTTGGCCTCTAGCGCTTGTCTTTCTTGCGTAAGCTGCTCTCATAATGAGGGCAACCACCCACCTTTGGAGTTTTCATGAACGCACCGCTGCCTGCTGCTTGCCTCAACCCAATTAACCCAGCCCAAACCCTGAGCCAGATCACCCACGCGTGGGACACCGACCTGGTCAACCAGCTCACCCAGTACATTGCCATTCCCGCCAAATCGCCCATGTTTGACCCCGACTGGGCTGCCCACGGCTTGATTGACCGCGTGGTGCACAACGCTTTTGACTGGGTGCAAGCGCAAAAAGTGGCTGGCCTGCAGCTTGAAATCATCCGCCTGGATGGGCGCACCCCGGTGCTGTTTTTTGAACTTGCTGCGAGCGCAGGCACTACTGAAAACAGAGCTACCCAGGCAAGCGCTGCAAGCGCCAGCAGCCAAACCGTTCTGATGTACGGACACCTGGACAAGCAGCCAGAGTTTGCCGGTTGGCGCGCTGACCTGGGGCCGTGGAGCCCCAAATACGAAGACGGCAAGCTCTATGGCCGTGGCGGCGCTGACGACGGTTACGCCATTTACGCCGCCATCACGGCACTGCAGACCCTGCAAGCGCAAGGCGTGGCGCACCCGCGCGTGGTGGGCTTGATCGAAACCTGCGAAGAAAGCGGCTCTTACGACCTGCTGCCCTACATTGATGCCCTGCGCCAGCGCCTGGGCGACGTGGGTTTGGTGATCTGCCTGGACTCGGGCGCGGGCAATTACGACCAACTGTGGCTCACCAACAGCCTGCGCGGCATGGCCAGCGGCACGCTCAAGGTGCAGGTGTTGACCGAAGGCATCCACTCGGGCGACGCCAGTGGCCTGG
>JAVHPS010000416.1:0-5308 GCA_036170715.1 Rhodoferax sp. | reverse complement strand
GGCTGGGACTGCCACGGCCTGCCGATCGAGAACGCGATTGAAAAACTGCATGGCCGCAAGCTCTCCCGCGACGACATGCAAGCCAAGAGCCGCGCCTACGCCACCGAACAAATCAACCAGCAGCGTGAAGACTTCAAGCGCCTGGGCGTGCTGGGCGACTGGGAGCGCCCCTACCGCACCATGGACCCGGCCAACGAGGGCGGCCAAATCCGCGCCTTCAAGCGTGTCATCGAACGCGGCTTTGTCTACCGTGGCCTCAAGCCCGTGTACTGGTGCTTTGACTGCGGCTCCAGCTTGGCGGAATTCGAAATTGAATACGCCGACAAGCAATCACAAACCCTGGACGTGGCCTTTTTGTGCGCCGAACCCGCCAAACTGGCCAGCGCTTTTGGCTTGAGTACGCTCGCCAAAGAGGCCTTTGCGGTCATTTGGACCACCACTGCCTGGACCATTCCCGCCAACCAGGCGCTCAACGCCCACCCGGAACTGACTTACGCGCTGGTGGAC
The DNA here is from genome assembly GCA_036170715.1 of Rhodoferax sp. Taxonomy (GTDB): domain Bacteria; phylum Pseudomonadota; class Gammaproteobacteria; order Burkholderiales; family Burkholderiaceae_C; genus Rhodoferax. Next base: position 4,801 of record JAVHPS010000416.1, on the reverse strand, counting down.
ACCGAGCGCGGTTTGCTGGTGCTGGCGCAAGATTTGGTCAGTGCTTGCATGGAGCGCTTTGGTTTAACCGGCACAGTGCTGGCCACCACCAGCGGCAAGGCTTTGGGGGGCATCCATTTCAAGCACCCGCTCAGCGCCATGGATGCCGGCTACGACCGCCTGAGCCCGGTCTACCTGGCCGACTACGTCAGCGCCACAGACGGTACCGGCATCGTGCACTCGGCCCCTGCGTATGGGGTCGATGACTTCAACTCCTGCGTGGCGCACGGCATGGCCTACGACCAAATTTTGAACCCGATGCAAGGCAACGGGGTCTATGCGCCTGAGCTGCCGCTGTTTGGCAACCAGCACATCTGGAAAGCCTGCCCGGTGGTGATTGATGCGCTGCGCCTGGCGGGGCGCTTGATGGCCACCAGCGACATCAGCCACAGCTACCCGCACTGCTGGCGGCACAAAACCCCGGTGATCTACCGCGCGGCGGCGCAATGGTTCATCCGCATGGACGCGGGTGAAGGTGTTTTTACCAAAGACAAAGCGCCCCAGACCCTGCGCAACATGGCACTTGCGGCGATTGACCACACCTCGTTTTACCCTGAAAACGGCAAAGCCCGGCTGCGCGACATGATTGCCAACCGGCCCGACTGGTGCATCAGCCGCCAGCGCAGTTGGGGCGTGCCCGTGCCCTTCTTTTTGCACAAGGACAGTGGCGAGCTGCACCCCAACACCATGGCCATCCTGGATCAGGCAGCCGACCTGGTGGAGCAAGGCGGCATTGAAGCCTGGAGCCGTGTCAGCACGGCCGACATCTTGGGCGCGGCAGATGCCGAGCACTACACCAAGAGCACCGACATTCTGGAAGTCTGGTTTGACTCCGGATCGACCTTCTGGCACGTGCTGCGTGGCAGCCACAAAGATGCCTACAGTGTGCCCCCCTTCCACGCCGATGGCCCCGAGGCCGACCTGTACCTGGAAGGCCACGACCAACACCGGGGCTGGTTCCACAGCTCGCTGCTGCTGGGTTGCGCGCTGTTTGACCGTGCACCCTACAAAGGCTTGTTGACGCACGGTTTTGCCACCGACGGCCAGGGCCGCAAGATGAGCAAGAGCCTGGGCAACACGGTTGACCCGCAAACCGTAACCAGCAAAATGGGCGCAGAAATTGTGCGCCTGTGGGTCGCCGCCACTGACTATTCAGGCGACCTGAACATCGACGACAAAATCCTGGCGCGGGTGGTGGACACCTACCGCCGTGTGCGCAACACGCTCAAGTTCCTGCTGGCCAACACCCAGGACTTTGACCCCGCCAAAGATACCGTGCCGCAAGACCAGTTGCTGGAGATCGACCGCTACGCCCTGAGCCGTGCGGCCGCTTTGCAGGCCGACATTCTGGCGCACTACCAGGTGTATGAATTTCACCCGGTGGTGTCCAAACTGCAGGTCTATTGCAGTGAAGAGCTGGGCGCGTTTTACCTGGACGTGCTCAAAGATCGGCTTTACACCACGGCGGCGAACAGCCTGGCGCGGCGCTCGGCACAAACCGCGTTGTGGCAAATCACCCAAGCCATGCTGCGCTGGATGGCACCGTTTTTAAGTTTCACCGCAGAGGAAGCCTGGAGCGTGCTTGGTGCAGCCGGTAAAACACCGGCCGACACGCGCGCGTCGATCTTCCTGGACGGCTACGCCAAGCTGGCTGCACCAGACGCTGACCTGCTGGCCAAGTGGGCACGCATCCGCGAACTGCGCGACCTGGTCAACAAAGACATCGAAGCCCTGCGCGCCGAGGGCAAGGTCGGCTCATCGCTGCAGGCCACGGTGGCCTTGACCGTGGCCGCCCAAGACCACGCGCTGCTGACCAGCCTGGGTGCTGACCTGAAGTTTGTGTTCATCACATCAGCTATTGAATTAATAGCTGGAGACACATTATCTATAAGGGCTAGAACCTCAAATGGTATCAAATGTGAGCGCTGCTGGCATTACTGCGACGACATCGGCGCAGACGCGGCTCACCCGACCCTGTGCCCCCGCTGTGTCAGCAACCTGTTTGGCGCGGGCGAAACCCGCACCGTGGCCTGATGGCACGCGCCCCCGCACGCCGCAGTGCCATGCCAGCGGCCCTCACGCTGATGGCCTGGCTGGGCTGGGCCATGGTGCTCTTGATTGCTGATCAGTTCACCAAAGTGCTGGTCATGGGCTACTACCAGTTGGGCGACAGCACACCAGTCACATCCTTTTTTAACGTGGTGCGGGTGCACAACACGGGTGCGGCGTTTTCGTTCCTAGCCGGTGCCGGGGGATGGCAGCGCTGGCTCTTTACCGGTATTGGTGTGGTGGCCGTGGGGCTGATGCTGTGGCTGCTCAAGACCCACGCCACGCAAAAATTGTTTGCCTTTGCCATTGCCAGCATTCTGGGTGGCGCACTGGGCAACGTGATCGACCGGGTACTGTACGGCTACGTCGTTGACTTTCTGGACTTTCACTGGCACAGCTGGCACTTTCCGGCCTTTAACGTGGCCGACAGCGCCATCACCGTTGGCGCGGCGTGTCTGATTCTGGACGAGCTGCTGCGCGTGCGCCACGGCCGCTGAGCGGTCATTCACCCCGGATGAAAACGCTGCCTTGACCCACCTGCTGAACCTGCTGGCCGCCATTGCCCTGCTGGTGTGGGGCACGCACCTGGTACGCAAGGACACACTGCGCGTGCTGGGAGCCAACTTGCGCCGGATACTGGCACAAAGCGTCAGCAACCGCTTCAATGCCCTGGTGTCTGGCATTGGGGTCACCGCGCTGCTGCAGTCCAGCACCGCCACGGCGCTGATCATCTCGGCCTTTGTCGGCCAGGGGCTGATGAGCCTGCCGTCGGCGCTGGCGGTGATGCTGGGCGCAGACATGGGCACCAGCCTCATGGCCTTGCTGTTCTCGCGCGACCTGTCATGGCTGTCACCGCTGTTCATCTTTGGTGGCGTGGTGCTGTTCATTGCCCGGCAAGCTACCAACGCCGGTTATGTGGGCCGGATTTTTATTGGCCTGGGGCTGATGCTGCTGGCACTGAGCCTGGTACGTGTGTCGGCCACGGAACTCACCCAGGCTGCGGCCGTGCGCGCGTTGCTGGCCTCCATTGGCAGCGACCGCATGCTGGAGATCACCCTGGGCGCGGTGTTGGCGGTGTTGAGCTATTCCAGCCTGGCCATTGTGTTGCTCACCGCCACGCTGGCCAGCAGCCAGGTGATACCCGTGGACGTGGCACTGGGCCTGGTACTGGGGGCCAACCTGGGCAGCGGCCTGCTGGCGGTGCTCACCACCCTGGGGCAGCCGGTGGATGCGCGCCAGGTGCCACTGGGCAACCTGGTCTTCAAGCTGCTGGGGGTGGCGCTGATGGCCCCGCTGACCAGCTTGTGGCTGCGCCATGTGCCGCCCGCCTTGAGCGATGTAGCTACCGTGGTGGTGCTATTCCACCTGGTGTTCAACACCGCCATCGGCATCGTCTGCCTGGGCCTGACCGCGGTGGTGGCGCGGGTCGTGCGCTACTGGTTGCCCAAGCCGGCCAACAACAACCTGCAGGGTCGCCAGCGGCATCTGGACCCATCCGCACTGGCCACGCCCTCGGTGGCGCTGTCGTGCGCGGTGCGCGAAGCCATGTACCAGTCCGATGTGGTTGAAACCATGCTGCGCGGGGTCATGACGGTGATCAAGAACAACGATGAAGCCCTGGCCCAGTCGCTGCAAAAAATGGACGACACGGTCGATGCGCTGTACTCTGACATCAAGTACTACCTGACCAAAATCTCACGCGAGTCGCTGAACGAAAAAGAAGGCCACCGCTGGGCCGAGATCATCAGCTTCACCATCAACATGGAGCAGATTGGCGACATCATCGAACGCGTGCTGGGCGACATCGAGAAGAAAAAAATCCGCGCCGGGCGTGAATTTTCGCCCGCCGGCATGGCCGAGATCAGCCAGCTGCACGGCCACCTGGTGGACAACCTGCGCCTGGGCATGAGCGTATTCTTGAACGGCAACCTGGCCGATGCCAAAAAACTGCTGGAAGAAAAAACCCGCTTCCGTGACATGGAACTGGCCTACGCCGCCAACCACCTCGACCGCCTGTCAGACAACTCGCTGCCCAGCATCGAAACCAGTTCGCTGCACCTGGACCTGATCAGCGACCTCAAACGCATCAACTCGCACATCTCGTCCATTGCCTACCCCATCCTCGACTCGGCCGGCGCGCTCGAGCCCAGCCGCTTGCGCCACAGTGTGTTGGCCGCTCCCCCCACCCATACCGCCCGCCGGTCATGACCCCGCAAACCTACGTCCAGCAAAAAGCCGCGGCCTCGGGCAGCAGTTTTTATTACGCCTTTTTGTACTTGCCCCCTGACAAGCGCGCCGCCATCACCGCGTTTTATGCGTTCTGTCGTGAGGTTGACGATGTCGTGGACGACATGGTCGACCCCGGCGTGGCGGCCACCAAGCTGCAGTGGTGGCGTAGCGAGGTGACCCAGGCCTTTGCCGGCACACCCAGTCACCCGGTCATGCAAGCCCTGATGCCATTAGCTACCACCTTCCAGATTGAGCCGCGCCACTTGCTCGCGGTCATTGAGGGCTGCCAGATGGACTTGACCCAGACCCGCTACCTGGACTACCCCGGTCTGCAGCGCTATTGCCACCTGGTGGCTGGTGAAGTGGGTGAAGTGGCAGCCCGCATTTTTGGCCAGACCCAGGCGCAAACCACCGGCTACGCCCACACTCTGGGCCAGGCGCTGCAGCTGACCAACATCATCCGTGACGTGGGCGAAGATGCGCG
>JAVHPS010000415.1:0-1145 GCA_036170715.1 Rhodoferax sp. | reverse complement strand
ACAACAAATACGTGGTGCTGTTGATGATCAACATCCTGCTGCTGGTGCTGGGCACGCTGATGGACATGGCCCCTTTGATTCTGATCATGACCCCGATCCTGCTGCCCATCGTCACCACGCTGGGCGTGGACCCGGTGCACTTCGGCATGATCATGATGGTCAACCTGGGCATGGGCCTGATCACCCCGCCGGTGGGTGGCGTGCTGTTTGTCGGTGCGGCGGTGGCCAAGCTGCCAATTGAGAAGGTGGTCAAGGCCCTGTTCCCCTTTTTTGGGGCCTTGCTGCTGGTGCTGTTCCTGGTGACCTACATCCCGGCGCTGTCGCTGTGGCTGCCGGGTGTGTTGCTGAAATAAGAGCCGCCGTGTCATGAACATCACCGCCGTTCGCGTCACCCCGATCGCCATCCGTGACCCCGCCCTGCTCAACGCCGCGGGCGTGCACGAGCCCTTTGGCCTGCGCTCCATCATCGAAGTGGTGGGGGCCAACGGTCTCGTGGGCCTGGGTGAAACCTATGGCGACGCGCCGGTGCTGGAGCTGCTCACGCGCGCCGCGCCCACGCTGGTGGGGTTGTCGGCCTTTGATGTCAACGGCATGCTGGCTCGGGTCGCTGCGCATGCGCCAAAAATCGCCACCGGCCATGTCGAGATGGAACTGGCCCCCGGGTCCCTGGCCAGCAACCTGGTCACCAGCGCGTTCTCCGCCTTTGAAGTTGCGTTCATGGACTTGCAGGCGCGCACCATCGGCATTCCGCTGGTCGAGCTGCTGGGTGGTGCGGTGCGCAGCAAGGTGCCGTACTCGGCCTACCTGTTCTACAAGTGGGATGCCGCATGTGACCCCGAATACGCGCCCGACGTATATGGCGAGGCGGTCAATGCCCCGCAGATCGTCAAGCAGGCGCAGCAGATGATCGACCAATATGGTTTTGAAAGCATCAAGCTCAAGGCCGGTGTGTTTGCGCCCGACGAAGAAGCCGATGCGGTGTTGGCATTGCGCGCGGCGTTCCCAAATCATCAGCTGCGCATCGACCCCAACAGCAACTGGTCGATGGCGACCAGCCTGCGTATTGCGAAGAAGCTCGACGGCGTGCTGGAGTATTACGAAGACCCCACGCCCACGCTGGAAGGCATGGCCGAGTTGCACCGCGC
>JAVHPS010000414.1:0-1147 GCA_036170715.1 Rhodoferax sp. | reverse complement strand
GCGCGCACCTGGTCACGCTCGGTGGCCACCTCCAGGCTGGCTTTCTTCTGCTGCACCACTTCGGCCCGAAGCTGCTCGGCTTCCTGTTGGTGACGGGTGCGCTCGGCCTCGATGGTGGCCGTCATGCGCGCCAGTTCAGCCGCATACTGCTCAGCAGACCCTTTGGCGGTTTGTTCCGTTACCACCAGACGTTCACGCACCTGGGCCAGCTCCACCGCCTGTGCCTGGTGGACTGCTTGCAGCTCCGCCAGCTTGGCCTCCAACCCAGTCACCTGGACCGTCGTCTCATCAACCATTGACTCCAGGTCTTCCACCGTCTGGGAGGCATCGGCCAGCTCACGTTCCGCCTGGGCACGCTGCTCACCGGCAGAACGTACCACCTCATGCACCCGCCGCTCTGCGGCCTTGACCGCCTTGTCGTTCAGCTCGATGGCCAGCGCCGCAAGGCGCTGCGTCAGCTCTTTAGTGACCAGTGCCACCTCTTCGGCCACCTCCACCGGCAATTCGGCCACCGGCTCGGCCTTGGTCACCGACTGGCTGGCCAGGTGCTCATCCCAGACCTGCTTCAACCTGGAAGGATTGCCGCCACCAACTTTTTGGCGCAAGGCAAACCCGGTAATGTTGCGACCAGTGGCCTGCAGGTCCTGACCGGCACTGATGATCGACTCGGGGCTAAATTCAACTGGACGCACGGGAAACCTCCTGAACGGTGGTGATGGGGTGGGTGAAGCCTCATTCTAGCATAAATAACAAACAAAGAAACGAACTAATAAACAAACAAATTAACCAATTCAACCCGCCCGCAACACCCACACAACAAACCCAAGCCTTGAGCAGCTTTGTCAGCCAGGCCAGATCCAGCGCAGGCCGATTTCACTGTAGATCACCCACCGGGCAGGAAAGAAAGTGGAAAACGCGTTTAAACGGCCTACAACGCAAAAATCCGACTCACCCCACCCAACCCCCTTGGCCTTCTCAAAAAATCGCTGCTTTGGCGGTTGCGTCTGCCTTCTGTCGCGTTTGCGCTCAATCGAAGAGATTGGTGAGGATGCTTTTGCAGTTTGTGCTGGTTTTTGGATGGAGTAGCAATTTTTTCTTGCCTTCCTGCCCAACCGGCTGTTTCTCCCCCTCGTGTAGAGGGGGTCGG
>JAVHPS010000413.1:0-1148 GCA_036170715.1 Rhodoferax sp. | reverse complement strand
CCAGGCCACTGGCGTCGCCCGAGTGGATGCCTTCGGTCAACACCTGCACCTTGAGTGTGCCGCTGGCCATGCCGCGCAGGCTGTTGGTGAGCCACAGTTGGTCGTAATTGCCCGCGCCCGAGTCCAGGCAGATCACCAAACCCACGTCGCCCAGGCGCTGGCGCAGGGCATCAATGTAGGGCAGCAGGTCGTAAGAGCCGCTTTCTTCGCAGGTTTCGATCAAGCCCACCACGCGCGGGTGCGCCACGCCTTGCGCTTGCAGGGTCTGCAGTGCCGTGATGGCGGCGTAAATGGCGTAACCGTCGTCAGCGCCGCCACGGCCATAGAGCTTGCCGTCTTCGTATTTGGGGCTCCACGGCCCCAGGTCAGCGCGCCAACCGGCAAACTCTGGCTGCTTGTCCAGGTGTCCGTACATCAGAACGGTTTGGCTGCTGGCGCTTGCAGCGCTTGCCTGGGTAGCTCTGTTTTCAGTAGTGCCTGCGCTCGCAGCAAGTTCAAAAAACAGCACCGGGGTGCGCCCATCCAGGCGGATGATTTCAAGCTGCAGGCCAGCCACTTTTTGCGCTTGCACCCAGTCAAAAGCGTTGTGCACCACGCGGTCAATCAAGCCGTGGGCAGCCCAGTCGGGGTCAAACATGGGCGATTTGGCGGGAATGGCAATGTACTGGGTGAGCTGGTTGACCAGGTCGGTGTCCCACGCGTGGGTGATCTGGCTCAGGGTTTGGGCTGGGTTAATTGGGTTGAGGCAAGCAGCAGGCAGCGGTGCGTTCATGAAAACTCCAAAGGTGGGTGGGTGGGTGGGTTGCCCTCATTATGAGAGCTGCTGATGCAAGAAAGACAAGCGCTAGAGGCCAAAAACATCTCAACATTCAGGCCAATTTAATCAAGCGCTGCAGTGGCTGAACCAAGCTGGCTCAGCCACGCCAGCCCGGCCGTGGTGCCGCCGGCTTGGCTGCCCAGGCGTGGGTGGTATTCGCACCCGACCCAGCCTTCAAACCCAAGCTCGTCGAGCAACGCAAACAGGTAGGCGTAGCACAGCTCGCCGCCGTCTGGCTCTTGGCGCTGCGGCACGCTGGCCACTTGAATGTGCCCGACGCGCCCGGTGGGCAGGTAGCGGCGCAGTTTGGTGGCCACATCGCCTTCTTGCA
>JAVHPS010000412.1:0-5362 GCA_036170715.1 Rhodoferax sp. | reverse complement strand
ACATCCTCAAAATGGGCGACCCGCGGCTGCTGCGCATCGCACCACCGGTGACGCAATTTGACAGCGACGAACTGCACCTGCTCATCACCGACCTGCTCGACACCATGCGCGCGGCCGACGGTGCCGGGCTGGCGGCACCGCAAATTGGGATCGATTTACAGGTGGTGGTGTTTGGCACCAACGCGCCCAATCCGCGCTATCCAGATGCACCCATCGTGCCGCGCACGGTGTTGGTCAACCCGGTCATCACTCCGCTGGATTGCCCGGATGGTGCGCCACCGGCACAGGTGGAAGACTGGGAAGGTTGCCTGTCCGTGCCCGGCTTGCGCGGCAAGGTGCCGCGTTTTACGCGCATCCGTTACACCGGGTTTGATCAATTTGGTGACCCCATTGACCGCACCGTGGAAGGCTTTCACGCGCGTGTGGTGCAGCATGAATGTGACCACCTGATTGGCAAGCTGTACCCGATGCGGGTACGCGATTTTTCGCAGTTTGGCTTTACGGCGGTGTTGTTCCCCGAATTGGCTGATTCACCTGACGATTAACAAGGAGTTTGCACATGTCTTGCTGTCACACCTATTTTGCGGTCACAGAAGGGCATGAACATGTCTTCTCGGTGGACATCTCCAGCATCAGCTTTGGCCACGGCGTGCTGGCTGAAGCCGGTGAGCACGCCGTGGCGCTGGGCATGAGCCGGGTGGCGCTGTTCACCGATCAGACGCTGGTTAACTTGCCTTATGTCGCCCAGGTACGTGATGCGCTCAAAGCGGCCGGGATCGACGTGGTGCTGTTTGACGCGGTCAAGGTCGAACCCACTGATCAATCGTTCAAGGCCGCAGCACGGTTTGCCACCGAGGGTCATTTTGACGGCTACGTGTCGGTGGGTGGCGGCTCGGTGATTGACACCTGCAAGGCTGCCAACCTTTACGCCACCTGGCCCACCGGCGATTTTCTGGATTACGTCAACGCCCCCATTGGTGCTGGCAAAGCCGTGCCGGGGCCGCTCAAACCGCACATTGCCTGCCCCACCACCTGCGGCACGGGGTCAGAGTGCACCGGCATCACCATTTTTGATTTGCTCTCGCACCAGGTCAAAACCGGCATTGCCTCCAAGCGGCTGCGCCCGTCGATGGCGCTGATCGACCCGGCCACCACTTACACCTTGCCGAAAAACGTGGTGGCTTCCAGCGGTTTTGACGTGTTGTCGCACGCGCTGGAGTCGTACACCGCCAAGCCCTTCACCCAGCGCCTGGCTCCGGCCAAACCAGGCTTGCGGCCGATGAGTCAGGGGGCCAACCCGTGGAGTGATCTGGGTTGTGAGGCGGCTTTGAAGTTGCTCGGCCAGTACCTGGTGCGTGCCGTCAACGACGCCAGTGACCATGAAGCGCGTGACCAGATGATGTACGCCGCCACGCTGGCCGGCATTGCGTTTGGCAACTCGGGTGTGCACGTGCCGCACGGCATGGCGTATTCGGTGGCTGGCTTGGTGCGCGATTTTCAGCCCGAAGGCTACCCCAAGCACGAGCCAATGGTGCCACACGGCATGAGCGTGATCGTCAATGCGCCCTCGGTGTTCAGATTCACCGCCTGCGCTTGCCCCGAGCGGCATTTGCATGGCGCGGCCTGTCTGGGTGCGGACACGCGCGATGCGGCGCTGGCTGATGCGGGCGAGGTGTTGGCCGGGCACTTGATCAAGCTGATGCAAGCCACCGGCATTCCCAACGGGGTTGGCGCGGTCGGCTATGGCGCGGCCGATGTGCCGGGCTTGACCCAAGGTGCCTGGGCGCAGCAGCGGCTGCTGACCAACGCCCCACGCCCGGTAAGTGTTGCCGATTTGAGCCAGCTGTACCGCGATGCCATGCGCTATTGGTAGCCTGCGGTAGTGGCTATTCACTGGTCTGAATATGCTACATTAAATATAGCATATAGCCCTTATAATACAAGGGATAGAGGCCTAAAATGCTTACAAGATCAGGCCAGCGCGTCGAGCAGCTCGGTCTCAATCTCGATCTGGTCGCGGTTGTGCTGCAGCGCTGCGCCCTGGATCAAAAACGTGTCTTCCACCCGCTCGCCCAGGGTGTTGACTTTGGCCAGGTTGATGTCGATCTTGTGGCGTGCCAGCACCCGCGCCACGCAGTAGAGCAGGCCCACGCGGTCGCTGGCCGAAATGTTGAGCAGCCAGCGTTGGCCTTTTTCGTCCGGCTTGAGCGACACGCGCGGCTGAATCGGAAAACTCTTCACGCGCCGTGACACCCGGCCCCGGCTGGGCACGGGCAGGGGGCCTGCGTCGGCCAGCACATGCGTCAGGTCGTTTTCGATCATGCTGATGAGTTCGCGGTAGTGCTCGGCCAGGTGGGTGGTGATGACCTGGAAGGTGTCGAGCGCGTAGCCGTTCTGGCTGGTGTGCACGCGCGCATCCTGAATCGAAAAACCGCTGCGGTCAAAGTAGCCGCAGATGCGGGCAAACAGGTCTTCCTGGTCAGGGGTGTAGACCAGCACCTGCAGGCCTTCACCCAGGGGTGAACGGCGCGCGCGCACCACCGGTGTTTTGGAATCCACCAACCGTGACAACTTGCGTGCGTGCCAGGCAATTTCGACCGCATCGTGGCGCATGAAGTAGCCCACGTCCAGCGTGGCCCATAAGGCTTTATGCGATTCAAACGGTTGCGCATGCAGGGCCAGCTCAATCAGCGCGTCGCGCTGGCGCTCTTGCACCTCGGCGTGAATGTCGGGGGCGTGGCCGCCCAGCGCGCGCGAAGTAGCGCGGTACAGGTCTTCGAGCAGCTTGCCTTTCCAGGCGTTCCAGACCTTGGGGCTGGTGCCGCGCACGTCGGCCACGGTGAACAGGTAAAGCGCGGTCAAGCGGCGCTCATTGCCGACTTGTTTGGCAAAGGCGGTGATCACGTCGGGGTCGCTCAGGTCGCGTTTTTGCGCCACCTGGCTCATCGTCAGGTGCTCGCGCACCACAAATTCGATCAGGCTGGCATCGTCTGCGGCAATGCCGTATTGGCGGCAAAAGCGGCGCACTTCCATGGCACCGAGTTGCGAGTGGTCACCGCCACGGCCTTTGGCAATGTCATGGAACAGCGCGGCGATGTACAACACCCAGGGTTTGTCCCAACCGCTGGCGAGTTGCGAGCAAAACGGGTATTCGTGCGCGTGTTCAACGATGAAGAAGCGGCGCATGTTGCGCAGCACCATCAGAATGTGCTGATCGACGGTGTAGACATGAAACAGGTCGTGCTGCATTTGCCCCACGATCTTGCGAAAAATCCACAGGTAGCGCCCCAGTACCGAGGTCTGGTTCATTAGCCGCATCACATGCGTCAGGCCACTGGGCTGCTGCAGGATTTTTAAAAAAGTGGCGCGGTTGACTGGGTCATTGCGAAAACGGCTGTTCATCAAACCACGGGCGTTGTAGAGCGCGCGCAGGGTGCGTGCCGACAAGCCTTTGAGCCCGACGCTTTGCTCAAACACCAGAAAGGTTTCAAGAATGGCGTGCGGGTCGCGTTGGTACAGGTCGTCGCTGGCCACTTCCAGCGTGCCGGCCTTGTCAAAAAATTTGTCACTGATGGGGCGCAGCGTGTGGGTAGAAGGGCTCAGGCGTTCTTCAATGTTGAGCAGCAAAATCTGGCTCAGTTGCGTCACCGCCTTGGCAGCCCAGTAGTAGTGGCGCATCAACGCCTCGCTGGGGCGGACAAAGGCACGCGGATCGCTGGTGGCATCGGGTGGCAGGTAGCCAAACGATTGGGCTACAGCAGCCTGCATGTCAAACACCAGCCGGTCTTCACGTCGCCCACTGAGCAGGTGCAGCCGGGCACGAATCAGGTGCAGCATGGCCTCATAGCGCTTGATTTGCTTGATTTCAAACGCGGTCGCCAGTCCGGCCTTGGCCAGGGCGTTCCAGTCTTTGCCCAAGCCGGCCGCTTTCGCTACCCACAAAATCACTTGCAGGTCACGCAGGCCACCCGGCGACTCTTTGCAGTTGGGTTCCAGCGCATAGGGCGTGTCCTCAAATTTGGAATGGCGTTGGCGCATTTCAAGCGTCTTGGCGACAAAGAAGGCGTGCGCATCCAGACTGGCAAAAAAGCGTTTTTGAAACCCGGCGAACAAGGCCGAGTGACCGGTGATGCGTCGACCTTCCAGCAAGGCAGTCTGGATGGTGACATCTTGGGCCGCTTCGCTCAAACACTCGCTGACCGTGCGCACGCTGGAGCCGATTTCAAGCCCCGCGTCCCAACAGCTGCCGATGAAGGCTTCAAGACGTGATTTCAGGTTGGCATCGGTCTGTGGCGACTGATCATCGGGCAGCAGCACCAATACATCGACATCGGATTGCGGAAACAGTTCACTGCGGCCAAAACCACCCACTGCAGCCAGCGTCAGTTGTGCTGGCATACCGGCACGCTGCCACAGCGCTTGCAGCAGAACGTCGGCCAATTGCGCCAGTTGGCGCAACACGCTGTTCACCTGGCGGGTGGACGCGCCACTGGCGGCCAGCGCCTCCAGAATGGCGGCCTTGTCGGCGCGGTATTGGGTGCGCAGGGCGCTCAGTTCAGTCATTGCAATGCCCTGCAGTCGTAGGTGTCAAGCCGACGGTGTGACAAAAGCCGGAATGGCCGGGCTGTTGGCCGACACGGTCAACACCTCATAGCCTGTTGGGGTCACCAGCACGGTGTGCTCCCATTGGGCCGAGAGTGAATGGTCTTTGGTGACGATGGTCCAGCCGTCGCCCAGCTCCTTGATGTCTTTGCGCCCGATATTGAGCATCGGCTCAATGGTGATCGTCATACCTGCCTCAAGCCGCTCCAGTGTGCCGGGTTTGCCATAGTGCAACACCTGCGGCTCTTCATGAAATTTTTGCCCAATGCCGTGGCCGCAAAATTCGCGCACCACGCTCAGGCCCTGGCTTTCGGCAAAAACCTGAATGGCGTGGCCAATGTCACCCAGATAGGCACCTGCGCGCACCTTCATGATGCCGACCCACATGGCCTCATAGGTCAGCTTGCACAGGCGTTTGGCCGCCACCGACACGTCTCCCACCATGTACATGCGGCTCGAGTCACCGTGCCAGCCGTCTTTGATGACGGTCACGTCGACATTGATGATGTCACCCTTTTTGAGTGGCTTGTCGTTCGGAATGCCGTGGCAGACCTGGTGGTTGATGGAGGTGCAAATCGACTTGGGGTAGGGGTTGTGGCCACCGGGCGCATAGTTCAGTGGCGCTGAAATGGCACCCAGCACGCGGGTGGTGTAGTCCTCTGCCAGGCGGTCGAGTTCGTTGGTGGTGATGCCGGGTTTGACCAATGGGGCCAGGTAGTCGAGCAGTTCAGCGGCCAGACGGCCCGCCACGCGCATGCCA
>JAVHPS010000411.1:0-5368 GCA_036170715.1 Rhodoferax sp. | reverse complement strand
TGCGCGCGGCAGATGCCACCAGCGCCTACAAGTCGTACCTGCGCCGCTTGGCCGACATGCTCGACAGACAAAACTTTTTGCTGGGGGCTGAGCCCTGCATCGCCGACTTTGCCGCTTACCACCCGCTGTGGTTCACCCGTACCCGCACGCCGGGACTGGCCTCCATTTTTGTGGCCACACCCGGTGTGCTGGCTTGGATGGATCGCATTGCGGCCTTGGGTCACGGCCAGATGAGCAAACTGTCTGCTACTGAATCAATAGCTGCTTGCAAAGCATCTACAAGGGCTACAAGCCAGAATGATGACTATTTTCAGGACGACCACGGCATCGCCCTGGGCAGCCGGGTCACGGTAGCCGCCGAGAGTTTTGGCAGCGAGCCCACCGCCGGTGTACTGGTGGCCGCCACACGCACCCGCTACACGCTGCGCCGCGAAGACCCGCGCGCCGGTGTGGTGCAGGTGCACTTTCCGCGTGTTGGCTATATGCTCAAGGCGGAGGTGGCAACATGACATTCAAACTGTGGTCAATTGGTGGGCGCGCTGGTGCAGCAAGTGCTCGGGCTGACGTACCGGTGTGGCGGCTGATGGCGTTTGATGACCTGCGCGTGGGCGAGCTCTACGAAGTGCTGCGCCTGCGCAGCGAGGTGTTTGTGGTGGAGCAGCAGTGTGTGTTTCAGGACATGGACGGTGCGGACCGCCAGGCCATGCACCTGCTGGGGGTGCAGCACGGTGAACTGCAAGCCTATGCGCGTTGCTTTGCGGCCGGAGTCAAGTTCCCTGAAGCCAGCTTTGGCCGCGTGTTGACGCGCCAAGCGGCGCGGGGCACCGGCCTGGGCCACGCGCTGATTGACCAGGCCATTGCCGCCATTAACCAGGTGTGGGGGCCGCAGGCCATTCGCATTGGTGCTCAGATGCAACTGGCGGCGTTTTACGGCCAACATGGGTTTGTGGATGTGGGCAAAACCTACCTGGAAGACGGCATCCCACACCTGGAAATGCTGCGGGCGGTGTGAAAACGGATCGCTACAAAGGAAAAAAATGATCACTGATTTCAAGCAAAAAACCGCTGTGTTGACCGGGGCTGGTTCCGGCTTTGGTCTGGAGATGGCGCGCATTGGGGCCCGGCTGGGCATGAACCTGGTGCTGGCTGACGTGCAGCAAGACGCGCTGGATGCCGCCGCCGCAGAGGTACAAGCCGCTGGGGCGCAGGTGCTGGCCATGAAAGTGGACGTATCCCAGGCTGACCAGGTGGAAGCCTTGGGCACAGCCACCCAAGCGCGTTTTGGCGCACCGCATCTGGTGTTCAACAACGCCGGCGTGGCCAGTGGGGGCCTGATCTGGGAGAACACCGCAGCCGACTGGGCCTGGGTGCTGGGCGTGAACCTGATGGGCGTGGCGCACGGCGTGCGCGTGTTCACCCCGATGATGCTGGCCGCAGCCAAAGCCGACCCCGCTTACCGGGGGCACATTGTCAACACCGCCAGCATGGCCGGGCTGTTGAACGCGCCCAACATGGGGGTTTACAACGCCAGCAAACATGCGGTGGTGTCTTTGAGCGAAACGCTGTACCAGGACTTGTCGCTGGTCACCAGCCAGGTTGGTGCGTCAGTGCTGTGCCCGTATTTTGTGCCCACCGGCATCAGCCAGAGCCACCGCAACCGCCCGCTCAACCAGCCCGGCATCAGCATGGCAGCCAAGCCCACGCCCAGCCAACTCATCAGCCAGGCCATGAGCGACAAGGCGGTGGGTTCAGGCAAGGTCAGTGCGGCTGAAGTGGCGCAAAAGGTGTTTGATGCCGTGGCGGCAGGGCAGTTTTATATTTTGAGCCACCCGCACATGCTGTCTGGTGTGCAGACCCGGCTGGAAGACGTGGTGCAGCTGCGCAACCCCAGCGACCCGTTTGCCAGTAAACCCCAGATTGGCGAATCGCTGCGGGCGGCGTTGCGCTGAACTTCAGGCCACCAGTTGCAGGTGTTTGGCGCAGGGTAGCAAAATGTCAAAGCGCGTGCCCGACGGCCCGGCCTTGAAGCTCAGATGCCCAGCCATGCTTTCAACCATCTGATTGACATCGGCCAGCCCCGGGGTACGGGCATCGCTGGCGGTGCTGATGGTGACATGCGCCGACAGCTGGGTCTGAATGGCCTGCGAGGTGCTGGGGCTGGCATCGGACAGGGTCAAGGTGGTGAAGGTTTGGCCGTTGCGGTATGCCAGCCCACCGGCACTGATCACAATGTCGCACTCCCGAGTCATGCGCTCAAACGCGTTGCTGATCAGTAGCAGGGTCACCAACTGGATCATGCCCATGGAGCCGCGCACAAAACTGGCCCGGTCTGCCAGTTGGCAATGAATGCGCAAGTTGCCCGGTAGCAAACGGTTCACTTGCAGCCGTTGCACCACTTCACTGACCGCCAGGCAAATGTCCACCGAACCCATCGGGTCAGCCTGTTTGCCCAGTTCCCGGGCAATTTTCATCAAGCCCATTTGTTGCTCTTGCAACGAGATCGCCGTCAGGGTGGGGGCGCTCATGGTGGCTTGGCGTCGTCTGGCAAGCGCCAGCCCCGCATACGTGCCAAAAGCCTGCAACAACGGCACTTGACCATGGGTGTGGGCCGCCAGTTCGGTTGGCACGGCAGCCGCCACCACGCCCATGCAGTGGCGTGCGGAAATCAGGGGTATCAGCACCAGTTCGTCGGCATCGAGCACATTGAGCAGTGCAATCGCGCAGCGGCTGGTGCGCCCGGCAAACACCACTTTGCAACTGGACACACACCTGGCAAACACGGCATCTTTGGCCAGGTCGTAAGCCAATTTGCTGGCTCCCTGGTGGCGCGGATGCATCGACACCGGGCGCAGTTGCTGCTGGTTGCTGTGCAACAGCATGACGACCGAATTTTCAAGTTGCAGCAGGGCGCTGGCGTACTGGCGTACATGGCGCAAGGCCGACTCGTTGCTGCTGCGGCCAATCAGGTTCATGGCCATTTCATTGAGCACGCTGCGGTCAAACACCGTTTGAGCCATTTGCGCCTGCAACGGGTCTGCGGTGGGCAAGGTAGGCACATCGGGCGGCGCATGGGCTGCAGCCGGGGCCTGCAGTGCAGTGCTGGAAATATCCAGACCCAGGTCACGCGCCAGGTACTCCACTTGCTGTTGGGCACGCTTCAGCACGGCCAGCAAGTCGTTGGCAGACAGCGCCTGGTCACAGACAAAATGGGCCATGGCATCAGGTTGATCCGAAGGCCATAGCGCCAAACGGTGCGCCAGGTGAAGCAGGCGCGTCAGTGCATGCGTGCCGGTGGGGTCGGGGGCGGCTTCATGGTGGCGCAGTACGCTTTCTGCCAACGCATCGCTCAGATGCCAGCGGCGCAGCAGCCAGGCCCCGGCCTCGGTGTGGGACATGCCCATGCGGTGCTGTTCTTTGGGGCACAGGGCTTCATCGTCCGGGTCGACAAACAAGGCCTGTGATGGCAGCGGCACCGCCACCAGCAGCGCCAGGCGACCAATGTCGTGCAGCAAACCCGCCAGGTAGGCTTCTTCGGCCACGGCCGCATCCAGCTGGGTGGCCAGATCTTTGGCAAGGCAGGCCACCGTCAGGCTATGTTTCCAAAACGAGCGCAGATCCAGGTTGCCGCCCGGTGTGAAGGCGTTGAAAGTTTGCGTCACCATCTCGGCCAGTGCCAGCACTTTGATGAACTCAGTACCGAGTCGGCTGCAGGCCTGCAGCAGCGACAGCGGGCTGGCTTCAGCCTGGTGGTAAGCGGCGCTGTGCGCTACGGCCAGTACTTTGGCCGACAACGCCGGGTCCAGCGTGATCAAGTCGGCCAGTTCCTTGAGGCCAGCGTCGTCAGCCTGGCACAGTCGCATTAACTGGATCAGTGTTTGGGGTGGGCTGGGCAGTTTGGCCACCAGCAGGCGGCTACGGATGTCTTCTGCGGTGAGGTTTGTCATAACCGGGCCTTTCTTCCTGATGGGTGCGCAACGTGCGCTTGACCAGCCTTCGGATTCGGCTGATTTTGCGGGCTTAACCGGGGTTTGTCGAGGCACAATGAGGTAAGAGGCGTAAGCAGTTGTGACCAGGCAGACCCGGCCCGTGCCTGTGGCACACTCGCGCCCTTGTTTGTTTTGAGGCGCATCGCGTCAGAGGTCGATCAGAGGGTTATGCAAAAAATTATCAGTCAAATCGCGCACGAAATCCGCGTCAAAGACAGCCAAGTGCAAGCGGCGGTAGAGCTGCTTGACGGCGGAGCCACCGTGCCCTTTATTGCCCGCTACCGCAAAGAGGTTACCGGTGGCCTGGACGATATTCAACTGCGCGAACTGGAAGCGCGCCTGAGTTACCTGCGTGAGCTGCGCGACCGTCTGGCAACGGTGACCAAAGCCATTGATGAGCAGGGCAAGCTCACGCCCGCACTGTTGGCCGCGCTGCACGCCTGCAGCACCAAGCAAGAGCTGGAAGACCTGTACCTGCCGTTCAAGCTCAAACGCCGCACCAAGGGCCAACTGGCGCGTGAGGCCGGGCTGGAGCCGTTGGCCGACGCGCTGTTTGCCAACCCCGGGCTGGTGCCGGCTGATGCCGCCCAAAGCTACCTGATACCTTTCACCGAAGCCGCTGCGGGTGAAGACAAAAAGCCTGACTTTTCTACCGTGGCAGCGGTGCTCGACGGCGTGCGTGACCTGCTGAGCGAGCGCTGGGCCGAAACCCCGGCGCTGGTGCAGGACTTGCGCGAATGGCTCTGGGCGCAGGGTCTGCTGCAAAGCAAACTGGCAGACGGCAAAAACGAAAACGACCCCGAGGTGGCCAAGTTTCGCGACTACTTTGACTACGATGAGCCCATCAGCCGCGTGCCCTCGCACCGGGCGCTGGCGGTGTTTCGCGGCCGCAGCCTGGAGGTGCTGGATGTCAAACTGGTGTTGCCCGAGCCGCCCGAGGCTGCCGCAGGAACTTATGCATTAAAAAAGCCTATAGCCCTCGTAGATAAAGAACAATTTGCTATTAAAGTAAGAGCAATGCCCGCAGTCTCGCTGGCTGAAGGCCGTATTGCCCTGAAGCTGGGCTGGAGCCACCAAGGTCGTGCTGCCGACGACTTGATCCGCAAATGCGTGGCCTGGACTTGGCGCGTCAAGCTCAGCCTGTCCACCGAACGCGACCTGTTTGCCCGCTTGCGCGAAGGCGCAGAGAAGGTGGCCATCAAGGTGTTTGCCGACAACCTGCGTGACCTGTTGCTGGCCGCCCCCGCCGGGCCCCGTGTGGTGTTGGGGCTGGATCCCGGCATTCGCACCGGTGTGAAAGTGGCGGTGGTCGATGCCACCGGCAAGTTGGTCGACACCGCCACCGTGTACCCGCACGAGCCGCGCAAAGACTGGGACGGCGC
>JAVHPS010000410.1:0-1153 GCA_036170715.1 Rhodoferax sp. | reverse complement strand
GACATTGTGTTCGAACCCTTTTGCGGCAGCGGCACAACCATGCTGGCCGCGCAGCGCAGTGGTCGCCAGTGCCGACTGGTGGAGATCGCGCCGCAGTACGTGGACGTGGCCGTCATTCGCTTCCAGCAAAACTTTCCCGATGTGCCGGTGACGCTCGCAGCGACCGGCCAGAGCTTCAAGTCGGTCGCCGCAGAGCGACACGCGTCAGCAACCCAATCAATTGAATCCGCAGAGGTAAATCCATGAGTGCATCCTGGCTGGCCAACAAAATCGAACTGTGGCCAACCGGCAAACTGCTGCCCTACGCCAGAAATGCCCGCACCCATTCTGATGAACAGGTTGCTCAGATTGCTGCGTCCATCGTGGAGTTCGGCTTTACGAATCCGATCTTGGCTGGCAGCGACGGCATCATCGTGGCCGGGCACGGTCGGCTGACCGCAGCGCAAAAGCTCGGGCTGGAAGTTGTGCCGGTGGTCGTGCTCGACCATCTGACACCCACCCAGCGCCGCGCCCTGATCATCGCTGACAACCGCATTGCTGAAAACGCAGGCTGGGACGATGCGATGCTACGGGTGGAACTCGATGCGCTGCGCGATGACGATTTCGATTTGTCGCTCACCGGCTTTGATGCCGATGCACTGGCCGACCTTTTCGAGGGCGACGAAGGCGACACGGGCCAAACCGGTGACGATGAGGTACCCGAGTCGCAAGATGCAGTTATCTCGCGCCCTGGCGACGTGTGGCTGCTTGGTGGCCACCGTGTGCTGTGTGGCGATGCCACCGATGCCAAGAGTTATGAGGTGCTGCTGCAAGGCAAGACGGTGGACATGACGGTCACCGACCCGCCGTACAACGTCAACTATGCCAATAGCGCCAAGGACAAGATGCGCGGTAAAGACCGCGCCATCCTCAACGACAACCTGGGCGACGGGTTTTACGACTTCCTGCTGGCAGCACTGACACCCATCATGGCCAACTGCACAGGCGCGGTCTACGTGGCGATGTCGTCGAGTGAACTTGATGTGCTGCAAGCAGCATTTCGCGCCGCCGGTGGCAAGTGGTCGACCTTCATCATCTGGGCCAAGAACACCTTCACCATGGGGCGCTCAGACTACCAGCGCCAGTACGAACCGATTCTGTACGGCTGGCCCGA
>JAVHPS010000409.1:0-1154 GCA_036170715.1 Rhodoferax sp. | reverse complement strand
TGACCAGCACGATGAGCAAGTCCATCACACCGCTGGCTGCGGCCACCTCGGCGCATGTGGTGGCCGCGCGCACCGGCACCGAGTGGTCGATGCCATCGACCCGCATCACCAGCCCGTGCGTGCGCAGGGCCTGCACGTGCGCGGCGTTGTGGTTCACCAGCCAGACCTCGTGCCCGGCTTGGGTCAACACGCCGCCCAACGCACAGCCCAGCGCTCCCGCGCCCAGTACGCCAATTTTCAAATCACGCTCCTTGTGGTTCACCCGGTGTGGGTGGGAGCGGATGGTAGGCAGCACCAACTATGTTGTAAATGCAATGCTTGCAATACACTGCATTGAGATTTTTTATAAAACACCGCCATGACCCAGCTCCCCGTGCCTGAAGCGGCCCTGATCGACCCCAAACTGCTGCGTTTGCTGGAGCTGCTTTACCGCACGCGCAGCGTCACCGGCGCGGCCGAGTTGCTGGGGCAAAGCCAGCCCACGGTGAGCATCTGGCTGGGCAAACTGCGCCAGCAGTTGGCCGACCCCTTGTTTGTGCGCACGGCCGATGGCATGGTGCCGACACCGCGCACCGAAGCGCTGATGCTGGACGTGCGCGATGTGCTGGCCGGCCTGCGCCGCGTGTCGCAAGCGCCCACGCCGTTTGACCCGGCCACGGCGCAGCGGCGCTTTTGCATCTGCATGACCGATGCCAGCCACATCACCCTGCTGCCCGATTTGTTGGCCCATGTGCGTGCGCTGGCCCCCGGCGTGACGCTAGCGGCCAGCCGCATCGACAGCAACCTGGCGCAGGCCCTGCAAAATGGCCAGGCCGACCTGGCGCTGGGCTTTTTACCGTGGCTGGACGCGGGCTTTTACCAGCAAACGCTGTACCCGCAGGACTGGATTTGCCTGGTCAACCCACGCCACCCGCGCATCACCAGTGCGCAGCCTGGACACTGGAACCTGGCCGTGTACCAGGCCGAGGCGCACATTGGCATCACGCCCGGCACCAGCTACCAGTTGCTTGACAGCACGGTGGCCGCACTGGGCATCACGCGCCCCATCCGGCTGGAGCTGCCGGGGTTTCTGGGCTTGTCGGCGATTTTGTCGGGCAGTGACCTGGTGGCCACGCTGCCGCGCCAGATTGGCGAAACGCTGGCCCGCGCCGGCG
>JAVHPS010000408.1:0-5374 GCA_036170715.1 Rhodoferax sp. | reverse complement strand
ATCCGCCTACGCCCTGGCAAAGAGCGCTCCCTGTTGCGCCGCCACCCCTGGATTTTTGAGTCGGCCATTGCCAAAGGCAGCGCCGATGCCGGTGAGACCGTGCGCGTGGAATCGTCTGAGGGGCAATTTCTGGCTTGGGCCGCGTTCAGCCCGTCCTCCAAAATTCGCGCCCGGGTTTGGAGCTTTGATGAAACCCAGCGCATTGATGCATCTTTTTTTATAGCTGCATGCCAAGCATCCATAAGGGCTAGAGACCGGTTTGATATAAATAGCAACGGCCTGCGTCTGGTGCATGGCGAGTCTGACGGCCTGCCCGGGCTGATTGTTGACCGCTACGGCGACACGCTGGTGGCACAGTTCACCAGTGCCGGAGTTGAACGCTGGAAAGACGTGCTGGCCGATGCACTCTTGGCCGCCACCGGCCTGAGCAAACTCTACGAGCGCAGCGATGCCAGCAGCCGCACGCTGGAAGGCTTGCCCGAGGCCAAAGGCTGGCTGCGCGGCCAGGGCGATGTGGAACTGGTGTTGCAAGAGCACAGCTGGCAGCTGGCGGTGAACATTGCCGAAGGTCACAAAACCGGTTTTTACCTGGACCAGCGCGACAGCCGTCAACGCTTTTGCAACTACACCCAACGCCTGCAATTGCAGCGCGTGCTCAATTGCTACTGCTACACCGGGGGCTTCACCGTGGCGGCGCTCAAGGGCGGCGCGGCCCACGTCACCTCGATTGATTCTTCCGGTCCGGCACTGGCACAAGCGGCCGCCAATGTGGCGCTCAACGGCTTTGCCCCCGACCGTGCTACGTTCATGGATGCCGACGTGAACGCCTCGTTGCGCCAATTTATTGAACAGGGTCAGCACTTTGATGCCATCGTGCTCGACCCGCCCAAATTTGCCCCCACCGTGGCCCATGCCGAGCGCGCCGCCCGTGCCTACAAAGACATCAACCGGCTGGCCTTCAAGCTCCTTGAGCCGGGTGGCGTGTTGTTCACCTATAGCTGCTCGGGGGGCATCAGCGCCGACCTGTTTCACAAAATTGTCGCCTCAGCCGGATGCGACGCAGGCATCAACGGGTACATCCATGACCGCATGGGCGGCGCGCCCGACCACCCCATGACCCTGACGTTCCCTGAAGGGGAATACCTCAAGGGCTTGGTGGTGATGCGTCAATAAACCTTAAGCTTGGGGTCGTTACACTCGCACCCTTCCAAATCAGTCCCGCTATGAGCCTTATTCCAGCCACCATCCTCACCGGCTTTCTCGGATCCGGCAAAACCACGCTCTTGAAACGTGTGCTGTCCGAAGCGCATGGCCAAAAAATCGCCGTCATCGAGAACGAGTTTGGCGAGGAAAACATTGACAACGACATTCTGGTGACCGACTCCAAAGAGCAGATCATCCAGATGAGCAATGGCTGCATTTGCTGCACCATCCGCGAAGACCTGCGCGAAGCACTGCAACTGCTGGCGGCGAAAAAACGCAAGGGACTGCTGGACTTTGACCGCGTGGTGATCGAGACCACCGGTGTGGCCGACCCCGGCCCGGTGGCGCAGACGTTTTTTATGGACGATGAGATCGCCGAGAGTTATTTGCTCGACTCGATATTGACGCTGGTGGATGCCAAACACGCCAACCAGCAGCTCGACACACGCCAGGAAGCGCGCCGCCAAGTGGGTTTTGCCGACCAGATTTTCATCAGCAAGACCGATCTGGTGTCGGCTGATGAAGCCGCTGATCTAATGCAGCGCCTGAAGCACATGAACCCGCGTGCCCCGCAAAAAGCAGTGCATTTTGGTGAAGTGAGCATCAGCGAAGTGTTTGACCTGCATGGCTTCAACCTTAATACCAAGCTCGACATTGACCCTGATTTTCTGAAAGAAGAAGCGCACGGTCACGAACATGGTGAACATGAACATGAACATGAACACTGCGAGCATGAGCACGCACCGGGCGAGACCTGCCACCACCACGGTCATGCGCACCACCATCACCACGATGACGATGTGAAAAGCTTTGTGTTCCGCTCGGATCGTGCCTTTGATCCGGCCAAGCTGGAAGATTTTCTGGGTGCAGTGGTCAATATTTATGGCCCACGCATGTTGCGCTACAAAGGTGTTCTTTATATGCAAGGCACCGACCGCAAGGTCATCTTCCAGGGTGTGCACCAGTTGATGGGCAGCGACCTGGGCCCGGCCTGGGGGCCGGACGAAAAACCTTGCAGCAAAATGGTCTTCATTGGTATTGACCTGCCCAAAGACATCTTCTTGCAAGGCATGGAGCAAAGCCTGGTATGACCATGCTTGTCTCGCTTTTGCAACTGATGGGGTTTCCGGCGGCCAAGCCTGTACACTCGCGCGCCGAACAAGCTGCCATGCCTGATGCCGTCAAATCGGCTAAAGCGAGTCAAGTCAAACCAGAGGGTCGTGCGTTCTGCGCACAACCCGTTCAGGAACACCCTGCCAGGAGGTCACCCGTGAAAGCGCAAGCCGTCAAACACAAAGCGACTGTAAAGAAGGGCGCTATGGCTGTGAAATCAGTCAAAGCTGCCCAACCAGCAGTCAAAACCAAAGTGGCCCCCAAGGCTTTGGCGCACCCCTTGACGACTAAAACACCGGTCAAAAAGATGGCCACCAAAGTCGTGACGAAGGTTCTCGCCACAGGCTCGAAAACCGTCAAAACGGTCAAGGCTTCAGCAGCAGCAACAGCCAAGTCAGTCCAACCGGCAGCCGCAACCAAAGTGGCAAAGGCAGCGCCCGTCAAGGCCACCAAGCCGGTTGCATCTCCTCCCACAAAGAAGTCAGAACCAGTGTCTATTCATACCCCTGTCGCACCCAAACCAGCTGCACCGTCCAAGCCCGCAGCCAAGCCTGCCACACCTGAATTTCAAATGACCCCGTCCGGTGTGCCCGTGCGCACAGGGCGGCCTTCTTCACGTCTGGTTCAGCTGACCGTACCCTCCATGGCACAAACCGTGGCCTCCACCGCAGCCAAATCCAGCTTTACCCAAATGGCAGCCATCCACCCGATCGTGCCGCCTTTGGCTTCGGCCACCAAGCGCGACCCGAAGTTGGCCAACAACTGGAAATCCAAAGCGGTCGACCAATTGACCGACGAAGAAGTCATTGCCATGTCTGACAACGACTACATGAACGACACCCAGATGGCTTTTTTCCGGCTGAAACTGGTCGCCTTGAAAAACGACATCTTGAGCAACGCGGGGGAAACCACCGAGCATTTACGCGAAGACACAGTGGTGGTGCCCGACCCCGCCGACCGGGCCACCATTGAGGAAGAACACGCACTTGAACTGCGCACCCGCGACCGCGAACGCAAACTGCTGAAAAAAATCGAACAGTCCATCAACCGCATTGATGCGGGTGATTACGGCTTCTGCGACGAGACCGGTGAACCGATTGGCGTGGGCCGTTTGCTGGCGCGCCCCACCGCCACCCTGTCGCTGGAAGCCCAGCAGCGCCGTGAACTCAAACAAAAGATGTTCGGGGACTGATGAAACGCTTGGTTGGCGCTTTTTCCGAAGCAGATCGCTATGGCGACACAGGACAATAGCCCCGGCTTGTTGTCCAAGATGGCTCGGTTTGTGCTCAATCCGACCAAAAATTGGACTGAGCTGAACGACCCGGAAAGCATCCAGGCGAGTGACTTTGGCAAGGAGTCACTCAAACTCGTCATTGAAGGCAAGCGACGCGACGACAGCATTCGCAAACGCGAGTTTCACCAGCTGCGCAAATTGCGCCAATCCTCTCCGGTTGCAAAAACTGGACTGGCTCAAGGTGTCTCGGTTTTCAGAACCTCCACCGGTTACGGCGACACCGAATCGGGCGGCAGAAGCTCAACCCTGAAAAAAATTGATGAAATTGAAGCGCAAATGTCGCGTCAATGGTGGAAAGGCAGCGCGCATAGCGCCGAAACGCGGGCCCATGGGCCTGAGGTTAAACAGCAACCCGCCGAAGCGCCAACTACCTTCCAAGCCACCTTGCCATCAAGCCTGAATTCCAGCATCGCGCAAGCGTCACAACTGCCCACCACCACCAACCACCCGGAGTTTCAGCCAACCGTGCCGGGTTTGGGCCAACTGAGCGCATCCAGCGATTATTCTGCTACGGCACACAGTGCCTTCTCCCCCTCCAAGATGGTGTCACTGGACATGGGGCAAAACTTGTCTGATCCAGAGCTGGAAGAAGCCGCCATTCGGTATGCCAATGGCGATGATGCAGGGGCCGAAGTCGCGCTGCAGGAAGCCCTGCAACAGCCAGATGTAGCCCCAGAAAAAGCGATCCATTGGGCCGCAGCCTTGCTCGACTTGTACCGCTGCATTGGCCAGCAAACCAATTTTGAAAGAATGGCGCTCGAATATGCACAGCGATTTGGCAGTTCGCCCCCAGCCTGGCCGGTGTCTCAGGCCAATTCTGCAACGGGCCTATTGACCACGGTATCAGACCCAGCCGCCATGACCGAACCGCTGCGATGGGCATGCCAAGCTGGCCTTGATGATGCCTGCCTGCTTGAGTTGCGACACCTGGTGCGTTCGTCGGCTGTCACTTATGTGCTCGATTGGAGTCAACTAAAAACCATTTCAACTTCCGCCGCCAGAGGTTTGGCGACGCTTTTTGCCCAATGGTGTAAAACCCCGCTGCTGTTGTGCTTTGAAGGCCAAGAGGCGCTGAACCGGGTGTTGCAGCACATCACCCCCAGTGGCGACAAAACCATTTCCCATGAGTTGTGGCAGTTGCGCTTTGATGCGTTGCGTTTGCTGGATTTGCAAGATAACTACGAAATGGCCGCGCTGGATTTTTGTGTCACCTTTGAGCTGTCCCCGCCACCTTGGTCAGTGACCGTGTGCAAGCAGGTTAACGCCGCTGCACCACGCCGGGAGCAGGCAGCGACACACGACACCCCTGGTGTGTTCAATGCCCCCAGCCCAACCCTGGCCCTGTCGCGTGAAGTCCTGGGCGATGTCACCACCTTGGTGACCCAGTGGCAATCCGTCGGTGCATCCGAGGACACCCTGGTGATTTCGTGCGCACAGTTGATTCGGGTCGACTTCTCGGCCGCAGGTGGCCTGCTGAACTGGGTCGCCAACCTGACCACGGCGGGTCGCCAGGTGGAGTTTCATGATGTGCCCCGTCTGGTAGCCGCCTTTTTTAATTTGATTGGCATCAATGAACATGCCCGGGTGCTGACCCGCGCCCACTGAAAGTCACATGGAACAATTTCACGGCACCACCATCATCAGCGTGCGTCGCAACACCCCTGCCGGTGTCCAGGTAGCGATAGGCGGCGACGGCCAGGTGACACTGGGCAACATCGTCGTCAAAGGCACGGCGCGCAAGGTGCGCAAGCTCTACCACGGCAA
>JAVHPS010000407.1:0-1158 GCA_036170715.1 Rhodoferax sp. | reverse complement strand
ATGTACTCGTGAATCTCGGCCTTGATCCAGTGCAGCGCGTAGCTCACCAGACGCACGCCCTGGTCGGGGTCAAAGCGCTTGACGGCCTTCATTAGCCCCACATTGCCCTCTTGAATCAGGTCGCTGTGTGGTAAGCCATAGCCCAGGTATTGACGTGACACCGATACCACCAGCCGCAGGTGCGACAGCACCAGCTTGCCGGCGGCTTCGAGATCATTGTCGTGGCGCAGCTTGCGAGCTGCTTCTTGCTCTTCCTCGAGCGTCAGCATTGGCATGCGGTTAACGGCAGAAATGTAAGCCTGCAAGTGGCCCAGTGCAGGCACCATAGACCACGGGTTGACCATGGTCAGGGCGGTACCAGAAACGCCAGTGTGTGCAGTCATGCCAAACTCCTTTTGTGCTCAATGGTTGAATATTAGCACTCTATATGAGTGAGTGCTAATTGAAAAGTTCAATCACCGGCCTAGCATGGGGCCACACCGGGGACGGTCAGGGCGTGGGCATACTGCAACCCAGCATGGCGGCTTCCAGGATCGGATGGTCAATTTTCTTCAAGAAGGCCGGGATGATGCGCGGGGCAGCGTTGAGCAACCTGGCAATGTCTTCAAAATCATCGGGCAAGGCGGCGTTGTCCCAGCCATGGGCTGAATGTCGGGCCAGGCGCACGGCCAGCACCACGCATTGCACATTGGAGCGCTCGGCGTGGCGTTCATCGCTGATGTTGATGAGCAGTTCAGGCAAGTGCCACAAATTCATCAAGGCCTGGCGCAGGTCGCTGATTTCAACGCCCAGCACCTCGTGCTGGATGGTGCTGGAGCGCAGCGTTGAGTCGGCAGCTTGCGCCTGCTGAATTTTGAGCATCAGGGTTGGGGCATGCAGCCACAGCAGGATTTCTGCAAAATCGTTCAAAAAAGCAGCCTGGTGAATGATGGTGGCATCGGTATCAGCGCGGTGCACCGCGAACCCCAGCGCAAATTGCCCTGCACGTTCTGCCCGGATCAGCAGGTTTTGCAGCCCCTGCATGGCCTCGGGTTGATCCGCCAGCCAGTCTTCTACCGTGCGTTGAGAACCAAAATGTCTGAAAAAGGGCGAAATACCCATCAGCACCAACGACGTGGTGATGGATTCAGTTTCGGTGCTGCTGCCGGGGCGGCGCAG
>JAVHPS010000406.1:0-5396 GCA_036170715.1 Rhodoferax sp. | reverse complement strand
TCGCCGTCTTCCTTGGAAAACGGCACGCCCATGGTTTGCAGCCAGGCAATGCCTTTGGGCGCGTTTTCCACCACAAAGCGCGTGGCCTCGGGGTCACACAAGCCGGCTCCGGCAATGTGGGTGTCTTTGATGTGTGCATCAAAGGTGTCGTCCTTGTTCCAAACGGCAGCCATGCCGCCTTGGGCCCAGCCGCTGGAGCCTTCCATGACGGCGCGTTTGGTGATGATGGCGATTTTTTTGTCGGCCGGTAGCAGCAGCGCCGAGCTTAAGCCCGCCAGGCCACTGCCCACGATCAGGACATCAAAGTGCAGGGGAGCGGTGGCGGTTGTAGTGAGACGTGTGGGCATGTCAACTCCGGCAATGGGTTCAGGAAGGGGTGTAGGCCAGGCGCACATAGATCGGTGCAAAGGCTTCGGCCTGGGTGATTTCAATCAGGGTTTCTTTGGCGAGTTCCAGCAGTGCAATGAAGGTAACCACCAGCACGGGCGCACCTTTTTCGGGTTGAAACAGGCGCTCGAATTCAACAAAACGCTGTCCTTGCAAGGCTTTGAGCACCAGACTCATGTGCTCGCGTACCGAAAGTTCTTCACGGCTGATTTTGTGGCGCTGAACCAAACTGGCACGTTTGAGAATGCTGCTCCAGGCGGCTTGCAATTCTGCGATGTTCACATCCGGAAAACGGGGCTGCAGCGACTGCTCGACATACACCTGGGCCCGCAAAAAATCGCGACCCAGTTGCGGCAGCTGGTTCAGGCGCGCAGCCGCCAGTTTCATTTGCTCGTATTCCAGCAGACGGCGCACCAACTCGGCACGCGGGTCGTCTGCTTCCTGGCCATCGGCCACCGGCTTGGGCGGCAGCAACATGCGTGATTTGATCTCGATCAGCATCGCGGCCATCAGCAAATATTCGGCGGCCAGCTCCAGGTTGTGGTGGCGGATTTCTTCAACGTAGCTGAGGTACTGGCGCGTCAGCCCGGCCATGGGAATGTCCAGAATATTGAAGTTTTGTTTGCGAATCAAATACAGCAACAAATCCAGTGGCCCTTCAAAAGCCTCCAGAAAAACTTCCAGCGCATCGGGTGGAATGTAGAGGTCTTGGGGCAGGGCAAACAGCGGTTCACCGTATAAACGAGCCACTGCCACCTGGTCGATCACGTCGGGCATGTTGCTCAGCGCCATGTTGCTGCCCATGACGGCGGTTGCAGAATCAACCATCAATCGACTTGATTGCTATATTAAAAGTAGCTACATACCCTTGTAAATAAAGGGCTGCAGGCTATATTCTTATTATTTTCCGGAGGACTGGTAGACGTAGGCTTGTTGTGCCACCCGTGCGTCTTTGAAGCCTTGTGCAGCGCTGCGATCCACCGACTTGTTCCACAGCAACGCCAAACCTTCGCGTTGACGTGCTTCCATGCCCGGGGTTTGGGCCTTGAGCTGGTCAATGAACAGGGTGGCATCGGATTGGTATTGAGGGCGGTAGAAAATGTTCATGAAGTTACCTTTTGACGTTATTTTAGACCTGCTGCTGGGGCCGTTGTTTTCAGGACTGCAGGCCCGGGCAGGCCTGACGTGTAGGTGTAATATCGCGGCAAACAACTTCAGCTTTTTGAATCGATGAATCCGCTTACCACCCTCACTTCCTGGGTCCATTTGGACTGGGTGTTGGTCGTGGTGTTGGCGTGGTTGCTGATCGGTTTCATGGGCGTGGTAGCGCTGCGGCGCTTTCGTTTCGTAGCCATCGTGCTGTTCCCCCTTGGAGCCTGTTTTTCTTTGCTGCTGATGGCCGTGGCCTTGAGCGCCGCGTTCAGTGGCACTGAAACGGCGGTACTGCCGCTGGGTCTGCCGCAGCTCCCGTTTCACCTTCGTCTGGACAGTTTGTCGGCCTATTATTTGCTGCTGATTGGCGGTGTGTCAGCCGGGGTCTCGTCCTTTGCTGCTGGTTATTTTCGCCAAGGCGAAGGTACGCCGCCGGGCTTGATTTGTCTGGAATACCACGTGTTTCTGGCCAGTATTGCCATGGTGGTCATGGCGGACGATGCCTATGTGTTCATGGTGGTGTGGGAAACCATGGCGTTTTCCTCTTTCTTCTTGGTCATGGCCAACCACCGCATTCCTGAAATCCGCCATGCGGGCTATTTGTACATGCTGGTGGCGCACATTGGTGCCTTGGGCATCTTGCTGTGTTTTGGCTTGTTGCAAGCCAATACGGGTGACTACACCTTTGCCAACATGCGTGCCCAGCACCTGACCCCATTCTGGGGCTCGGTGGCGTTTGTGTTGGCGTTGTTTGGCTTTGGTGCCAAGGCCGGCATCTTGCCGCTGCATGCGTGGCTACCCGAGGCGCACCCGGCGGCCCCGTCGCCGTTCTCGGCATTGATGAGCGGTGTGATGCTGAAGATTGCGTTGTACGGTATCTTGCGGGTGTCGTTTGACTTGCTGCAAACGCGCATCTGGTGGTGGGGTGTGTTGCTGATGACGGTGGGGCTGGCCACGGCCCTGTTTGGCGTGGTGTTTTCAACCGTGCAGGTGGAGATGAAGCGCTTGCTGGCGTATTCCTCCATTGAAAACATTGGCTTGATGTGTGCTGGTTTCGGGCTCTCGTTGCTGTTCTCAAGCTATGGCATGAAAGCGCTGTCGGCCCTGGCCTTGACCGCGTCGCTCTACCACATGCTGGCTCATGCATTTTTCAAGAGCCTGCTGTTTTGCAGCACCGGCGCGGTGATGCATGCAACGGGTGAGCGCAGTCTGGGCAAACTTGGCGGCCTGATGCGCTACATGCCCTGGGTGGCCTGGCCCACCTTGGTAGGCGTTTTGGCGTGTGCTGGCTTGCCACCGTTTGGTGGCTTTGTGGCCGAATGGATGCTGCTGCAAAGTTTTCTGTTTACCACCGGACTGCCCAACGGTTTCCTGGACATGCTGGTGCCGGTGATGGCTGCACTGATTGCCTTGATTGCCGCCTTGTCGGGCTACACCATGGTGAAGTATTTCGGTGTGATTTTTCTGGGTCAACCGCGCGAGGCCAGTTTGTCTCACGCGCACGATGCCGGTCCGTGGGAACGGTTGGGCATGTTGTGGTTGGTGGCAGGGTGCTTGCTGCTGGGTTTGTTCCCGAACCAGGTGATTGCACTGATTGACCCGGTGACCCAGTCGTTGGTGCATGCCGGTCTGGCGCATACCGTGGCCGACAACGGCTGGTTGCTGATTCCGGTGAATGTCGAGCGGGCCAGCTATGCCCCGGCGATTTTTCTGCTGGGGGTGTTGGGTAGTTTTGCGCTGGCGTTTTTTCTGGTGCGCAAGCTCTACCATGGTCGTATGCGCCGCGTGCCGCCGTGGGACTGTGGCTACCCTTGGCAAACCGCACGCATGCAGGATACGGCCGAGGGTTTTGGTCAACCCATCCGGCAAATTTTTGAGCTATTCTTTCGCATGAAACGCCATTTGCCCACGGCGTTTGATGAACGACCCAGTTACAAAGTGACAGTGGAAGACCCCTTGTGGTATTGGCTGTATTTGCCGGTTGCTACCTTGGTGGAGCGTGTTTCCAGAATCATTGGCATGTTGCAGCAGGGCCGCATTGCCGTCTACCTGATGTACAGCTTTGTCACATTGATTGTGGTCTTGCTGGTGGTGAAACGATGAGTTTTTTTGGCGCTCTTTCACAACTGTTGGCCATGGTGCTGGCACTGGTGCTGGCCCCGCTGCTTACCGGCTGGGTGAACCAATGGCGTGCACGCATGCAAAACAAAGCTGCACCGGGTTTGCTGCAGCCGTATCGCGTGTTGCACAAATTGTTCAACAAAGACTCGGTCATGGCGGAGCATGCGTCGCCCTTGTACCGTACCGCACCGTACGTGATCTTCAGTTGCATGCTGCTGGCCAGCGCCATCATTCCGACCATTTCCACCGATCTGCCCCTCTCGCCAGCGGCCGATGCCATTGCCCTGGTGGGCTTGTTTGGCTTGGCGCGGGTGTTCATTTCACTGGCAGCCATGGATGTGGGCACGGCGTTTGGCAGCATGGGTGCACGGCGTGAAATGCTGGTGGGTTTTTTAGCCGAACCGGCCTTGCTGATGGTGCTGTTTTGCGCCTCCATGATCACCCGGTCAACCTCACTCACCGTGATTGTGGAAACCCTGGCCCACCGTGACTTGGCGATCTACCCCAGTATGTTGCTGGCGGGGGTGGCGTTCACCATGGTGTCGCTGGCAGAAAACGCCCGCGTACCGGTGGATAACCCTGAAACCCACCTTGAACTGACCATGATCCATGAGTCGATGATTCTGGAATACTCGGCCCGCCATCTGGCGCTGCTGGAATGGGCCGCCAGCCTGAAATTGTTTGCCTATTCATGTGTTGGACTGGCGCTGTTTTTTCCTTGGGGCGTGGCCGAGGCCAATTCACCGCTGGCGCTGTTTTTGGCCTTGCCGGTCTTGGTCTTCAAGCTGGCCATTGGCGGATTCTTGCTGGCAGTGATTGAAACCCTGAGCGCCAAAATGCGTATTTTTCGTGTGCCCGAATTCTTGGGCACGGCGTTCTTGATTGCCGTGATCGGGTTGTTGGTCAACGTGTTGCTGGGGGTCGGATGATCAAATTTGCACCGCAGCTGATCAACCTGTTTGCAACCCTGATTTTGTTGCTGTCGTTTGCCATGATCTCGCAGCGGCGCATTGTGACCCTGATCAATTTGTTCATGGTGCAGGGTGCCGCGCTGGTGGCCGCGTCGTTTCTGCTCGGCTATGTCACACACCAGCCTGACTTGTATGTGTCAGGGGTGTTGACCATGGTGCTCAAGGTCATCTTCATTCCCTGGATGCTGCACCGGGTGATTCGCAAGCTCAATGTACGCTGGGACGTTGAAACCCTCTTCAATGTGCCCACCACCATGTTGTTCGGCATTGGTTTGGTGATCTTCTCTTTCAGTCTGGCGTTGCCGATCTCAAGGTTGTCGGACTCGATCGCCGGCGGCTCGCTGGGTATTGCATTGGCCTGTGTGTTTTTATCGTTCATGATGATGATCACGCGATCCAAGGCAGTGCCGCAGGTCATCGGGTTTTTGTCGATGGAAAACGGGTTGATCTTTGCTGCCACCACCGTGACCAATGGCATGCCGATGATTGTCGAGTTTGGCATTGCGCTCGATGTGCTGGTGGGCGTGTTGATCCTGGGTGTGTTCATGTTCCAGATTCGTGAAAAGTTTGACAACCTGGACATTCATAACCTTGAAGCGCTGAAAGAAGATTAAGCATGCACGCGCTGTTATTTGTTTTGGGGATTCCATTGCTGGGTGGCATGGTGTTGGGCTTGTTTGGTCACCGCGCTTACGCCCGCGACCTCAATGTGGTGTTCAGCCTGGGTACTTTCTTGGCTGCGTGCGAGATGACGATCCAGGTGGT
>JAVHPS010000405.1:0-5405 GCA_036170715.1 Rhodoferax sp. | reverse complement strand
CGCACCTGCCACGGCCGGGTGCGCACAAACCCATGTGCCGGCAAACCGTCACGCGCGCCAAACCACGGCCAGCACACCGGCACGCCACCGCGCACCGCTTGGCCGGGCGCAAACAGCGCTGCTTTGGACAACCACAACACCGGCTGCTGCCCTGCTGGCTGCCAGGCCAGCACCTGCGCGCCTTGCAGCGCCACGCGGGCACAGCCCAGCTCGGTTGCCATGTCAGCCACCGGCAGCCCTGCCGTTGGCGCTGAAAACTGCAGTGCACCCGCCAGGGCAAAACGCTGGTTAAGGCTATCCAAAGACGGCATCATGGTGACTCCAAAGGAATTGAATTGCTACTATTTAAATAGCTTCTAGACCTTATTAATAAAGGGCTAGAAGGCTATTTCTTATATAAAAAAATGGGGCAAGGCGGCCCACACTGTGCGACACTTTACGCCCTGTCCACCCCTTGCCGCCCTTGCCATGCCCCGCTTTGCCGCCAACCTGAGTTTTTTGTACCTGCTCGCCTGTCGTTCCTACAAACGGATTCGACCACTGGATTGGTTGTAATTCTGGCCGCGCATCGCACGTTCCAGATGCGCCCTGGCGGTACCATGCCTTGACAAAATTTATCCAGATCGTCCTCCAAAATGGCCAAAGCTAGACACCTCGAAGAGTTCCCGAATGCCGTGCGCGGCGTGCACGCCACCGGCGGCGGCCACTTGGCCGTTGGCTACGGTGGTGTCATGCGTGTGAGCCTTCACGTGCAAAATGCGGCCTTGATGATGGAGAAACAACATGCTCACTAGGCTTCGGGTCAAGGGGTTCAAGAATTTGGTCAATGTGGACGTTCGATTCGGCCCCTTCACCTGCATTGCCGGGCCTAATGGCGCGGGCAAGTCAAACCTGTTTGATGCAATTACGTTTTTGGGCGATCTGGCATCGATGCCGATCATTAAAGCCGCAAGTCAGGCAAGGGGTACGAATGGCCGAATTTCAGACTTCCACAGTCTGTTTTTCAAGGATGCCAAGGGCAACTTTATGCCCATGGAGTTCATCGCTGAAATGATTGTCCCCAGCAATGTCATAGATGATTTTGATCGTGCAGCCAAGCCAACCGCCACTTTTCTTGAGTACACGTTAGAACTTCGACTTGGCGCAACGCATGTCGATGCATCCCCCTCCGACCCGATCTACATCGAAAGAGAAGAACTGCGCGCTATCAATTCAAGCGAGGCGAAGAAACGTCTTGGATTTCCTCAGTCAACCGCGTGGATCAAGCAGCATATTTTCGGGCCTGGCAGCAGGAGCACCCCATTCATCAGTACGGAAATGTCTGGCCATCCAAGTCAGCCAGCCATCCGACTTTTTGGTGATCAAACCAAAAAAGGCGGCCCTCCGTTTTTGGTTCCCGCCAGGAAATCCCCACAAACCATTGTGTCTGGTGCAAATTCATCCTCACACCCCACCGCTTTGGCCGCGCGCAGTGAATTAAGGTCGTGGCGATTGTTGCAACTTGAACCCTCCGCGTTGCGGCGGTCTGACGATTTTGGTGATGACCCGTATGTCACTTCAACAGGGGAACATTTGCCGGGTGCGTTGATGCGGTTAGACAATCATGCAGAGGTATCACTACGATTGTCCGAGCTGTTGTCGGACATTGTGTCGGTCGATGTGGATGCTGATGAAAAGCGGCAAGTCAAGACCTTGCTTCTGACCATGAAAGACAAAGAAACGTACACAGCCAGTTCACTCTCAGACGGTACGCTGCGTTTTCTAGCCTTGGCTGTTCTGGCATTAGACCCTGAATTTGGCGGTTTGCTTTGCATGGAAGAGCCCGAAAATGGCATCCACCCATCCCGCATTCCGCAAATGCTTGCGCTGGTGCGTAGCTTATCGGAAGAGGTTGGAGCAGATACCGATGACGCGTCGATGCCATCCATCAGGCAGTTGATCATCAATACCCATTCACCCTTGGTTGTCGCTGAATTGCGCGACGACGAGTTGTTGTTTGCAGAAACACTGAAGATGAAAGGCAAAGCTTTCGTCAATTTCAAACCACTCCCGGGCACTTGGCGTCAAACTGCTTCTGGTGTCAAAGGAGCAGAACTGATCACAAGAGGTGAAATTTTGTCTTACTTGAGTGGCAACAAGCACTCATCTCGATCAGTTGGCCAAGCATGTCTTGTCCGGCATATGACTGAATCGCCCACTGCAACGTCGCCGAGCCCCTCAACCCCCGACTTTTTTCAGCAAGCCAAATCATGAAAAGAGTGACTGCAACACTTGTGACGGATGGCAGCTCAGACAAGCTACTGGTGCCTTTGATTGAGTTACTTTTTAGCGAGCACACCGACAAGGCATATCAGGTGAACTGTGCCGATGGCCTGCCACCTGTGGCGAGTGGGCTGAGGGCAAGAATTGCTTGTGCTCTGGAACTTTACCCTTGTGATATTTTGTTTGTGCATCGGGATGCCGAACGACTTGCTCCCACGGTAAGACAACAAGAAATTGAAGCAAGCTGGTCTGGCTCACAGGAAACAACCTTGATCTGCGTGATACCTGTACGCATGACCGAAGCTTGGCTTGTTTTAAGTGAGAGGCCCATCAGGGCTGCAGTCGGAAATCCAAATGGGTCCGAATCGCTCGGCTTGCCGGCTGCCAAGGATGTTGAATCATTGCCAGATCCAAAAGAAATTCTTTTTGAAGCGCTCAAGACCGCAAGTGGGCTAAACGCCTCCAGAAAGCGTCGCTTCAACCCCCACCAATTCAGGCATCGTGTCAGCGAATTGATAGATGATCTGACACCCTTGCGCCAATTGCAATCATTCCGGCACTTGGAGACGCAGGTTCAGAACCACTTGGCAGAACTCCATGACTGATGCAGTGAAACCCCTGCCATGCCCCGCTTTGCCGCCAACCTGAGTTTTTTGTACCCCGAGCTGCCGTTTCTGGATCGCTTTGAAGCCGCCGCGCAAGACGGTTTTGAAGCGGTGGAATATTTGTTCCCCTACGCCTGGGACCAGCGCGAACTGGCTGCACGGCTGCGCGGCAACGGCTTGCAGCAAGTGCTGTTCAACGCACCACCGGCGGGCGCTGATCGGGTTACAGCGGCTGTGGCATGGGACGGCGGTGCGCGCGGGCTGCTGTGCCTGGCCAACCGACGTGCCGAGTTTGAGCAGGGGCTGATGCTGGCGCTGGACTACGCCCAGGCACTGCAGTGCCCGCGCGTGCACGTCATGGCCGGTGTGATGCCCCCCGGAGCCGCGCACGCAGCGCTGCTGGACGAGGTGGCCGGTAAATTGCGCTGGGCCTGCGCCCAAGCGGAGCAATGTGGCGTGACCCTGCTGCTGGAGCCGATCAACCTGCGTGACATGCCCGGTTATTTTTTGCACCGGCAAGACCAGGCGCACACGCTGTTGGAGGCGGTAGCAGCTTCCAATTTGCAGGTGCAAATGGACCTGTACCACTGCCAGGTGCAAGAGGGTGATGTCAGCACCAAGCTGCGCCGCTACCTGCCCGGTGGGCGCGTCG
This sequence comes from Rhodoferax sp., assembly GCA_036170715.1. GTDB lineage: Bacteria > Pseudomonadota > Gammaproteobacteria > Burkholderiales > Burkholderiaceae_C > Rhodoferax. Next base: position 1,886 of record JAVHPS010000405.1, on the reverse strand, counting down.
GCCACATCCAGATTGCCAGCGTGCCGGAACGCCAGGAACCCGACGGCGGCGAGCTGGCCTACCCCTACCTGTTTGACCTGATTGATGCCTTGGGCTACAAAGGCTGGGTGGGCTGCGAATACCGCCCCCGGCTGGGTACGCTGGCAGGCGCAACCCGTGCTGGTTTGGTCTGGCGCAAGGCGCGTCAAGTGGCCCTTTAGCCTGCATCTTCAGGCACATAATCCAAACCATTGCAGCGTTCTACCCGGAGAAAAACATGAAGTTGGAAAAAGCCAAAAATCAATCCGTAGCGCGGCGCTTGTCGCTGCTGTCACTGACTGGACTGACCTTGGTGCTGGTGCTGGTGGGCGTGGCCATTGGCGTGATCGAATGGCGCAGCGTGCATGACCTGATGGTCAAGTCGGTGGACGAGCGGCTGCAAGGCATTGTGGGCGTGGCCGATGCCACTGAGCGCACCAACCGCCAAATGACGGCCGCCAACTACGTCAAGTTTCGTAAAGAATTTGACCCGGCTCCGAGCTTTAACAAAGAGTCGGGCGAGGTACTCAGCTTTGGTGTGCCGCTCAACAATGACTTCAGCACCGTGGACAAATTCGCGCAGGACACCGGCGGCGTGGCCACCGTGTTTGCGCGCAAAGGCGACGATTTCGAGCGCGTCACCACGTCGCTGAAAAAACAGAATGGCGAGCGCGCCATGGGCACGCTGCTGGACCGCAACCACCCTGCGTACAAGCTGATACTGGCCGGGCAGCCCTACACCGGCCCGGCCACACTGTTTGGCAAGTCGTACATGACCCATTACGACCCCATCAAAGATGCCAGCGGCGAGGTGGTGGGCATTTTCTTCATTGGCCAGGACATTGGCCTGCAACAGGCAGCGCTTGAAAAGCAGATTGGTGATACCCGCTTCTTTGCCACCGGCGGGGTCTACATGATGACCGTGCCAGACCAGCCCGCCGAGGCACGGTTGGTCATCCACCCCACAGCGGCGGGTAAAAAAGTGCTGGAGCTGGACAACAAGGCCGAACCCTTTTTGGCTGCGCTGGTCAAGCAGCCAGGTGTCTACGTGAGCCCGGCCCGGCCGCTTCTGAATGCCTCCACAGGCCAGCGCTGGGCACTGACGCATCAGGTTGGCAACAGTCGGCAATGGCTGGTGGCCGAGGTCAGCGAAGCCGAGGCCATGGCCCAGTTCTGGGTCAACCTGAGCATCATTGGGGCCTTGCTGGCGGCCACCGCTGTGTTGCTGGGGGTGGGCTTGTATGCCCTGATCCGCCGCGCCGTGAGCCAGCCGCTGGACGAACTCGCCGGAGCCATCACGGCGGTGGCGCAAGGTGATTTGACACACACCCTGCACTCTGACCGACGCGATGAAATTGGGGCTCTGGTGGCCGAGACCGAGGGCATGCGCACCCGCTATCTGCAAGCCATGCAGCAAGTGCGCCAGGCCGCCGAGAGCATCAGCACCGCCAGCGCCGAAATTGCCGCCGGCAACCAGGACCTGAGCGACCGCACCGAGCAAACCGCCAGCAACCTGCAAAGCACCGCCTCCAGCATGGCGCAGCTCACCGGCACGGTGCAACAGTCGGCCGACTCGGCGCGCCAGGCCAACCAGCTCGCCGCCAGCGCCGCCGAAGTGGCTGCACGCGGTGGCGTGGTGGTGGGCGAAGTGGTAGCCACCATGAACGACATCAACCAGAGCTCACGCAAAATTGCCGACATCATCCAGGTGATTGACGGCATTGCGTTCCAGACCAACATCCTGGCGCTCAACGCCGCCGTGGAAGCCGCCCGCGCTGGCGAGCAAGGTCGGGGCTTTGCCGTGGTGGCCTCTGAGGTGCGCAGCCTGGCCGGACGCAGCGCCGAGGCCGCGCGCGAGATCAAAGCGT
>JAVHPS010000404.1:0-1163 GCA_036170715.1 Rhodoferax sp. | reverse complement strand
TCCTGCATCGACACCAGCAGGGTGTTGACGCGGGTGTTGCCGGTGATGCGCCGCTGCAGGGTGTTCAGGGGCATGAAGACCACGTCGTCCTGGTCGTTGCCAAACGCGCCCTGGCCTTTGGAGCCCAGCACGCCAATGACTTCGCAACTGATTTGTTTGACCCGAATCGAGGCCCCCACGGCACTCTGGCTGCCAAACAGCTCGCGCCGCACGGTTTCGCCAATCAGGCACACGCCCGAGCCAGCCACTTGCTCTTCCAGGGTGAAGATGCGGCCATCGGCCACTTTCCAGTTGCCGGTGGTGAGCCAGTCTTGCGTGCTGCCCATGATGCTGCTGCTCCAGTTGCGGCCATCGAGTACCAGTGTGGCGCCACTGCGCGCCTCAGGGGCCACTGCCAGCAAGCCGCTGACTTGGGTGGCCACGGCCAGTGCGTCCGCGGCTTTGAAGGCGGGCGCGCCACCACCGCCACCCATCATGCGCTGGCCGGGGCGCACTTGCAGCAGGTTGGTACCCAGGCCAGAGATCTGGTTTTGAATCGCCAGCGTGGCCCCGTTGCCGACGGTGACCATGGTGATGACGGCGCTGACACCAATGACGATGCCCAAAATGGTGAGGAACGAGCGCAGCAGATTGCGCCGAATCGAACGCATGGCCAAAAGCAGGGTGCTGAGCCACATGTCAGTTCACCTCCGCGGCCGTGTGCAGCGCGGTGGGATGCGGGTTGCGCGTGTCGCTGTCAACCACACCATCGACAAAATGCACGATGCGTTTGGCATAAGCGGCCATGTTGGCCTCGTGCGTGACCATCAGCACGGTGATGCCGTGCGCCACGTTGAGTTGCCAGAGCAGTTCCATGATCTCGATGCTGCGGTGCGTGTCCAGGTTGCCGGTGGGCTCGTCGGCCAGCAGCACGGCGGGCGCGGTGACGATGGCGCGGGCAATGGCCACGCGCTGCTGTTGCCCACCCGAGAGTTCGGCCGGAGTGTGGTGCTCCCAGCCGGCCAGGCCAACCGAGGCCAGCGCTTTTTGGGCGGCGGTATGGCGCGTTTTGGCGGGCTCGCCGCGGTACAGCAGGGGCAATTCCACGTTTTCTTGCGCGCTGGTGCGGGCCAGCAGGTTGAAGCCCTGAAACACAAAGCCCAGGTAGCGCCGACGCAGCAGCG
>JAVHPS010000403.1:0-1164 GCA_036170715.1 Rhodoferax sp. | reverse complement strand
GCCGCACCTACATGAGCGACATGCGCCTGCACGTTGCGGCTTGCAACGCTTATTTTTACCCCGACGTGCTGGTCACCTGCAGCGCACAAGACCGCGCCAGCGCGTTGGTCAAGACCGAACCCAAACTGATCATTGAAGTGCTCTCACCCAGCACATCAGCGTATGACCGGGGCGTGAAGTTCAGCCACTACCGCAGCCTGCCCAGCTTGCAGGAATACGTGTTGGTGGATCTGGATACGCGCAGCACCGATGTCTATCGCAAAGGTGCCGACGGCCTGTGGGTGCTGCACCCGTTTGTGCGCGGCGAAACGGTTGAATTGGCCAGTGTGGCGTTGAACATCAGCGCCGAACAATTGTTTGCCGACGTGCTGGACGACTGAGCCTGCATGCAAATCATTGTCAGAGATGCCCCGCCCCGCACCGTTTGGGCGCTGGAAAAAGCCGGCATTCACCCGCTGCTGGCACAGTTGTACGCGGCGCGCGGCGTGCAAGACCCGCATGAACTCGATGCCGCACTGGTGCACCTGTTGCCGCCATCTGCCCTGAAGGGCGCAGACCAGGCCGCCAAGCTGCTCGCCGATGCCATGGGCGCAGATCAAAAACTCTGCATCGTGGCCGATTACGACTGCGACGGTGCCACCGCTTGCGCCGTTGGCATCCGTGGCCTGCGCCTGCTGGGTGCACCACACGTGGACTACATCGTGCCCGACCGCGTGCAAGACGGTTACGGCCTGACCGCGCCGATTGCCGAGCGCGTCAAGGCCAGCGGCGCTGACGTGCTGATCACCGTGGACAACGGCATTGCCAGCTTCGATGGTGTGGCCCGTGCCCGCGCGCTGGGGCTGCAGGTGCTGGTGACCGACCACCACCTGTGCGCCAGCGTCAATGGCCAGGTGGCCTTGCCCGATGCCCATGTGATCGTCAACCCCAACCAGCCCGGCTGCACGTTTGAGAGCAAGTCCATCGCTGGCGTGGGGGTGATGTTTTATGTGCTGCTGGCACTGCGCGCCGAACTGCGCACGCGCGGCGTGTTTGATGCGCACCACCAGCCCAAGCTCGACACCTTGCTGCCCCTGGTGGCACTCGGCACGGTGGCCGACGTGGTGAAACTCGATGCCAACAACCGCCGCCTTGTAGCCCAAGGGCTAAAACGGGTTAGAGCCC
>JAVHPS010000402.1:0-1164 GCA_036170715.1 Rhodoferax sp. | reverse complement strand
GCCTGCGATGCCGTCTGGCTGCCCGGTGGTTACCCCGAATTGCACGCACCGCAACTGGCCGCCAACACGGCCTTGCGCGACGGATTGGCGGCGCACATCGCCATGGGCAAGCCGGTGTGGGCTGAGTGCGGCGGCATGATGGCCTTGTTTGACACCCTGGTGGATGCCGACGGCGCAGCGCAGCCGCTGTGGGGGCTGCTGCCGGGTGTGGTCACCATGCAAAAACGCTTGGCCGCACTGGGGCCGCAGCAGCTCACACTGACCAGCGGTATGCTGCGCGGCCACACCTTTCATTACTCGACGACTGCAACACCGCTGGTTGCGGTAGCGCGCACCGCAAGGCCGGACGCTGATCCGCTGCCCGACGCGGGTGAAGCGCTGTGGCAGCACGGCAGCGTGCGCGCCAGCTACTTTCATGCCTGGTTTGCGTCGTGTCCGGCGGCCGTGGTGGACTTGTTTGCAGCGCCAGCTGGGGTGCCGCTATGACACAGCAAGCGGTGACGACCGCCGCGCACTCCGTGGCACATGAAGTGGCCAATGAACGGTCTAGCGTCGTGCCACTTGCGCCGCTGGTGTCGCTGGGGCAGGCCGCGTGGGCCAGCGTGCCCCAAGGCCCACACCGCATTGTCTGCCTGACCGAAGAAACCACCGAGTGGCTCTACCTGCTGGGGCAAGAACACCGCATTGTCGGCATCAGCGGCTACACCGTGCGGCCTAAGCGGGCGCGTGAGGAAAAGCCTCGGGTGAGCGCCTTCACCAGCGCCAAAATTGACAAGATTCTGGCGTTAGAGCCCGATTGCGTGCTGGGTTTTTCTGACATGCAGGCCGACATTGCGGCGGCGCTGATTCGCGCGGGCGTAGCGGTCACGGTGTTCAACCAGCGCAGCGTGGCCGAGATTTTTGCCATGCTGTACCAACTGGCAGCCTTGGTGGGGCAAGGCGAACAGGGCTTGATTTTGCTGCAAAAAATGCAGCAAGATATGCTTGTTATACAAGGGCTAGGGGCCAATTATTCATATAAACCCAAGGTTTACTTTGAAGAATGGGATGCGCCCCACATCAGCGCCATCCGCTGGGTCTCAGAGCTGATCGGCATGGCTGGCGGGCAAGACATCTTTCCGGAACTGGCAACGCAGTCGCTGGGCAAGCACCGCATCATTGCGG
>JAVHPS010000401.1:0-5431 GCA_036170715.1 Rhodoferax sp. | reverse complement strand
GTGCTGTTCGCCCCGTCTGAAGCCGAGCTTTACCCCGAGCCGCAAGGCTTCAAGGTGCAGCCACCGGCCGAGCTGGCCGACCTGCTTGAAGGCCACTTCCGGCCCGGCTTTTTTACCGGCGTGTGCACCGTGGTGATGAAACTGTTTGCCTGCGTGCAGCCGCGCGTGGCGGTATTTGGCCAAAAAGATTACCAGCAACTGATGGTGATCCGGCGCATGGTGCAGCAGTTTGCCCTGCCCATCACCATCCAGGGTGGAGCCACCCTGCGTGCCACCGACGGTTTGGCGCTGTCTTCACGCAACAACTACCTCAGCCCCACCGACCGGGCTGAAGCGGTGCACCTGTCGCAAGCGTTGCAAGCCATGGCGCACGCCTTGCGCAGCGGCGCTGCAGATGTATCCGCGCTGGAGCAGGATGCGATGCGCGGCCTCAGCGCACGGGGTTGGCAACCGGACTACCTGACGGTGCGCCGTCGCAGCGATCTACAAACCCCGCAAGCCAGCGAAGTGACCGACCTGGCTGCCAGCCATGGCCTGGTGCTGCTGGGGGCAGCGCGCATTGGCAACACGCGACTGATTGACAACTTGGAAGTCTAAACCGCGCGTCATTTGAAGTCGACAAAAATCCCTGGCAAATGGCGTACGCCAGCTTGTCTGGCCAAGGCATCGCGCAAACTCTCCAGAGCCTTCAATTTGCACAGGGCTTGCACGCCAGGCTCGGTGCTCACGGCCATGCCATAGCGGCGGGCCAGCTCCATAAATTTGGTTTGTACCGTGGCCAGCACGGCTTTTTCATCCACCAGTTCAGCGCTGCTCAGCACCCGGTGCGACACCAGCTTGACCAAGGGTTCACCCTCTAGCCTGGGGCGACCCATTTTCAGCCCCAGGCCATTGGCAGCAGCCGTCAACTCCAACCCGGTTGGACTGGCATCCACGCCAAAACCAAATTCCACCGAGTAGGTAGCAATCAGCGTCGCATCGGCTTTGAGTTTGAAGTCCTCTTTGGGCAACTGCACCACGTGCACATACTCACGTGCCACTTTCGCCACGGGTGCTTTGAGTTGCTCGATCAGGGCCAGCTTGCCGGCCTCCAGGCCATCGGCATACTTGGTGTAGCCTGCCAGCTTCTTTTTGTTCGTCTCAGCTTCGGTTTGGGCTTTCAAGAGTTGATCGGTGATCGATTGGGCTTCACTGGAATGTCGAACCTGCAACACCACATACACCATGCCTGCCGTAGCCAGGCAAGCCACAAAGAAGAAAATAGTCACGGTATCCATCAAAAAAACCTCTCAGTTAACACACAACAACCACAGCACACCGGACTTCAATGCGCCTTGTCCCAATTCAGGCCTACGCCCACTTCTGCCAGCAGCGGCACCTTTAGGTGCGCTACCCCCGCCATCAGTTTGGGCACTTCGTGGCGCACCCAGTCGACCTCGGCCTGCGGCACTTCAAACACCAGTTCATCGTGCACCTGCATGATCATTTTGGTGGCACGCTGCTCGGCATCGATCACCTCTTGCACCTTGACCATGGCCAGCTTGATCAAATCGGCCGCTGTGCCCTGCATCGGCGCGTTGATGGCGGCGCGCTCGGCCGCGCTGCGGCGTGGGCCGTTGGGCGAGTTGATCTCTGGCAGGTACAACCGGCGGCCAAACACGGTTTCCACATAACCCTGGGCTTTGGCCAGAGCGCGGGTGTTTTCCATGTACTGTTTGACACCGGGGTAGCGGTCAAAGTAGCGTTCGATGTAGTTTTTGGCCGCGGTGTTGTCAATGCCCAGCGCACGCGCCAGACCGTAGGCGCTCATGCCGTAAATCAGGCCAAAGTTGATCACCTTGGCGTAGCGGCGCTGCTCACTGCTGACCTGCGCCGTGTCCACACCAAAGATTTCTGCCGCCGTGGCGCGGTGCACATCCATGCCGTCGTGAAACGCCAGCAGCAGCGCCGCATCACCACTGATGTGCGCCATGATGCGCAGCTCGATCTGGCTGTAATCGGCGCTGGCAATCAGACAGCCCGGCGGTGCTACAAAAGCCTCGCGCACGCGACGCCCCTCGGGTGTGCGCACGGGGATGTTTTGCAGGTTGGGGTCGTTGCTGCTCAAGCGCCCGGTTACCGCCACGGCTTGCGCGTAATGGGTGTGCACACGCCCGGTACTCGGCAGCGCCAATTGCGCCAGCTTGTCGGTGTACGTGCCCTTGAGTTTGGACAGGCCCCGGTGCTCCAGAATCTTGGCGGGCAGCGGGTAGTCATCAGCCAGTTTTTGCAGCACCTCGTCGTCGGTGCTGGGTGAGCCGGTGGGGGTTTTCTTGACCACTGGCAGGCCCAGTTTGGTAAAGAAAATGTCGCCAATCTGCTTCGGACTGCTCAGGTTGAAGGGCTGTCCAGCCAGCTCGTGCGCCTCTTTTTCAAGTTGCAGAATGCGCGTGCCGAGTTCATGACTTTGCGCCGCCAGAATCGGTGCATCAATCAACACCCCATTGCGCTCGATGCGGTACAAGGCTTCGCTGCTTTTGATTTCCAGCTCATAGACAAAGCGCAGTTTGGCATCGCGCTCCAGCAGCGGCCACAGCGTGCGGTGTACGTCCAGCGTCATGTCAGAGTCCTCGCAGGAATATTCAGCAGCTTTGCCGATATCGACTTGGTCGAAACAAATCTGCCCTGCGCCTTTGCCACACAAATCTTCAAAGCTGATGCCGCTGCGCCCCAGATGACGCTCAGCTAGGCTGGCCAGGCCGTGCGGCTTGTGCACTTCAAGCACATAGCTCTGCAACATGGTGTCGTGGGCATAGCCCTGCACTTCAATGCCATGGTTCGCAAACACATGGCGGTCGTATTTGACGTGCTGGCCCAGCTTGAGCCGAGTTGGGTCTTCCAGCCAGGGCTTAAGTTTGGCCAGCACCTCGGCCAGCGGCAACTGCGCCGGAGCATCCGGGTAAGTGTGTGCCAGCGGGATGTAGGCTGCTGCGCCAGGGGTGACACTGAAAGAAATGCCGACAATTTGGGCCCGCATCTCGTCCAGCGAGGTGGTTTCGGTGTCGATGGCCACCAGCTCGGCGGCTTGCAGCTTGGCCAACCACGCATCGAAAGCTTGCCAAGTGAGGAGGGTGTCGTAGTGGACGCTGCTGACCTTGGCTGCAGTGGAGGTGTTGGGTCGCTCTGGTTGCTCGTCAAACAAGTCGCGGTCTTGACTTTGGACGCGCACGGAAACGGGGTCAGAGCCGTCTGCGCTGCGCTTCGCGGATCCGACCCCATTTCCTTCCAGCGCTCGGGCTAGTCCTTTGAACCCATATTTATCATAAAAAATAGCCAGAGCCGATGTATTCATTGAACCTACAGCTATGTCTTGCATAGCAGGAAAATCGGGCAACCAGGCGTGCAGATCACAATCGGTCTTGATCGTGACCAGGGTGCGACCGGTGGGCAACCAGTCCAGAGACTTGCGCAAACTCTCACCCACTGCGCCCTTGATGAGCTCGGCGTTGGCCACTATGGCATCCAACGAACCATATTCATTGAGCCATTTGGCGGCGGTTTTGGGCCCCACCTTGGCCACACCGGGAACGTTGTCCACGCTGTCACCCACCAGCGTCTGGTAGTCGCGCATCAGGTGCGGCGGCACGCCAAATTCGGCCGTCACACCCGCCACATCACGGCGCTTGCCATTCATGGTGTCGATGATGGTGATGCGCGCGTTGACCAGCTGTGCCAGGTCTTTGTCGCCACTGCTCACAATCACCGTCATGCCCTGCGCGGCCGCCGTGGCCGCCAGCGTGCCAATCACATCATCGGCTTCAACCCCGGGCACAGCCAGCACCTTCCAGCCCATCAGGCGTACCACCTCGTGAATCGGCTCGATCTGGGCGCGCAAGTCATCGGGCATGGGCGAACGGTTGGCCTTGTACTGCGGGTACAAATCATCACGAAAGGTCGGGCCTTTGGCATCAAACACGCACACGGCAAACTCGGCCGGAACCTCTTTGCGTAGGCTTTGCAGCATGTTGATCATGCCGCGAATCGCGCCGGTGGGCGCACTGCTGGGGTCACCCGGCACGGCACGCAGGTCGGGCATGGCGTGAAAGGCGCGGTAGAGGTAGCTGGAGCCGTCAACCAGCAGCAGGTTTTTTTGGGAAATAGGGTTCATGGCGGCATTTTGCCTGTGCCCAAGGGCAAGCCAGCTTTATCTACAATCAAAACATGCGATTCAACCTACTTGCCCTCCCCCTCCTGCTGGCTTGCAGCCAGGCCTGGAGCCAACCCCCCGCCCCGACAGCGGCTGCGGCCAGTGCCGCTGCGCCCGCCAGCACGCGTGTAGAGGCCAACGTGCAACACATCCGGGTGGAAGATGCAGGCGCACGGATTGACGAGGTGCGCGTAGGTGGCGAAACCCAGCGCATTGACGTGCAACCCAAAAGTGGCATGCCCGCCTACCAGGTTGCGCCCAAAACCGGTGAGCGCACCTGGAAAGTGCTGGGCTTTTAAACCATGGCGGTTTATACAGAAGTCTCAGAGGCTGAGGCCAGCGCCCTGCTGCGCCAGCTTCAGTTGGGCGAACTCACCAGCCTGAAGGGCTGCGCCGGCGGCATTGAGAACACCAACTACTTTGCCTCCACCCTGCGCGATGGCCAAGCGCATGATTACGTGCTGACGCTGTTTGAGCGCCTGACGTTTGCACAACTGCCGTTCTACCTGAAGCTCATGAAACATCTGGCGCAGCGCGGCATTGCCGTGCCCGAACCCATGGCCAACAGCCAAGGGGCACTGGTGTTCGATGTCAAGGGTAAACCGGCCGCAGTGGTACACAAACTGCGCGGCAAAAGTGAACTGAGCCCCAGCCCCGCGCACTGTGCACAAGTAGGTGCCATGCTGGCGCGCATGCACCTGGCCGGGCGCGACTTTGAACTGCGCCAACCCAACCTGCGTGGCTTGGCGTGGTGGAACGACACCGTGCCGGTAGTGTTGCCGTATTTGAGCGATGACCAGAAAGCCTTGATCACGCAGGAGCTCGCTTACCAAAACCATGTGGCGGCGCAGTCAAGCTACGCCGCCCTGCCCCGTGGGGCCATCCACGCGGACCTGTTCCGCGACAACGTGATGTTTGATCAAGTCGACGGCGCACCGGTGCTGAGTGGTTTTTTTGACTTTTATTTTGCCGGCATCGACACCTGGTTGTTTGACTTGGCAGTGTCCTTGAATGATTGGTGTATTGACCTTGAAACCGGCACACACCATGCACAACGTGCTCACAGTTTGATAGCATCTTACAACGCCGAACGCCCCCTGAGCGCGGCTGAATGCAGCCTATTGCCAGCCCTATTGCGGGCTGCTGCGCTGCGGTTTTGGCTATCACGTCTGTGGGACTTTTACCTGCCACGCCAAGCCAGCATGCTGCAAGCCCACGACCCGGCCCATTTTGAACGCGTGTTGC
>JAVHPS010000400.1:1410-5441 GCA_036170715.1 Rhodoferax sp. | reverse complement strand
TCCGGCCTGGATTGCACAATTTTTGGCGCTGTTGGGCACCAAAATCAGTTTGTAGCGATTTTGGTCATGCGGGCCACGAGCCTGCATTCAATGCCGCCGCAAAGACATGGATTGCGGATCAAGCCCGGCATCGATGGTTTATCCGCATTGACACGGCATGGCGCGGGTTTCATGCTCAGTGCATTCCACTTTTCGTCATGGAGCGCACCATGTGCCAGGTTTTCATCAACGCTGATCCGCATCTGTACGAGGGTCGCGCCCGTTCGGTGCGCCTGCACGGTGTGGCCACCAGCATCCGGCTGGAAAATCTGTTTTGGAACGTGCTGGAGGCGATTGCCCAGCGCGACGGCATGAGCGTGCCGCAGCTGTGCACCAAGCTCTATGACGAGTTGATCGACGCGCGTGGCGCGGTGGACAACTTTGCCTCATTTTTGCGCGTGTGCTGCGGCCGCTACCTGGCGCTGCAGCTCTCGGGCGGTATTCCGCAGGACGCTTCAATCCCGATCGCCAGCCTCAACGCGCAGCGCGTGCTGGCCAGCGAGCGCTGGCCGATGCCCGCCATGCCACCCACGCAGCAAGCACGGGCGGCATGATCGGAACACGCAGGGCAATGGTTTATTTGCCCGCGCGGATTTTCTTCAACTCAGCTTGCGTTTCATTCCACAAGTCCATGCCCACGTCGGCGGCGATCAGGGCGTAGACCTTGGTCAGCTTGTCGCGCATGCGGGTGGCTTCAGCGGGCGAGAGTTCGTTGATTTCCATGCCCTTGGCTTTCAGGTTGGCCATGGCTTTGGAGGCTTCGTCGCGCGTGTCCTTGCGCTCAAAGTCGCGGCTGACCTTGGCCGCATCGCTCAGCACTTTTTGCTCGTCCTTGGACAAGCCGTCCCAATACTTCTTGCTGACGGTCACGATCCACGGACTGTAGACGTGGTTGGTGACCGTCATGTACTTTTGCACTTCGTAGAATTTGCTCGACAAAATGGTGTTGAACGGGTTTTCCTGGCCATCCACGGTTTTGGTTTCCAGCGCACTGAACAACTCTGAGAACGCCATGGGAATGGCGTTGGCTCCCAGCGTCTGGAAGCTGCTCAGAAACACGTTGTTCTGCATCACGCGCAGCTTGATGCCGTTCATGTCTTCCATCTTGGTGATGGCGCGCTTGCTGTTGGTCAGGTTGCGAAAACCGTTTTCCCAATAGGCCAGGCCAACCAGACCTTTTTCTTGCAGCTTGTTGCGCACCTTGTCGCCAATCGGGCCGTCGAGCAAGGTGTCGGCCTCTTTGGTGTTGCTGATCAAAAAGGGCGTGTCCCAGATTGCCATTTCTTTGCTGATGCCCACCAGTGTGGCGGTGGAGCCCACCATCATCTCTTGCGCGCCGCCCATCAAGGCTTGCTGCATCTGGTTGTCTGAGCCGAGCGCGGCTGCACCAATGGCGCGCACCTTCATCTTGCCACCCGAGTGTTTGGCAACTTCATCGGCAAACACCTTGGCCGCGCGGCCCTGGTTGCTTTGTTCGTTGAGACCGTAGCCAAAGCGGATCAGGCGCGGTTTGATGTCTTGCGCCAGAGCGGAAAACGACGCACCGAGCACAGCGGCGCTGGCAACGGCAATGAGGGTTCTGCGAAGCAATGTCATGAGATATCTCCAGGGTTAAAAAGTGGACAAGGGGAAAAACACAAGGGAACAATCAGCGCATCCACACCAAAGGCGCGGTCACGATCTGCGGGAACAACACGAACGAAAACAAAATGACGGTGTAGGTCAACAGAAAAGGATTCACACCTTTGATGACCTGGTGCATTGAGATACGTCCGACACCAGCCACCACATTGAGCACGGTCCCAACCGGCGGTGTGATCAGACCGATCGCACCGTTGAGCACAAACATCAGACCGAAGTACACCGGGTCAATGCCAGCTTTGACCGCAATCGGCAACATCACGGGTGCAAAAATCAGGATGGTAGGTGTCAAATCCAGTGCCGTGCCAATGAGGATCAGGGCGATCATCATGGCCAGCATCAGCACACGCGGGTTTTCAACCAATGGCCCAAGCCAGGCCGTCAGAACGCTGGGCAGGTCTGCCAGGGTAATCATGTAGCTGGCCACCTGCGCCCCTGCGCACAGGAACATCACCACGGAGGTTGTCTTGGCAGCGCGCACCAGCACACCATAGACCGCAGAGGGTTTCATTTCCCGATGCACAAACAGCGCCACCACCAGGGCATAAAACGCTGCCACGACGGCGGCCTCTGTGGGCGTGAAAACACCCGTTTTCATGCCACCGATGATGATGACGGGCATCAACAGGGCCCAAAACGCCTTGACGGTTGCCGCCAAACGCTGTTTCATGGGCAAGGGCTTGCCTCTGGGCAAATCCAGGCCGCGCAACACCAGTTTCCAGGTGATCAACAGGCCAGCACCCATGATCAGGCCAGGTACGATGCCCGACAAAAACAGGGAAGAAATTGAAGTGTTGGTGGTCACGCCATAAATAATGAACGGCATGCTCGGCGGGATGATCGGGGCGATGATGCCGCCCGACGCAATCAGCCCGGCCGAGGTGTGCATGGGGTAGCCTTGCTGGCGCATCATGGGCAACAAAATAGTGGCCAGCGCGGCCGTGTCGGCCAGGGCCGAGCCGCTCATGCTGGCCATCAAAACGGCTGCGCCAATGGCCACAAAACCCAGGCCACCGCGAATGTGGCCTACCCAGGCCTGCGCCATGGCGATGATGCGCTGACTGATGCCACCGGCGTTCATCAGCTCACCCGCCAGGATGAAAAACGGCACGGCCAGCAGGGCAAAACTGTCCACCCCCGCCACCAGGTTTTGCGCCAGCAGTTGCGTGTCCCAGAAGTCCAGCACCCAGGCCATGCCGGCACCGGTGAGCACCAGCGCCAACGCCATGTTCAAACCCAGCGCCATCAGCGACAACATACCGACGGTAAACACCATGAAAGCCAGACCTTCGTTGGACATGCTGGGTTACTCCGCTTGTTCGCCGTGCCCAAGATCGAGCGGCGTGTTTTTGATCAACTCAACCAGCGCCATGACACCGATGGCGCTGGCACACAGCAAGGCTGGTAAAGGCAACAGCGCCGTGGGGTAGCGCAGCACCACCGAATGGCTGTCCAGCCCCACCAGCACCTGTTGCCAGGCACCACGGCCCAGCATCACGCAAGCCATGATGACCAGCAGCCGGATCAGTACCCTGGCGGCGCGCATCAGGTGCGGGCGCTTTTGCAGCACCGCCACAAAGCTGGTGAAGGCCATGTGCTCGCCCGCCGGATACGCAGCGGTGGCCCCTATGAACACCATCCAGACAAACAGCAGGCGCGAGAGCTCTTCGCTGGCCGCAATGCCGCTGCCAAAACCGTAGCGCAAGACCACGTTGACAAACACCGACAAGGCCATGAGACCCAGACAAATCGCCATGGCGGTTTGGCTCAGGCGCGTGAGCGCGGGCAATTTTTCGGTGGAAACAGGGGGTGTGCTCATGCTGCCTCCAGCGTATGTAACCAGCTGCTGACCTGGGCTTGCAGCTGCGCCAGTGCCAGCGTGGCATCCAGCGTCAGCACGCCACGCTCACTGGTGGGAACTTCCAGCGTGGCAAATTGGCTGTCCACCAGACTGGTTGAAAAAAAGTGTTCGTGGGCACGCGCCAGTACACGGGCCTGGGCGGCCTCGCGGCTGATTTCCAGAAACACAAAGCGCAACCCCGGGCAAGCCTGGCGCAGGCGGTTGCGGTAGGCCTGTTTGAGCGCCGAGCAGGTCAGCACCACACCTTGCGGGTGCACAACCAGCTGCTGGGCCAGCGTGTCGAGCCAACCGGCGCGGTCGGCATCGGTCAAGGCCACGCCCTGCGTCATCTTGGCGCGGTTGCCCGGGCTATGAAAATCGTCGCCCTCAATCAGCGGCAGGCCCAGCGCTTGCGCCACCGTCTGCCCCAGGCTGGATTTGCCGCAACCGGCCACACCCATGATCACAATCGAAGTTGTCATTATTTGGATAGCGCTGTCCTGTGTGGATA
>JAVHPS010000400.1:0-1310 GCA_036170715.1 Rhodoferax sp. | reverse complement strand
CCCATGATCACAATCGAAGTTGTCATTATTTGGATAGCGCTGTCCTGTGTGGATAAATAAAAAGACAAGTCGTTGTCGGACGGTGCAGGTTGAGGCGTATCGTGCGCCACAATCTGACAACTTTTAACTTGACCTTGTCGTTTGGATAGCGCTATCCTACACCCGGTTTATCGTACAAATATCCGTATTTACCCTATGCCTTTGCTGCCGCGCCCCACTCGATCTCGTGCCACTGGCCGCGTTACCTTGGCCGATGTGGCGCGTGCGGCGGTTGTCAGCCCGATCACCGTGTCACGCGCGCTGCGTGGTGAGCGGGCGGTAGATGCCGAGCTGGTGGCGCGGGTGCAAGCGGCCGCCAAGACCCTGGGTTACGTGCCCGACCCGGCTGCGCGCGCATTGGCCTCACGCCACAGTGCGCAGGTGGTGGTGCTGGTACCGATGCTCTCCAACGCCTTGTTTGTGGATTTGCTCGAAGCCGTGCAACGCACGCTGCGCCCGGCCGGGTTTCAGATGCTGATGGGCGTGACGCACTACGACCCGGCAGAAGAAGAGGTGCTGCTGCGCGAGCTGCTGCAGCACCGTCCGGCGGGTTTGCTGGTGACTGGTTTTGAGCGCACCGATGCGGCCCGGCAACTCATCGAACAGAGTCGGGTGCCGTGCGTGCACCTGATGGAAACGGCGGGAGCCGAAGGGGTCTACAGCGTGGGCTTTTCACAAAAGGATGCCGGCGCAGAGTTGACCCGGCATTTGTTGGCGCGCGGCCGGCAACGCATTGCCTTTGCTGCGGCCCAGCTAGACCCTCGCACCTTGCAGCGGTTGGCCGGCTGGCGTGATGCGTTGCAAGCGGTGGGGCGCTACGACCCGGCGCTGGAGTGGCTTGACCCGCAGCCCTCGTCCATGGCTTTGGGTGGGGAGTTATTTGCCAGGATAGCCCAGACACAGCCTGCGGTGGATGCTATCTTTTTTTGCAACGATGATCTGGCCCAGGGGGCGCTGCTGGCGGCCACCCGACTGGGTATCAAAGTGCCCGGGCGCATCGCCGTGGCGGGCTTCAATGACCTGACCGGCAGCGACCAGATGGTGCCGCCGCTGACCACGGTACGCACCCCGCGCGCCGCCATTGGCAGCGCCGCCGCCGCGATGTTGCTGGCGTTGATCAAAGGCCAGACGGTGCAGCCCGGCAGTGTGGATTTGGGTTACGTGCTGCAGGTGCGTCAAAGTACCTGAGTGCCCGGCTCAGTGTCTGGTGGGGCCGCAGATCAGTTGAGCATCATGCTCAATTTGCGCCGGTAGGCAGACACCAGCGCGGC
>JAVHPS010000399.1:0-5448 GCA_036170715.1 Rhodoferax sp. | reverse complement strand
AGTCATCTTTTGGACTCCTTACGGTTAAATGCTGCGCGGCAGCGGGGTGGATAAAGCAAATAGGGAGATGTCACACAAACTTTTCGGCCAGATGACAGGCCACTTGCCGGTTTGCCAGTGTACGCAATACGGGACGCTCTGTTTGGCAGAGTGCTGTCACATGCGGGCAACGGGTGCAAAACACGCAGCCCGTTGGTGGGTGCAAAGGCGAGGGCAGTTCACCCGTGAGCACGATGCGTTTTTTGCTTGAACCTGTGCCCACAATGCCGGGCGTAGAGGCCAGTAGCGCTTGCGTGTAGGGGTGCAAAGGTTGGGCAAAAAGCGTGCTTTTGTCGCCTTGCTCCATGACGTGGCCGAGGTACATCACCAGCACATCATGGGCAATGTGACGCACCACACCGAGATCGTGCGAAATGAATAAATACGCCAGTTTCATGTCGTGCTGCAAATCGGCCAACAAGTTCAGTACC
The DNA here is from genome assembly GCA_036170715.1 of Rhodoferax sp. Taxonomy (GTDB): domain Bacteria; phylum Pseudomonadota; class Gammaproteobacteria; order Burkholderiales; family Burkholderiaceae_C; genus Rhodoferax. Next base: position 4,978 of record JAVHPS010000399.1, on the reverse strand, counting down.
TGGGCTTGCACCGACACGTCCAGTGCCGACACGGGTTCATCCGCAACGATCAAGGCTGGTTTGAGCATCAGGGCGCGGGCGATGGCAATGCGCTGGCGTTGTCCGCCCGAAAACATGTGCGGATAACGGTCATAGTGCTCGGGCCGCAAACCTACCAAAGCCAGCATGGCCCGGGCTTGCTCGGCGCGTGTGGTTGCGTCCTGGTCGGTATTGATCTCCAACGGGGACTCAAGAATTTGACCAATTTTTTTGCGTGGATTCAATGAACCAAATGGGTTCTGAAACACCAACTGCACGGTGCGGCGCAAAGCGTGGCGTTGCGCCGGTGTGGCTTTGATCACGTCCACCCCCCCCAGCATCAGTTTCCCTGCCGTGGGGGACTCAATCAAGGACACCATGCGTGCCAGTGTGGACTTGCCACAACCGGATTCGCCCACCACCGCCAGCGTTTGACCCGCTTGCACCGTGAATGACACGCCGCTGACGGCTTGCAAATGGTCGGCTGGATGCATAAAACCACGTGTGATGGTGTAGACCTGTTTCAGGTCACTTGCCACGACCACAGGTTCTGGGTTTAGCGGCTGGCTGACAACGGCTTGGCTCATACACCAGCTCCCACGGATTTGGCGTTGGGTTTGGCAGAGGCTGTTGCCTCAGCCGACGAACCCAGCGGGTAGTGGCAGCGCACCAAGCCTTTTTGCCAGTCACGTAATTCCGGGCGGATGGTGCGGCAGTGGTCGTTGGCATAACTGCAGCGTGGGGCAAACAGGCAACCGGTGGGGCGGTCATACAAGCCGGGCACCATGCCGGGGATGGTGGCCAGCCGTGACAAGCCGTCGCTGCGTTCGGGCATGGCCGCCAGCAGCGCTTCGGTGTAGGGGTGCTGTGGCGCTTCAAAAATGGCGTGCGCGCTGCGCGTTTCCATGATTTGCCCCGCATACATCACCGCCACGCGCTGTGCCATTTCGCTGACCACACCCATGTTATGGGTGATCAGCACCAGTGCCATGTTCAGGTCTTTTTGCAGTGTGCGCAGCAAGTCCAAAATTTGCGCCTGAATGGTCACATCCAGTGCCGTGGTGGGCTCGTCGGCAATCAACAGCTTCGGGCCACATGAGATCGCCATGGCGATCATCACGCGCTGGTTCATACCCCCTGACATTTGGTGCGGGTACACATTGAGGCGACTTTCTGCCGCAGGAATACCCACTTGCTCTAGCAATTCAATCGAGCGCTTGCGGGCCGCTTTGCCGTCCAGTCCCAGGTGCAGTTGGAGTGACTCGGTCAGTTGAAAACCGACGGTGAAACAGGGATTCAAACTGGTGGTGGGGTCTTGAAAGATCATGGCCACGTCTTTGCCGGTGAGCTTGGCCCGTGCGTTGCTGGAGAGTTGCAGCAGGTCGTGACCATCAAAGCGCAGCTTGTCGGCACGCACCACACCAGGAAAGGACACGAGCCCCATCAGGGCCATCATGGTGACGCTTTTGCCTGAGCCAGATTCGCCCACAATGCCCAGCACCTCACCGGCATCAAGCGACAAACTGACACCATCCACCGCGTGCATGACAGCGGTTTTGGACGGAAACTGCACCGACAGATTTTCGATTTCGAGAAGAGCCATAAATTTTTAGAAAGCGTTTGAATCAACGTTTCAACTTGGGGTCAAACGCGTCGCGCAGACCGTCACCCAACAGGTTGAAGGCCAGCACCGTGATCAAAATGGCCAAGCCAGGGAAAGTCACCACCCACCAGGCGCGCAGCACAAACTCACGCGCGTCGGCCAGCATGGTGCCCCATTCGGGCGAGGGCGGTTGTGCGCCCAAGCCCAGAAAGCCCAAGGCTGCGGCATCCAGAATGGCTGCAGAAATACCCAAAGAGGCCTGCACGATCAGGGGCGCGGTGCAGTTCGGCAGCACCTCATTGAACATCAGGCGCAGATGGCCTGCGCCGTTCATGCGCGCCGCAGTCACGTAATCGCGACTCATCTCGGTGATGACGGCCGCACGCGTGATACGCACATAGTGTGGCAACACCACCACCGCCACGGCCAGCATGGCATTCATCAGGCCCGGGCCCAAAATGGCCACGATGACAATGGCCAGCAACAAACTGGGCAAGGTCAGGATGATGTCCATCAGGCGCATCACTGCAATTTCGAAAATGCCCCGGAAGTAGCCTGCGGTCAAGCCCAGCACAGTTCCCAGGATGACTGACAGGGCCACCACCGCAAGACCAATCGTCAAGGACAGACGCGCACCATGAATCAGGCGCGACAAAATATCACGGCCAATGGCATCGGTGCCGAGCCAGTGCGCACTGGAGCCACCCGCCTGCCAGGCCGGAGGGGTTAAAAACACACTGGGGTCGGTGTCATTGGGCGCATAGGGCGAAATCCAGGGGGCCAGGGCCGCCATCAGTAGCACCAGCAGCACGATGGCCAGGCCCGCTACCGCCCCTTTGTTGGATGAAAAATATTCCCAGAATTCACGCAAGGGGTGAGGGGGTTCGAAATGGGGAGTGGTATCGGCCAGTGTCGCCATGGTGTGTGCCTTCAATGCCGAATACGGGGGTTGATGATGCCGTAGGTCACGTCCACCAGCAGGTTGACGATCATGACCATGCCGCCCAGCAGCAACATGCCACCTTGTAGCACCGGGTAGTCACGTCGACCAATGGCCTCGATCATCCATTTGCCCACGCCTGGCCAGGAAAAAATAGTTTCGGTCAGGATGGCACCAGTGAACAGCACGCCCACTTGCAGGCCAATTACGGTGATGACCGGAATCAGCGCATTGCGCAGGGCGTGTAGCGCCACGACCCGAAAGTTGGACAAGCCCTTGGCGCGTGCGGTGCGAATGTAGTCCTCGCCCAGCACTTCCAGCATGGCCGAGCGGGTCATGCGGGCAATCACCGCCAGCGGGTTGGTGCCCAGCACAATGGTCGGCAAGATCAGGTGCGTCACAGCCGACCAAAACGCATCTTTGTCACCTGCCAGCCAGGTATCGATCAACAAAAACCCGGTGACCGGCTCGATGAAATACATCACTGAGATGCGACCAGAGACTGGTGTCATGTCAAGCTGCACCGAGAACAGCAAAATCAGCAGCAAGCCCCACCAAAAAATCGGCATCGAGTAACCCGTGAGAGACACGCCCATGACACCATGATCCAGGATGGTGTTGCGCTTGACCGCTGCCAAAATACCAGCGGGTATGCCAATGAACAGCGCAAAAACAATGGCACACACTGCCAGCTCAACGGTGGCCGGAAACAGTGCCATGAATTCACTCAGCACCGGCTCGTGGGTGATGATGGACGTGCCCAAATCACCTTGCAATACCCGCCCAATGTAGAGGCCGTATTGCACCATCACGGGGCGATCGAGTCCGTAGGCTTTGAGCAGCTCGGCGTGTCGTGTGGCATCAATGCCGCGTTCGCCAGCCAGGGTTTCAATGGGGTCACCCGGCACCATGCGGATGAGGAAAAAGGCCACCAAGGTCATGCCGATGAAGGTCGGAATGATGAGGCTCAAACGGGTGAATAAAAAACGCAGCATCTACAACTTGTAATTATTGTGTAAGTGCCGGGATGATGCCACAAACAAAAGGCCGACTTGCGTCGGCCTTTTGCGGTAGATCAGAGCTCTGAAGAAATTTTATTTGAGGTGCTTGCCGATCAGGCCGGCCATCTCGAACATGCTGACTTGGGCTTTGCCAAACACCGCCTTGAGCTTGGCATCGGCGTTGATCATGCGTTTATTGATCGCGTCTTGCAGCTTGTTGGCTTTGATGTAGACCCACAATTGTTTGACCACTTCTGTGCGCGGCAGTGCTTTTGCGCCCACCACAGCACCCAGGGCTGCGCTGGGGGTCAGGGCTTTCATGAAGGCGGCGTTCACAGCGCGTTTGACAGGTGCTTTTTTGACGGCTGCTTTTTTCGCGGGCGCAGCTTTTTTAGCGGGCGCAGCTGCCTTGACGGCTACTTTTTTGGCTGGAGCCGCTTTTTTAGCTGGAGCAGCCTTTTTCACAGGTGCCGCTTTTTTTGCTGGCGCTTTTTTTGCAGTTGCCATGTTGGATTGTCCTTTTCAAGTTGAGTGAATCGCCAGCGCACACCCGTGATGCTGGTTGGGGCGAATCCTACTGGAGAAACAGGGGCTTTCCAAGGGGAAAGACGCTAATTTCACTCTCAGAGCGCCAATTTTTTGCACAGTGGCGGCCGGTTTTACAATTTTTGCAACCTACCACCACCAACAGGATGAAGCCCATGACGATCAATTTTGCAACGTGTGACCTGTGTGATGCGCACAAAAACGATGCTGCAGCGCAGTTTCGTGTACTTCCACCGAGCTTCAAAGACTTTGGTGCACGTCGTGTTTTTTGTGGCCCGGTGGTCACGCTCAAATGTTTTGAAGACAATTCGCTGGTGAAAGCTGCCGTCGATACGTGCGGTTTTGTAGATACCCCGCAAGGCCGCATTGGACAAGTTTTGGTGGTGGACGGAGCCAGCTCGTTGCGTCGCGCCTTACTGGGTGGGAATTTAGGTGCCGCTGCCGCTAAAAACGGCTGGGCCGGCGTGGTGATTGACGGCTGTGTGCGCGATGTGGCTGAGCTGGCGGTGTTGGATGTGGGCATTCGTGCCCTGGCCAGTAACCCCATGCCAACTGAAAAAAAGAACCAGGGTTTGAAAGACCTGGCGGTACAAATTCAGGGTGTTTGGGTCAACCCCGGTGAATGGTTGTATGCCGATGCCGATGGCATAGTGGTCAGTGCCAGTCGGCTGGTTTAAAAGCCGGATTACCCCTGCACAGGCGGTTGTGGTGGCATGGGCGCGCCGCGGCCGGGCAGGGTAGCCAACACCACGCCTGCCAGGCACAAGCCAAATGCCAGTAGCTGCAACGCACTGAGTTGTTCGCCCAGCACCCCCACACCGACCAACGCCGCCGAGATTGGCAGCATCACCGTGAACACCCCGGCGCGCG
>JAVHPS010000398.1:0-1170 GCA_036170715.1 Rhodoferax sp. | reverse complement strand
GGCCGGGTTGACTTGTGGATCATGACCGAGCTGGTGGCCACCTACCTGGTGCGTCAGGCTGGGGATGACCCGGCCCACAGCCTGGCGCGCAGTTATGCCATCCGTGAACTCAGCAGCGACGGGCTGTACATGGCTTTTGGCCCCAAAACCCCGGACGCTTTGGTGCAACGCTTGCGCCAGGCATTGGCCACCATCAAAAGCAACGGCCGCTACGATGCACTCAAGAAAAAGTGGCTTTAGGCATTCGCTCGGTACCCGGCTGGCTTGGGCCACGCTGGGCTTCAGCCTGGCCTTTACCCTGCTGGCCGTGACGGCACGTACGTATCTGGCCTGGCAGGAAACCTGGGCCGAGGTCAATGCCGACCTGATGCTGTTGGAGCAGGTTTATCAGCAAACCCTGAGCAAGGCTATTTGGGAAATGGACCGGGAAGCCTTGCAAGTGCACATGGACAGCGCCGCCAAGGTGGATACCGTGGGGCACATCCGGCTCACCATGGCATCCAAAACCCGTGCCCCCGAGGTGCTTGAGCGCACCGCACCGGGCTGGCAAACCTCCACCCTGGCACCGACCCGACGGCTGGACCTGGTGTATGCCCCTTACCCTGGTGCCTTGGAGCATGTGGGGGAATTGTTGCTGGCGGGTGACGAGCGGGTGTTGTGGGCCCATTTACGCGGTGAGGTGTTGAACATTGTTCTGGCGCAACTGCTGCAGTCGCTGTTGCTGGCCGGGTTGATCATGCTGGTGTTCAGCCGCACCGTTACCACCCATGTGCAGCAGATTGCCCAGCATCTGAGCCAGCTGACACCGCAAGCCATGGGCGAGCCCTTGCGCTTGCAGCGTAACCCGGCTCTGCAAGACGAGTTGACCTTGCTGGAGAACGGTGTCAACCAGTTGCAAGGCAAGCTGGCCGACCACCTGGTGCGCCAGCAACAATATGAAAATGAGCTCGCTCAGCACCGCGATCACCTGGCCGACATGGTGCTGGCGCGCACCACGGCGCTGGAGTCACTGAGCCAGGCGCAGCAGCTGGTGTTGGCCTTGTCCAACCAGTTGATCCACGCCTCGCACGACTCGTTTGACAGCGTTCAGCAGGCGTGCCTGGCCCAGGTAGCCCAACATTTGGGCGCGCTGCATGCTCTGTGGCTGATACCCATCCAGGGACAAGCGGG
>JAVHPS010000397.1:0-1172 GCA_036170715.1 Rhodoferax sp. | reverse complement strand
CGTCACCGTCACCCGCTACCGCTGCGACCACTGCGGGGCCATTTGGGACTACGAAAACGACCGCGCCAACCAGCACGCGGGCTGGTCGCTGGTGCGCCACTAAGCCCTGCGCATCACAACAGCCACACCAGCATGACAGCCACCCCCGCCCGGCCGCTGCCGCACGCCGTGGCGCTTCTGCGTGCTGAGCGCCTGGCGCGCGCCGTCAAACCGTTTCGTGCCCGGGGCGGCCCGGCCGAGCGCTGCCCGGTGTGCCGGGTGATGCCCAGCCACTGCCTGTGCGCCCTGCGCCCAAACGTGCTGACGCACGCGGGCATGTGCCTGCTGATGGCCGACATTGAGCCGCTTAAACCCAGCAACACCGGCTGGCTGATTGCCGACGTGGTAGCCGACACGTTTGCGTTTGGCTGGGCACGCACCGCTGTGGATCCGCGCCTGCTGGCCCTGCTGGCCGACCCACAGTGGCAGCCCTATGTGGTATTTCCGGGCGAATATGTCACGCCGGAGCGGGTGGTGACGGCGCTGTTGCCACTTGAAAACGTCAAGCCCAACGGCCCAGACAGCGCGCCCCGCGACCCGCACCACCCGCTCAAGCGCCCGCTGTTTGTGTTGCTTGATGCCACCTGGTCTGAAGCCGGCAAGATGTTTCGCAAAAGCCCGTACCTGAACCACTTGCCGGTGCTGAGCCTGCACCCTGATCAGGTGTCCAACTACCGGCTGCGCCGCTCCAGCCGGAGTGACCACTTTTGCACCTCCGAGGTAGCGGCTTTGTGCCTGGCGCTGGCCGGTGAGCCGCACGCCGCGCAGGTGCTGGAGGCTTACCTGGAGGTGTTCACCAAGCACTACCTGCAGGCCAAAAACCAGCAACCCGTGGATGTACAAGACGATGCCCACCTGCGCTTGCAGCGCTTGTGCAGTAAATTCCTGAATTGATAGCTGTTAACCCAGTAAATTAAAGGGCTAGAGGCCAATTTTGCTTATTGTCTTCCGAAGCCAAAGAGGTCCGGTTCAACGATGCCTTCGAGCTTGTCCACCAGTCGCAGCAGCGGTTTGAGCTCGCGGTAACGCGCGCAGGTGCTGCGGATATAGCCAATGAAACGCGGCGTATCGGCCAGGTACTGCGGTTTGCCGTCACGCAAGGTCAGGCGGGCAAAGATGCCGGCCACTTTCAG
>JAVHPS010000396.1:3848-5483 GCA_036170715.1 Rhodoferax sp. | reverse complement strand
CCGGGCTGGTTTGATGTCTGGTGGAGTCCATTGTTCAACAAAGGAAATCTGTCTTGAAGAACAGAGTCAGTGATGCAACCCTGCTGCTTGTCGCCTGGTTGTTGTCGGGTACTTTTTCTGCACAAGCGTTGACGCTGGCTGAGTTGCGCGGCTCGGTTGTCATTGGTCGTCCGCTGGATGTGACGGTGCAGGTGCAAGCGGCGGCGGGTGAAGAGGTGTCGGGTAACTGCGTGGCGGCAGAGGTGCTGTACGCTGACACGCGGCAAACCAATGCGCGCCTCAGCCTCATCCCTGCCAGCGCCATGAGCCCCGCAACGGTGTTGCGCGTGCAGGTGGCGGCCGATGTCAATGAACCGGTGGTGACGGTGTTGGTGCGCGCCACCTGCGGCTCCAGCACCCAGCGGCGTTATGTGCTGTTGGCTGATTTTCCAGCTACGGTCAACCTGACACCATCCGCCGTGGCCGCTGTGGCCGTGACACCAGCAGCGGTGTTGCCCGCGCTTGCGCCCACATTGACCACACTCGTGCGGTCTTCTGAACCCACAACCAAGACGGCGCGCACCCTGCAACGCCGCAAACTAAAGCCCGCCCCATTGAGCGGTGCGGCCACGCCAGCGCAGCAGCGCAAGACAGCGACGCGTGCAGCAGGCCAAGCGGTTTTGAAACTTGATCCGTTGGATATTTTTTCAGACCGCATGGACATGCTGGATGCCGCCATGGTGTTTGCCCCGACCGAAGATACCCTGCTGCACAGCCGCAAAATTGCCGAACTTGAGCAAGACGTGAAAACCTTGCGTGCCTTGGCCTCCAGCAACGATGCCAAGTTGTCAGACCTGCGCCTGCAATTGCAACAGGCCCAGGCCAGCCAGGTACCGGTTTGGGTGTTGCCGGGCATCGGTATCTTGCTGCTGCTGTGCATGCTGGCCTTGGGCTGGCTGCTGTGGCAGCAACGCCGTTTGGCACGCGAGCAGGATTTGTCGCAGTGGTGGCAAAACCGTGACCTGGTCACGCCGACAGCGCCTGAAGCCGTGGACTCCAACCGTGTCGAAACACAACCCCCAACGGTCGCACCGGTGGCCGTGGTCGTGGCCCCAGCCGTGGCCGCTGCGCCGGCGCTGCACAAGGTGTTTCCCGGCACGGTCAAACCTGAAGGCGCAGCGCCCGTCCATCGAACGCTCGACATTGACCTGGATGATGTGCTGTTATCCAAACCGCTGCCAGGTGCATTGGACATCCCGAACGCTTCTGCACCGCTTGAAACGCACCACATTCGCCACATCAGCGTTGAACCAATTCTTGACATTCGTCAGCAGGCCGAATTCTTCGTTTCACTGGGCCAGTCTGACCGGGCCATGTCAATTTTGAAACAACAAATTGCCACCAGCACGCAGCCCAATCCGCTGGTTTATCTGGACTTGATTGCGCTCTACCACACGCTGGGCATGAAGACCGAATACCATGAAAGCGCGTCCTTGTTCAACCAGTTGTTCAATGGCATCATGCCGGACTTTGTGGCCTTTAATGCCCAGGACGGTGGTATTGAGAATTACCCTGAAACGATCAACCAGCTGACTGCCCTTTGGCCACGCACCGAAGCCCTGGTGTTTCTCAACGCCTGTATTTTCAATGACCCAC
>JAVHPS010000396.1:0-3748 GCA_036170715.1 Rhodoferax sp. | reverse complement strand
GGCGGCACAGGCTGCGCAGACACAGGCCTTGGCGCGTTGTGACTGCGGAATTTGTTCCAGCAAGGCCGCAGTGAAGGTTACCTGGGTGCACCAGCAGGGCGGCTGTTGGATGCCGGTGGCACGCTCCACTTCCATGGCACACTGGTTTGGCTTGCCGCACAAGGGGCAATGCTCGGCTTGGATGTTGCTCTTGTTGGTCATGCTAATTTATGTGTAAAAAAGCTTCTAGCCCTTTTTTTATAAGGGTTAGAAGCTATTTATTTTGTAGTAAGTAACAGGCTTTTATCAGGCGCGTGCCTGGGCAACTGCCTTTACCTTTTGCCGCCAGCCGTGCAGCAGCGGCTCGGTGTAGCCGCTGGGTTGTGCCACGCCCTTGAACACCAGGTCCAGTGCGGCCTGGTAAGCCATGCTGGTCTTGACGTTGCCCGCCATGGGTTTGTAGAGCGGATCGCCCGCGTTTTGCTGGTCCACCTTGGCAGCCATGCGCTCAAAGGTGGCGCGCACCTGCGCCTCGGGCACCACACCGTGCAGCAGCCAGTTGGCCACGTGCTGGCTGGAAATGCGCAGCGTGGCACGGTCTTCCATCAGCCCGACATCGTGCACATCGGGCACTTTGGAGCAGCCCACGCCCTGGTCCACCCAGCGCACCACATAGCCCAAAATGCCCTGGATGTTGTTGTCCAACTCTTGCTGTTTTTCAGCCTCTGACCAGTTGGCCTGCGCGGCCAGCGGCACTTGCAGCAAACCGGCCAGCAGTTCGTCGCGCAGCTTGTCGGCGTTTTGCTTTTCCAATTCTTTTTGCACATCCTTGACCAGCACCTGGTGGTAGTGAAGGCTGTGCAGTGTGGCCCCCGTGGGGCTGGGCACCCAGGCGGTGTTGGCTCCAGCCTTGGGGTGACCAATTTTTTGTTCCAGCATGGCTTTCATCAGGTCGGGCATGGCCCACATGCCTTTGCCAATTTGCGCCTTGCCGCGCAAGCCGCATTGCAGGCCCACCAGCACGTTGTTGCGCTCGTAAGCGGCAATCCAGGCGCTGGTTTTCATGTCGCCCTTGCGGATCATCGGGCCACCTTGCATGGCGCTGTGCATTTCGTCGCCGGTGCGGTCCAGGAAGCCGGTGTTGATGAAGGCCACGCGCGCTGGTGCGGCGGCAATGCAGGCTTTGAGGTTGACGCTGGTGCGACGCTCTTCGTCCATGATGCCCAGCTTGACGGTGGCCTCGGGCAGGCCCAGCACCTGTTCCACACGGCCAAACAGTTCGTTGGCAAAAGCCACCTCAAACGGGCCGTGCATTTTGGGTTTGACGATGTAGACCGAGCCCTTGCGGCTGTTGCGAAGGTCGGCCTTTTTGGGTTTTTGCAGGTCGTGCAGCGCGATGGTGGTGGTGACCATGGCATCCAGAATGCCCTCTGGGATTTCGCGCACCGTGCCGGCTTTGTCGGTGTAGAGAATGGCCGGGTTGGTCATGAGGTGGCCCACATTGCGCACAAACAAGAGTGCGCGGCCGTGCAGACGCACCGGCTTTTTGCCTTCAGGTGCGGTGTAAATGCGGTCAGCGTTGAGGCCACGGTGCAGTGTCTTGCCACCTTTCTCGAACGATTCGGTCAGCGTGCCGTTCAAAATGCCCAGCCAGTTGCGGTAAGCCAGCACCTTGTCGTCGGCATCCACTGCGGCAATGGAGTCTTCTAGGTCGAGGATGGTGGACAGCGCCGCTTCCACCACCAGGTCGGCCACGCCCGCGGGGTCTTTGGCTCCGATGGCAGTGCTGCGGTTGATGATCAGGTCCAGGTGCAGACCATTGTGCTCGAACAGCACGCTGCTGGGTGCTTTGGCATCGCCCTGAAAGCCCACGAACTGCTTGGCATCGGCCAGACTGGTGTTGCTGCCGTCGGACAGCTTCACTGTCAGCTTGCCGCCTTTGACGCGGTATTCGACCGAATCGACATGTGAGCCCTTGCGCAAGGGGGCGCAGCGGTCCAGCACGTAGCGCGCGTACTGAATGACTTTGGCCCCGCGTTTGGGGTTGTAGCCGCCTTTTTTGCCGACTTTTTCGCAACCCTTGTCTTCGCTGATCACGTCCGTGCCGTACAGCGCGTCATACAAAGAGCCCCAGCGCGCGTTGGCGGCGTTGAGGGCGTAGCGCGCGTTCAAAATCGGCACCACCAGTTGCGGGCCGGCTTGCACGGCCAGTTCGGCATCGACATTTTTGGTGCTGATGCGCGCCTTCTTGGGGGGCGTGACCAGGTAGCCGATGCGCTCCAAAAAGGCGCGGTAGGCCAGCATGTCGGTGATCGGACCAGGGTGCGCCTGGTGCCAGGTGTCGAGCTCGGCTTGCAGGCGTTCGCGCTCGGCCAGCAAGGCGATGTTCTTAGGGGCCAGGTCGGACACCAGGGCGGCAAAACCGGCCCAGAACGTGTCGGCGTTGATGCCCGTACCGGGCAGCACTTGGGTGTCGATGAATTGGCTCAGGTTGGTGGCCACTTGCAGGCCATTGCGGTTGATGCGTTCAGTCATGGTGGAAGGATGGGAGAGTTGAAAAATCAGGAGGTAAAAAAATCGAGCACGGCGCGCAAATCAGAGCCAGTGCGGTGGGGCTGCGTGCCCAGTTCTTCAAACGGCAACTGGTAGCGGTTGACCCACAGCGTCTGGTAGCCATACCAGGTAGCACCCAGCGCGTCCCAGGCGTTGGAACTGACAAAAACAATGTCTTGCGCCGGCCAACCGGTGGCCTGCTCACCCAACGCGTAGGCCGCCGGGTGGGTTTTGAACTTGCGCACCGTATCGACGCTGATGACGTGGTCCAGCAGGCCATCAAACCCGGCTGAGTGCACTGCTGCGTGCAGCATGGCATCGTCGCCATTGCTCAGGATGCCGATCACCACGCCGCGGCTTTTGAGCTGTTGTAGCACGGCCAGGTTTTCGGGGAACGCGTCCAGGTGCTTGTATTGCGCCAGCAGCAGCTCGATTTGCGGCTCAAAATCGATAAGAAATTGGTCTCTAGCCCTTGTATCATTTGGGTAATTAGTTATCTTTTTAATAGCATAAATCAGGGCGGCGCGGGTCAGTTCGCCAAACGGCTGGTAGTGCGCGCCGTGGTTGCTGGTGGTGACCAGCCGGGTGTATTCAATTTGCTTGTCGCGCCACAGCAGGCTCAGGGCCTGGCCCTGGCCGGGAAAGAGTTGTTCAGCCAACTCGGCCACGCTGTACACGTCAAACAAGGTGCCATAGGCATCAAACAGCACGGCGCGCGGGGGCGCTGCGGTGGCTGGGTCGATGAGGTGAACCGAAGGGCGAGGCATGGTGCGATTTTAGGAACGGATGCTGACACCAGTCTTGGCATGGCTGTGCAACAGCTTTAACCTGAATGCGGGTAATGCCATGGCAGGCCCAAGCTTCAGTGTCCCAACGACGGGCTGGGTCGGGTGGGGTAAAAAGTGAGTGGCATGGCTGCTGTGGCGGTTTGCAGTGCCTGGCGCGACTGCCGGGCTACGGCTGGCTTCATCTTGCCCACCACGTGCATCTCACACGGTTTGCAGTCAAAGCGCAACGTCAATTTTTCTTTGCCGTTGACCAGTTGCAGCGGCTCGGCTTTGACCTGACCCTGCACGCCCGTGATGCCTTTGGCCTGTTTGGGGCACAGGCTGAGCGAAAAGCGCACGCAGTGTTTGGTGATCATCAGGCTGACTTCGCCCGGCTCTTCGATGGCTTCGTACGCAGGGGCGATCACCTTGACACCGTGGCGCGCGTA
>JAVHPS010000395.1:0-1177 GCA_036170715.1 Rhodoferax sp. | reverse complement strand
GGCTACTTGCCACTGCAAATTTTTGAGGTGCGCTACCTTGACATGATTGGCAAGTGCTTCAAAGCTGGTGCTCCTTTTGGCATCGTCACCCTGAACCAGGGCCATGAAGCCAACGAGGTGCGTCAGGCCCCGACTGCGCACACCGGCAGCAGCAGTTTTGCCGAAGAGATTTTTTACCCCACGGGCACGCTGACCCACATCACCAGCCTGAACCGGCCGCAGCCTGGCCTGATGCTGATTCAGTGCACGGGCGCACAGCGTTTTATGGTCAACCGGCACGAACTACTCAAGCATGGGCTTTGGGTGGCCCATGTGAGCTTGCTTGATGCAGACCAAATGGTGCCGATTCCGCCCGACCTCAAACCGGTGGCCGATACGCTGGCGCGTGTCATCACCACCCTGCAAGCCCAGGGCACGTTGCCCGAACAAATGCCCATGCAACCGCCCTACCAGCTGGGTGACTGCGCATGGGTCGCCAACCGCTGGTGCGAACTTTTGCCCATGCCCAACGAACTCAAACACAGGCTGATGGCATTGGACAACCCGTTGGTGCGTCTGGAACTGGTAAGTGACTTGCTGGAACGCAACGGTATTTCGACGTAATTCAGGGCTACAGTCTCGGTTCCCAGGAGCACACCACCATGAGCATTCGTTACACCAACGTCATCAACCACCTGCCAGAAACCAAAATGCGGCTTTACCCCACCAAGGTGATCAACATCATTGGCGGGCCGGGCAGTGACAAATCGCTGTTTTCTGCGGCCATTATTTTGTATTTGAACCTGCATGGCAAAACCGTTGAAACCATCCCCGACTACGCCAAGTCGCTGGTCTGGCAGCAAAACTTTGAGGTGCTCAAAAACCAGTATTTCATTGCCCAGCGGCAATATGAAATGCTCAACCTGATCGACGGTCAGGTGCACTTTTTGATCACCGAGTGTTCACTGCCACAGGTGCTGTTTTACAACGAAAACTATGCCGACAACATCTGCGACGTAGCCAAAACCCGGGAGCAAATTCTGGAGTGGTATCGGCAAAACGACAACATCAACATTTTGGTGCAACGGGGCGATAAAAAATACGTGCGCACCGGTCGTTTTCAGGACGAAGAACAAGCCAAAGAAGTTGACGTTGGCCTGCGTGAAATTTTGAACCGCGAACACCTGCCCTACACCGT
>JAVHPS010000394.1:0-1184 GCA_036170715.1 Rhodoferax sp. | reverse complement strand
GCGCTTTCAGGTCAATCAGCGTCAGTTGGTAGTCGCCGGTGTGGCGCAGTTTGGTGACGGTTTTAGCCGGTAGGTCAATCGCGTCGACCTGTGTGCCGATCAGACCATGGGCATCGGCTTTGAGGCTGTGCAGTTCCACCTTGGCCGCCGCTGGCGTGCTGGCCCCCAGCAGGCGCTCGGTGTGTGCGCCCGCATTGGTGATGCCACGCAAGTAGGCTTTGCCATGCGGCTCGCCCGGTGCACTGGGCACAGCGTAGGGGTGATCCAGCTCCAGCTCGCCCATGCTCACGCCGTGGGCGTGACCGGAAATAGGCCACACGGCCAACCCGGTCAGCAGGCTCAGACCAAGCAGCAAGATCAAAACGGCTCCCATGGGGAGGTGTGTCATGGCTCGCATCCGGTTGAATGGAGTGGGCTTCATGGCTTACTGTGCGTGTGAAGCGCCATGGTGAGCCGGGTGTGCGCCGTGGTCCTTGGGCATGTCATGCGCCGCACCGTGCGGGGCCTGGGTGGCCACCGGCACTTCAACGTCAACCTTGCTTTCAATGCCCTTGTCATCTTTGACGACCAAGGTCAACGGCAGTTTGCTGCCAGCGGTCAGCGGCGCTTTCAAGTCCATCAACATGATGTGGTAGCCGCCGGGCTTGAGCTCCACCGCTTTGCCGGCGGGCAAGTTCAGACCCCCTTTGACTTCGGCCATTTTCATCACGCCGGCATCCATCTTCATCTCGTGCACTTGCACCACGCCAGCTGCGGAAGAGGATGCGCCGACCAGTTGCGCGCCGTGGTCGGACGTTAAGGTCATAAAAGCACCGGTGGCCATTTGGCCTTTGACGGTGGCACGAGCCCAGGCGTTGGTGGCTTCAACCGCCTCGCCATGGGCGAAGGCCGTCAGGGTGGTGGCAGCCAGGGCCACAGCGGTCATCAATGAGGTGAGTTTCATGGGGTTTTCCTTTGGGGTGGGGGAATCAGGTCAAGACGACCAACTTACAAACTAAATCGACCTTTAGCCCTTATGAAATAATCACTTATCGCTATGTTTTATATAGCAAAATGCGGTGTAAATCTCAAGGGATGCCAGCGATGCAGACGCACACGCGCATCTGGCGCAGTGCGAAATTCAAAAAACCAAGTGGTTAATCAGCCTCTAGCCCAGACGCATCAAGCGTGGGGCACTCTGAAAA
>JAVHPS010000393.1:0-5550 GCA_036170715.1 Rhodoferax sp. | reverse complement strand
CGTTGTCGGCCGACAGGTGCACCACCACCGGGTACAGCACCGCGCCACACAACAAAGCGGCCAAGCCCACCATCAGGGCCACCGTCCAGGCACTGGCAAAAATCTGGTCTTGCTGCCATGCGGGCATGACCCGCACGCCCTCAAAGTAGCCGGTGATGGGTTGCGTCAGATTGGTGCTGGTTTCACGCAACGGCACAAACACGCGCAAGACCCAGAGCTGTTGGTTGAGTTTGACCCCGCGGTAGAACGCTTCGGGGTAATTGGGGCGGCCATGGTGCGGCAGCAAGTACTCCACCGCTTTGCCGTCGTGGGTGGTGGCTCCAGCAAGTTTGTTGCCTTGTGCGTCGTAGATCTCGACGATGTCAAACATGCCGCCGGTAATGGTTTGTGCCGCCGTCTGTGCATGTGCGCCTGCGTCTGGGCCAGTCAGGTTAAAAGCATCGTAACGGTGCAGCAAGCGGCCAGATTCTTCAATGGCCAGGGAGACAATGCTTTGCTCGGCGTTTTCGCGCGCAACGTACCAGGCCACAGGGCTGGCGATGCAGGCCAGAAAAAAACTGACACTGGCGATGCGAATGGCGGTTCGTTTTTGAAATTTGTTCACGGCACAAACACCTCGGGTCGTATGGCTTCAAGCCACAATTTTCTTGCGGCCGGTGTGCCGGGTCAGCAGCATGGCATCGCCGTAGCTGAAAAAACGGTACTGGCTTTGGATGGCGTGAGCATACAGCGCCTGGATGCGGTCATGGCCGGCAAAGGCACTTACCAGCATCATCAGGCTCGATTTGGGCAAATGAAAGTTGGTCACCAGCACATCGACCAGCTTGAACTCGAACCCTGGTGTGATGAAGATGCGGGTGTCACCGGTGGTCTGGCCGCTCAACGCCCAGGACTCCAGCGTGCGCACGCTGGTCGTACCCACCGCCACAATGCGGCCACCGCGTGCGCGGCAGTCGGCCACGGCTTGTTGGGTGGCCAGCGGCACGTCGTACCACTCGCTGTGCATCTGGTGCTCAGCCAGGTTTTCGGTTTTGACCGGCTGAAACGTTCCCGCCCCCACGTGCAGCGTGACGTGTGCGCGCTGCACACCCATGGCATCAATGGCCGCCAGCAGGGCCTGGTCAAAATGCAGCGCGGCGGTGGGCGCGGCGACCGCGCCAGTGTTTTTTGCAAACACGGTTTGGTAGCGTTGCGCGTCCTCGGGCGAATCGGTGTGGGTGATGTAGGGTGGCAGCGGCACATGGCCGTGGCGCGCCATCAGGGTGTAAGGGTCGTCGCCCGCATCGTTGGACAGCACAAAGCGAAACAGCGGGCCCTGCGCGTCAGGCCAACGCCCCAGCAAGGTGGCGCTTAACGTGTCTTTGCTGCCGGGGGCGCTGACCAGGTGGACGGTGCTGCCAATTTCAGGCTTCTTGCTGACGCGCATGTGCGCGGCCACCTGGTTGCCGCCCAGCACACGTTCAATCAACAGCTCCAGCTTGCCGCCGGTGGCCTTTTCTCCAAACAGGCGGGCGTTCATGACGCGGGTGTCGTTGAACACCACCAGGTCACCAGGGCGCAACAGCGTCGGCAAATCACGAAAAATGCGGTCTTGCGGGGCACTGCCTGTGCCGTCGAGCAGACGTGAGGCGCTGCGTTCGGGCGCAGGGTGCTGTGCAATCAGTTCAGGTGGCAGGTCAAAATCAAAATCACTCAGTGTGAACGTGTGGGGCATATCGGTGGGACGGGTGTGCATGCTGCTTGAGGGGCGAACCAGCCCCGTGCCAAGTGAAAGGGATGGGCATTGTCGCAGGCCGACCTGGGCCGCGGCAGTGTCGACAGATGTAGGCAAAATCAGGTTATGTCCACGCCCATGCCCCCGTCAACCTGCAAGCCGCTGACCGGGCCACAAAAAGCCTTGCGCAAGCTCGGGTTGAATCGCCCGATCGACCTGGCGCTGCACCTGCCGCTGCGCTACGAGGACGAAACCCGCCTGGTCCAGCTGCGTGCGGTGCGCGAAGGCGATGTGGCTCAGGTTGAGGGCACGGTGCGCCACGCCGAAGTCAGGCTCAGTGGCCAGCGCCAGTTGCTGGTGACGCTGGACGACGGCACGGGCACCTGCCTGCTGCGATTTTTTAGTTTTTACCCGTCATTGCAACAAACGCTGGCGCTGGGCAAGCAAGTGCGGGTGCGCGGTGAAATTCGCGGCGGGTTTGCCGGTCTGACCATGATGCACCCGGTGGTCAAACCAGCGGGCGGCGAACTGGCCACGGCCTTGACACCGGTTTACCCCAGCGTGGCCGGTTTGCCGCAAAATTTTTTACGCCGCGCGGTGCAGGGCGGCTTGCAGCGGGCCCCATTGTCTGACACCGTGCCTCCACAATATTTAGAAGAAATTGGACTGCAGCCCTTGTGGAATATGCATAAGGCGCTCTCTTTTTTGCATAATCCAGCGCCGGATGTAGCGCTGTCCACGCTGCAAGACCACAGCCACCCGGCGTGGCAACGGCTCAAAGCCGAGGAGTTGTTGGCGCAGCAACTCTCGCAACTGCAAGCACGCCGTGAACGTGCCCGGCTGCGTGCGCCGGTGCTACCCCAGCGCACGCCAGACCCGCTGCCAGGGCAGGGTGTCGCAACGCCGTTGTGCCTGCGCTTGCTGGCAGCGCTGCCGTTTGCCCTCACCGCTGCACAAACGCGTGTGGTGGCTGAGATTACCCAAGACATGGCGCGCCCCGTGCCCATGCACCGCTTGCTGCAGGGCGACGTGGGGGCGGGCAAAACGGTGGTGGCGGCGCTGGCGGCGGCGGTGTGCATGGATGCCGGTTGGCAATGCGCGCTGATGGCCCCGACTGAAATTTTGGCAACCCAGCACTTTGCCAAGCTGGTGGGCTGGCTGCAGCCGCTGGGCATCACCGTGGCCTGGCTCACTGGCAGCCAGAAGGCGAAAGAGCGGCGCGAGATGTTGGCGTTGATTGCCAGCGGCCAGGCGCAACTGGTGGTGGGCACGCACGCCTTGATTCAAGACAAGGTGCAGTTCAAAAGCCTGGCGCTGGCCATCATTGACGAGCAGCACCGCTTTGGCGTGGCGCAGCGGCTGGCGCTGCGGTCAAAGATGCGTGCCGACACCAGCGACATGGACTTAGGCCAGGGACACCGCCCAACCGGTTTTGCCGGGCCGCAGCATGTCGCCCCCTCGAGGGGGGAGGCGGCTACACCAAGTGAGTCCGCAACAGGGCTGGAACCCCATCTCTTGATGATGACCGCCACGCCGATTCCGCGCACGCTGGCCATGAGTTATTACGCCGACCTGGATGTGTCAACCATCGACGAATTGCCGCCTGGACGCACGCCGATCATCACCAAAGTGGTTAACGAGGCGCGCCGCGACGAGGTGATGGCCCGCATTCGCGCCCAGTTGACCGCGGGGCGGCAAATCTACTGGGTCTGCCCTTTGATTGAAGAAAGTGAGGCGCTCGACTTGCGCAACGCCACCGCAACCCACGCCCAGTTGAGCGCCGCGCTGCAGGGCTGTGTGGGCCCAACCGGCCTGCCACTGCAAGTGGGTTTGCTGCACTCGCGCATGCCGACAGGTGAGAAAAAAGCCGTGATGGACTTGTTTGTCCGCGGCCTCATGGGCGTGCTGGTCAGCACCACGGTGATTGAAGTCGGGGTGGATGTGCCCAATGCCTCACTGATGGTGATTGAGCACGCCGAACGCTTTGGCCTCTCGCAGTTGCACCAGCTGCGCGGGCGGGTGGGGCGCGGCACGGCGGCATCGGCCTGTGTGCTGCTGTATGCCACGGGCGATGCGCCGCGCTTGAGCCAGAGTGCGCGCGAACGGCTCAGGGCCATGGCTGAGACCAACGATGGCTTCGAGATTGCCCGGCGCGACCTGCAGATTCGCGGCCCGGGCGAGTTCATGGGGGCACGCCAGTCAGGCGATGCCATGCTGCGCTTTGCTGATGTGACCGAGGACGCTGCGCTGCTGGACTGGGCGCGCCGCCTGGCTCCGGTCATGCTAGACCAGCATCCGGCGTTGGCCGCGCAGCATGTGCAGCGCTGGCTGGGTGGCAAGGCCGAATTTTTGAAGGCGTGAAGCGGTTGGGCGTGTGGGCTATTGGTAGTGTTCCCGCCGGCGGGTTTCTGACACGAATTCGTCCAGATCAGGGTCCATGGCGTTGCGCGAGGACACGATGCCAATGGCGTGCCCGGCTTCAACCACTGGCACATGCCGGAAACCATTTTTTTGCATGATGACCAGGGCATGGCCGTAGGATTGCGTGGCATCCAGGGTCACGGGGGCCGCAGTCATCACGTTGCGTACCGGAGTGTGGATGGGGTCAAGCCCTGGGCCAATGACGCGAAAGACCACGTCGCGCTCGGTAAAAATCCCCAACAGGGTCTCGTCTTCAATCACCAGCACCGCGCCGGTGTTTTTGTGGGCCATCAAGCGTGCGGTTTGGCTGACGGTTTTGTCGGGTGAAACGGCAATGAATTTCTTGCGTTCCATGACGCTTTTAATGGGTAGATCAAACATGGCAAGCCTCCTGTCCTGAGCGGCAATAGTAGCCAGGCTGTACCGGTGTTGATTGATGCAAATCAACCGCATCGCTAAAGTTTGCGGGTGGGTGAAAATAGCACCATGACCCTGACTGAACTCAAATACATCGTGGCGGTGGCGCGTGAGCGCCACTTTGGCAAGGCGGCTGAAGCGTGCTATGTGTCGCAGCCAACCCTGTCGGTGGCGGTGAAAAAGCTCGAAGAAGAGCTGGATGTGAAGCTCTTTGAGCGCAGTGCCAACGAGGTCACCGTGACACCTTTGGGCGAAGAAATTGTGCGCCAGGCGCAAAGCGTGCTGGAGCAGGCGGCGGCCATCAAGGAAATTGCCAAACGTGGCAAAGACCCACTGGGTGGTGCGCTTACCTTAGGCATTATTTACACCATTGGCCCCTATTTGCTGCCCGATCTGGTGCACCAGATGATCAAGCGCACGCCGCAAATGCCCTTGATGCTGCAGGAAAACTTTACCGTGAAGCTGCTGGAGATGCTGCGCACCGGCGAAATTGACTGTGCCATTTTGGCCGAACCTTTCCCGGACGCGGGTCTGGCCATTGCACCGCTGTACGACGAACCGTTCATGGCGGCGCTGCCGTTTCACCACCCGCTGGCGGGACAAAAACAGGTGACCAGCCAGGAGTTGAAGAACGAAACCATGCTGCTGCTGGGCAGCGGCCATTGCTTCAGAGACCATGTGCTGGAGGTGTGCCCGGAATTTGCCCGTTTCTCCAGCAATGCCGAGGGCATCCGCAAGAGCTTTGAAGGCTCGTCCCTTGAAACCATTAAGCACATGGTGGCCGCTGGCATGGGCGTGACGCTGGTACCGCGCCTGAGCGTGCCCAAAGAGGCTCTGGTCGACAAACCGGCACGTAAACGCCATGAAGACCCGTATGTGAAGTACCTGCCCATCGCCGACAAAGACGGCGGCGCGCCTCCCACGCGCCGGGTGGTACTGGCCTGGCGGCGCAGTTTTACCCGCTATGAAGCCATTGCCGCGCTGCGCAACGCCATCTA
>JAVHPS010000392.1:0-24125 GCA_036170715.1 Rhodoferax sp. | reverse complement strand
CCTTGAGGTTGATGCTGCCGTTGAGCGTGCCTGTGGGCACGGTGCTGGTGGAAAAGCCAAACTGTCCCAAGTCGAAATAGCCGCCCTCAAGGGCAAAATTTCGATTGAACTGATAGCCCCCAAAGAGCTTGAAGGCGGCATGTTGGTCGTCATTGTTGATCGGCCCAGCGGTCAAACCGCTCCCCAGCAATTCACGGGTAATGCGGGCATCGTCAATGGTGGCTTTGGATTGCCCCAGGTTGATGCCGCCGTACCAGCCGTTGTTGTCGGCCATGGCCAAAGGGGCCGCCATGAGTGCCAGTGTCAACAAGCTGAGCTTGCTGGTGGTGCTGACGCGTTTGCATTGTGTGACTGTCATGTGGTTCTCCAAGGGGCATCGCCACGCTCAGGTTCACTGAGGCCAGGCGATGCATGTTGTTCAGATGCAGAAAAAAAGAAGCTATTGCACTCTCAAGGTGCGGGCACGTTGATGACCGTGTTGACCAGCGTGACCGAAGCACCCAAGGACAGTGCCCGCCCCTGCAGCGTCAGTGGAGTCACGTTGCCAACGGTCGAGAACGATGCCCCGGCTTGCGAGAGGATGGTGCCCACCATAGTGCCGCCACCGGCTGCATTGATGGTGGCAAAGCTGCCTACCTGCCAGAACACGTTCTTGGCCAATGCGCCGCCAGCCAGAATGATGTTTTGCGGGAACGCTGCACCCGGCCCACCGACCGTCAAGGTGGTTGCCATCTGGAACACCCAAGTGGCGTTGGCATCGCCCTGCGCGTCGAGTGTCAGATCACCGCCTTGAATCATGAACGATCCACCCGGTGCCTTGTAAACCCCGGGGGCCAGGGTGATGCCCGCCAGATTGGCACCCGGTGCCGGACTGGCACCGCCCACAGGCATCGCCACCAAGTTCAGATAAGCGGTTTGTGCATCCAGGCGTGCCTGGGTGGCAATGGCACAGTCGGGCGCGCTCACCCCGGCTGCGTTGGCACCGGTGGTAGAGTTGGTGCAGGTGAAAATCGTGCCGCTGACCGTACCAATGTTGGCAGGTGTTTCGGTGTAGATGTCATTGCCAGGCGCATTCTCATG
This sequence comes from Rhodoferax sp., assembly GCA_036170715.1. Lineage (GTDB taxonomy): Bacteria > Pseudomonadota > Gammaproteobacteria > Burkholderiales > Burkholderiaceae_C > Rhodoferax. The sequence goes on along the minus strand of JAVHPS010000392.1, from coordinate 23,045 downwards.
GAAACCTGTCACCATGGAGGTTCCCGTGGCCGTGCTGCCAATGTCGCCATTGACCTGGGTCCCGGTGCCCATGTTGGTCATGCCGGCGGTGCCGCCAAAAGTGCCAAAGGGCGCTGCCGTGATCAGGTCGATAGCAGCAGTCGGCGCTACCGTGGCGGCCGTCGTGAAGGTCCACACGGCCGGGGTCGCCAGCGCGTTGCCAGCCAGATCCGTCGCACCCGTGGTGATGGTTGCGGTGTAAGGCGTGCCCACAGCCAGGTTGGCATTGGGCTTGAAGGTAACGTTCTTGTTCAGCGGGCCCAAAGACACCGTTCCTGCAACCGCTCCCCCCGCGCTGGACAGCGTGAAGGTGGTACCCGTGATGGTTAGCGGGTTCATGCCCTCATTGAAGACGGCTTTCACCGCGGTGTTGGTCGCCACCCCCGTGGCCAAGTCAACGGGAGTGACCGGGGCAACCGTGGGTGCGACGGTGTCATTCACACCGACGGTGCTGAATTGCCAGACGTACGGACTCGCCATGGCGACACCGCTGCTGTCTTTCACCGCTGAAGTCACGGTGGCGGTACAGGTTCCTACTGGCAGCGTAGCGGGCACACTCAGGGTAGCAACGCGGGTAGCAGACAGGTACGAGACTGCACCACCGGAGACGGCAGGTGCTGATGGACACACCAGCGTGAAGCTGGCGTTGTTGAGCGTGGCGGGGTCCATTGCCTGGCTGAATGCCGCAGTGATGAGCTGGGTATTCATGGCAACGCTGTTGGCCCCGGGCAAGGGCGAGACAACGGTCACGGTGGGTGGTGTCACGACCACCACTGCGGGCGTGCCAGCGCCCAATATTGATGCCTGACCACCGCCACCGCATGCCACGACCGCGCCACTCAGACCCAAGGCCATAAGCCAGGGCAGTCCTCGGGAAATACCATTGATGTGTTTCATTGATCGACCTCTTGCGTTGATGCACAACCTGTTGGGAGCTCAGGACAGCCACAGGCCGACCCCAGCACATATGTTTTGCACAACCGCCTTGCGTGGCATGCATCACGTGCTGGAGTATCAGGAGCTAGACCAGCTGGGTCTGTACGCCAGCTAACATAGCAAAAGCCGTCGGTTCAAGCCGCAGCACGCCACGACTCAAGTTGTCTCAAATAAGGCGAGTGAAAAAAATGGATGAGACGCTGCAGGGCACACCGTTCTGGCAATCCCGGCACGAAGCGCACGCCCTTTATGGCAGCATGCTGGTCGCGCTGGCATGCAAGCAGATGGCGGCCGCGGTGGCCACGTTGAGCGACTCTTCGCCGCCCGGCTGGGCAATGCGCACATGCTGGCTGGCCAGGGCCTCCAGTTCTGCGCAAACGCCCTGCCCTTCGTGCCCCATGGCCCAAGCACAGGGCATGGGCAACGCTTTTTTGCGCAGCGACTGGTGCAAAAAATCACCCCGGTGCGAGCTGGTCACCAACAGCGGCACGGTGAGCTGGCGCACCAGCTCCAGACCCGCACCTTCGATCAGTTGCAGACCCCAATGCGCGCCCATGCCAGCGCGCAATACCTTGGGGCTCCACAGCGCCGCCGTTCCTTTGAGGGCAATGATCTGCTTGAAACCAAAGGCCGAGGCACTGCGCAGTATGGCTCCAACATTACCAGCATCTTGCACGCGGTCCAGCACCACACTGGCGGCCTGGGCTTGCAGCCTAGGTGCAGCGGGCAAGTCAAAAACAAAACCCATGCGGGCGGGTGACTCCAGAGCGCTCAGGCTGTCATAGAGCGGATCCGAAATAACTACATTTTTTATAGCTGCTTGCGCATATTCCACAAGGGCTAGAGGCCAGAAAGACTCTGAAAAAATACCCATGGCAGGGCGCACACCACGCACCAGGGCCGCACGCACCAGGTGGTCGCCCTCGGCCCAGAAACGGCCCTGCTTGCGGTATTCCAGGTTGGCGCTGGCGAGTCGGCGCAGGTCTTTGAGCAAGGCGTTGTCGCGCGAGGTGATGTGGACGGGTGCGTTCATGCTGCAGCCGCCGCAGAAGTTGCCAGCACCTCACGCACCGGCGCAAAGGTTTTGCGGTGCGCTGGGCAAGCCCCGTGTGCCTGCAGCGCAGCCAGGTGTTGCGCCGTGCCATAGCCTTTGTGCTGGGCAAAGCCGTAAGCCGGGTACTGCGCGTGCAGCGCAAGGCAATCACGGTCACGCGTGACCTTGGCCAAAATCGATGCGGCTGAAATGGCGGCGATCAACGCATCGCCCTTGACGATGGCCTCGCAGCGCATCGGCAGCACCGGCAAGCGGTTGCCGTCGATCAGCACCAATTTAGGTGGCAGGCGCAGCCCCAGCACGGCGCGACGCATGGCCAACAAGGTGGCCTGCAAAATGTTGAGCGATTCGATTTCTTGCACGCTGGCCTGGGCCACGGAAAAACACAGGGCCTTGGCACGAATCTCATCGAACAAGCGCTCACGCCGGGTGGCGCTGAGTTGTTTGGAGTCGGCCAAACCGGCAATGGGGTGCAGGTCGTCCAGGATCACCGCTGCGGCCACCACCGGGCCGGCCAACGGCCCACGCCCGGCTTCATCGACCCCGGCAATCAAGCCTTCTGCAGCGTATTGCAAGGCAATTTGCTGCATGGGGTGTTGCGTCTGGCGTGCGGATCGCGCGGTGGGGGATGCCCGCCGGGACACGCGCGTGCGCCCCTGCTCTGGCATCAGCCCGTCAAGGTTGGAGAACTTTTGCAATGGCATCGGCAGCAAGTTGAGGGGTGTCGCGCCGCAGTTCAGTGTGCAGCGCGGTAAAACGTCGTTCAAGAGCCGTGATTGTCTCAGCCTGCGTGCGGATGGCCTCGAGCCAGCGCAAAATTTCTGTCGCCAGTGCTTGCGGCGTAGCCGCCTCTTGCAACAGCTCAGGAACGACAAAGTCAGCGCACAAAATATTGGGCAAACCAACCCAGGGCTGCAGGCGTTTGCGCCGCATCAGCTGCCACGACAGCGCGCCCATGCGGTAGGCAATGACCATCGGGCGCTTGCACAAGGCGGCCTCCAGCGTGGCCGTGCCGCTGGCGATCAGGGTCACATCACAAGCCGCGAGCGCGGCGTGCGACTGGCCGTGCAGCACATTCACCGCAGCCCCCAAACCGCTGGCTTGCGCCGCCGCCACAATTTGCGCGTGCAGCAAGGGCACGGCTGGCACTATGAATTGTGTAGCTGATTGCGCTTGTTTTATAAGGGCTGCAGCCTGAAAAAACGTAGAAACTAAGTGTTTGACTTCAGCCGCGCGGCTGCCTGGCAGGATGGCCACCACAGGCGCGTCGGCGGGTAAGCCAAGCTGCAAGCGGGCCTGGGCACGATCGGCCTGCATCGGAATCACCTGTGCCAGCGGATGCCCAACATAGGTGGCGGCTATGCCGTGCTGCGCCAGCAGCGCGGGCTCAAACGGAAAAATGCACAAGACATGATCCACGCTGCGCCTGATTTTCTCCAGCCGCTCCGGCCGCCAGGCCCACACCGACGGACAGACAAAGTGCACCGTCTTGATGCCCTGCGCCTTTAACGACGCTTCCAGGTCCAGGTTGAAGTCGGGTGCATCCACACCAATGAACACGTCGGGTTTGTCGGCCAGCAGCCTGGCTTTAAGCTGATTGCGGATGCCAACAATCTCGCGGTAGCGCAGCAACACGTCCCAGCCCAAACCGTGCACCGTCAGCTTGTCGTGCGGCCACCAGGCTTGAAAACCGCGCCGTGCCATCTGCGGGCCACCAATGCCGACGCTGGTGAGCTGGGGCCAGCGTTGCAACAGACCGTCGAGCAACAAGCCGGCGAGCAGGTCGCCTGAGGTTTCACCAGCCACCAGGGCAGCGTTGAGGTTGATGTCAGTGGGGTGCATGACCATATGCGCAGGCTTTGCGCCGCGCAGCAGTCGGGAGGGCATGCGCCCGCACTCCCCGTCTCGCGGGTTCAACGACAACATGTCCAGGCACCACCATCAACCTCACCGAACAATGCCACGCTGCGGCGACGATTGCTTCAAAAACGACAGCATCATCTGCACATCCTGCAAGGCCTCAGGGCAATTTTCATCCAGTGTTGTGATGCGCTCACAAGCGGCTTGCAAGGTCAGATCATCGCGGTACAGCGCCTTGTGCATGGCCTTCACCACACTGATGCGCTCAGGCGAAAAACCACGCCTGCGCAAGCCCTCAAAGTTCATCGAACGCGCCGCGGCCGGTTGCCCCTGGCACATGACAAACGGCGGCAAATCGGCAAACAACAGCGTGCACATGGCGGTCATGCTGTGTGCGCCGATCTTCACAAACTGGTGCACCACGGTAAATCCGCCAAAAATAGCCCAGTCACCCACGTGCACATGACCCGCCAGCTGCGTGTTGTTGGCAAAAATGGTCTGGTTGCCCACCTGGCAATCATGGGCAATATGGCAATAGGCCATGATCCAGTTGTCGTCGCCCACACGGGTCACGCCCACATCACCGGGTGAGCCGATGTTGAAGGTGCAAAACTCGCGGATGGTGTTGCGGTTGCCAATGACCAGCGCACACGGCTCATCGTTGTACTTCTTGTCCTGCGGAATTGCACCCAATGAGGAAAACTGAAAAATGCGGTTGTCGCACCCGATTGTGGTGTGGCCTTCGATGACCACATGCGGGCCGATGGTGGTGCCCGCACCTATCTTGACGTGTGGCCCGATGATGCTGTACGGCCCGACGCTGACGGTGCTGTCCAGTTCGGCGGCGGGGTCCACCTGGGCGGTGGCGTGGATCGTGCTCAAGGGCGCGCCTCAGGCAATCTTGCGAATGGCGCAGGTGAGTTCCGCCTCTACCGCCACTTCACCGGCCACTTCAGCGCGCGCCTGGAACTTGAAGATACCGGCCTTCATGCGCAACAGCGTCACATTCAAGATCAGCTGATCGCCGGGTTCCACCGGACGTTTGAAGCGCACGCCTTCCATGCCGGCAAAGTAATACACGGTGTCATCGGTGGCGGCCGAATCCATGGCATCAAAGGCCAGCAAGGCCGCCGCTTGCGCCAGGGCTTCAAGCATCAACACCCCCGGCATCACCGGGCGGTAGGGAAAATGGCCCTGAAAAAAAGGCTCGTTGATGGTGACGTTTTTCAGCGCCTTGATGGTCTTGCCCTTGTCAATTTCCAGCACGCGGTCCACCAGCAAGAAGGGGTAACGGTGCGGCAGCTTGGTAAGAATTTTGTAGATATCCATGGTTTTTTCCTTTGTTTTAGTTGGAGGTCGTGTTTGGCGCAAGTTGCTTGACCTGCGCTTCCAGCGTGCGGATGCGCTCGCGCAGGGCGGCCAGCTGCTTGACCGAAGCGGCATTTTTTTCCCACGCTGCGTTGTCATCAATCGGAAACAGGCCAGTGTACTGACCGGGCTTGAGGATGGAGCGTGTGGCGACCGAGGCGGCAGAAATGTGCACCCCATCGGCCAGTGTCAGATGCCCCAGCACCACTGCACCACCGCCCACGGTGCAATGGGCACCAATGGTTGCGCTACCGGCCACGCCAGCGCAACCGGCCATGGCGGTGTGTGCACCGACCCGCACGTTGTGCCCAATCTGGATCAGGTTGTCGAGTTTGACCCCGTGCTCAATCACAGTGTCTTGCAGCGCACCGCGGTCAATACAGGTGTTGGCACCAATTTCAACATCGTCGCCAATGCGCACCGCACCGAGTTGCTCGATTTTTTCCCACGTGCCGTTGTTGGGCGCAAAGCCAAAACCATCGGCCCCGATCACCACCCCCGGATGTAACAGACAACGGGCTCCGATAACGCAATTTTCTGACACGGTGACGCGCGACTTGAGCACCGTATCGGCCCCCACCACAGCACCGGTCTCAATGACACACAAGGCTCCGATGCGCGCCGTGGGGTGAACACGGGCCAGCGGATCAATGACCGCACTGGGGTGAATTTGTGGTTGCGTTACAACCGGCAAATTTTTCTTCCACAGCTGCGTCAGGCGGGCAAAGTACAAATAGGGCTGATCGGTGACGATGCAAGTCCCCCGGGCCTGGGCGTGTACTTGAAACTGCGGGCTGACGATGACGCAGGAAGCTTGAGTCGAAGCCAGTTGATGCTGGTACTTGGGGTGGCTGAGGAAACTCAGTTGACCGACTCCAGCCGCCTCGAGTGAGGCCAGTCCTTCAATCAGCAGACTGGCATCGCCATATAACTCGCCACCCAAGACTTCGACAATGGTTGACAAACGCAGCGACACGCACCACCAGCCTTTGGGCAAAGGCTTATTTGGCACCAGGCGCATTAAGCGCCTTGATCACCTTGTCAGTGATGTCATGCTTGGGGTTCACATACACGGCATCCTGAAAAATAAAGTCGTATTTGTCTGCCACGGCAAGCTCTTTGATGACCTTGTTGGCACGTTGTATGACCAGTTGCAATTCTTCATTTTTGCGCGCATTCAGGTCTTCCTGGAATTCACGGCGTTTTCTTTGAAATTCTCGGTCTTGGTCAAGCAGCTGCTTTTGACGCGCCTGACGCTGGGTTTCTGGCAAGGTCGGGGCTTCACGCTCGAACTTGTCCGCTGCAGATTTAATGCCCGCACCTTGGTCAAGCAGTTCTTTTTCACGTTTGGAAAATTCTTGCTCCAGCTTGGTCTGAGCCGCCTTGGCAGTTCCCGCCTCTTTCAGCACCCGGTCGGTGCTGACAAAACCCATGCGCAATTCCTGCGCGTGCGCCGATGCCCACAACACACTGCAAACTGCGAGGGCACAAAAACGTTGTAAAAAATGTTGCATCAGAAACTGGTCCCAATTTGAAATTGCATGGTTTGGATTCTATCGCCGTCAAATTTGCGCAAGGGCTTGGCAAATGCCAACCGCAATGGGCCCACCGGGGAAATCCAGCTGATGCCAACCCCCATGGAAGAGCGCAGATCATTGGCATTGGTGTTGACTGCGTTGTCGCCCGCCACCATGCCCACATCCCAAAAACCATACATGCGCAAAGTGCGGTCATTTCCAGCCCCTGGAAACGGAGCCAGGACTTCCATGTTGACGTTGAGCTTTCGCTGCCCGCCAAGCACGGTGTTGCTGACATCACGGGGGCCCAAGCTGCCCTGCTCAAAACCGCGAACGGAACCCAGGCCACCGCCAAAAAAGTTTTTGAACACGGGATACGATTTGCCCCCCGAAGCCTTGCCAAAACCAAGTTCGGCATTCACAGCGGCGGTGTACTGTTTGCTTAAGGGCACATACCGCTGGTACTGGAATGTAGAGCGCAGGTAGCGCACATCACCCGCAAACGACCATTCGGCATTCACACGTTGCAATTGGCCATTGGTGGGGGCCAAGGCGCTGTCGCGGCTGTCGCGCGCCCAGCCTGCGGTAAATGGCACAGCATTGCTCGAATAACCATATTCGTTGATATGCGTCTGATACGAAGTCGGCAGCAAGGTGCCGGGTTCAATGGTTGTTTTTTCAAGACCAGCACCAAAAAACACCGTATCGAGTTCAGTGAATGGCACACCAAAACGCACCCCAACACCCGAGGTGATCAGCTTGTAGTAGCTCTGATCCTGGTAGGGGCTGCTGGTCTTGTGATACAGATCAAAGGTGCGCGACACGCCATCGGCAGTGAAATAGGGGTCGGTTGTGTTGAGCACGACGACACGGTTGATTTTGCTGGTGTTGACTTCAATGCCCAGAGAATTGCCTGAGCCAAAGGCATTTTCCTGTTTCAAACCAAACGACAGCCCAAGGCCATCACCGCTGGAAAAACCGGCCCCCAAACTCAAGCTACCGGTGGGTTTTTCGGTCACGTTGATGGTCAAGTCAACTTGATCAGGTGCCCCTGGCACTTCAAGGGTTTCAATCGCCACATCGCCAAAATACCCCAACCGATCAACCCGATCCCGGGAGCGGCGAATTTTGTCGCCGTCGTACCAGGATGCTTCCAGCTGGCGGAACTCGCGCCGAACAACCACGTCACGCGTGCGGGTGTTCCCCGCCACATTGATGTGGCGGACATAGGCACGACGCGAAGGATTGGCCTGCAACACCAGTGCCACGCGGTTGTTGACTCGATCAATTTCTGTCTTGGCCTCGACACGGGCAAAGGCATAGCCAAAATTACCAAAATAATCAGTGAAGGCCTTAGTGGTCTTGGCAACTTCGTCGGCATTGAACGCTTGCCCGGGGCGAATAGCCACCAACGACTTGAACTCTTCGTCTTTACCCAGGTAGTTGCCTGCCAGTTTGACACCACTGACGACAAAACGCTCACCTTCGCTGACGTTGATGGTGATACCAATGTCGGTCTTGTTGGGCAAAATTGCCACTTGCGTTGATTCAATCTTGAATTCAAGGTAACCACGCGTCAGGTAATACGAACGCAAGGTCTCCATGTCGGCATTGAGTTTGGCGCGTGAATACCGGTTGGACTTGGTGTACCAGCTGAGCCAGCCGCCAGTGTCCAGATCAAAGAGATTGCGCAATGTGGATTCAGAAAATACTTTGTTTCCCACAATGTGTATTTCGCTGATCTTCGCTGGATCGCCTTCAGTCACGGTAAAAGTAAGGTTGACCCGGTTACGCTCAATCGGGGTCACCGTGGTCACCACCTGGGTGGCATACAGGCTGCGGTTGATATATTGACGCTTGAGTTCCTGCTCGGCACGGTCGAGTTGTGCCTTGTCAAACGGCCGACCATCGGATAAACCCACGTCACGCAAGGACTTGATGAGCACATCTTTGTCAAATTCTTTAGTGCCCACAAACTCGACATTGGCCACCGTGGGACGCTCTTGCACCACCACCACCAGCACATCGCCATTGACTTCAAGTCGCACATCTTTGAACAGTCCCAATCCAAACAAAGCGCGAATGGCGGCAGAGCCCTGGTCGTCGCTGTAGGTATCGCCAACCCGAATAGGCATTGAAATAAACACCGTGCCAGGCTCGACACGCTGCAAGCCTTCAATGCGAATGTCGCGCACTGTGAACGGATCTACCGCCCAAGCCGACTGGGCCACAAAAGCCAATGACACCAACGCTGAAAGCGCTTTGAAATGGGAGCGATCAAATTGCATTTTTAAAACCAATTAAACAAACAGGGGCCGAAGACTCCTGCTCAGGAAGCAAACAGACGGGACAAGTCATTGAAAACGGCAATCGACATCATGAGCATCAAAACGGCAATGCCACCACGCTGAAACCACGTCATCCAGGCTTCGGCGACGGGTTTTCCGGTGACTCCCTCCCAAAGATAATACATCAGGTGTCCACCATCGAGTACCGGCAAAGGCAGCAGATTCAAGACCCCCAAGCTGACACTGATCAACGCCAGAAAAATCAAATATTGTGTTAAGCCCAAACTGGCTGACTTGCCTGCGTAATCTGCAATGGTCAATGGACCACTGATGTTTTGAAGGGAGGCCTCACCGACCACTATTTTGCCCATCATCTTGAGCGTCAAGATCGATACATCCCAGGTTTTAACCGCAGCCTGCCAAATGCCATCAAGGATGCCATAACGCACCAAAACGGTCTCGGGGCGGGTACCCACATAGGCCCCGATTCGCCCCATGAACTGACCCCCTTCTTGAACTACTTGCGGAGTTACCATCAACTCCAGTTGTTGCCCCTTGCGCATGATTTGCCAGGGCTGGGCATGGGGTACACCGTCCGCGCCGGATTGACGGATCCATTGCCGCAGTTGCTGTCCATCCACCACCGGTTGGTTTCCGACACGGGTCACTTCGTCACCGTCCAGTAGCCCGGCACGTTGTGCTGCGCCTTCAGCCATGGTTTGACCAATGACCGGACGACTGAATGGGCCAACCACGCCAATTTTGGCAAACAACTGGGCATCCACTTCGGACGTTGGCAGAGTTGATAGTTTGAGCACCTTAGTTTGCTCACCCGTATGCGAATCCGACAAGGTCAACTCGACATCACTGCCCTCAAGGCTGCCACGTGTCAACGCCCAGCGTATATCCTCAAATGACTGAACCTGCACCGCTTCTTGACCCACAAGACCGATCCGCAACACACGCTCCCCTCCCACCACGCCGGCCTGACCGGCCAGTGTTTGAGCCGCTGGCCAACTCAATACCGGAGCTGCCTGCTCCACACCCATCCAGTTCACACAGGCATAAAGCAACACCGCCAACCCCAGATTGGCCAAAGGCCCTGCGGCCACAATGGCGGCGCGACGATGTAACGGTTGGGTGTTAAAGGCCAGATGCCGACATTCAGACGGCACTGGCGCTTCACGCTCATCCAGCATCCTGACATAGCCACCCAACGGGACGAGCGCCAACACAAATTCAACCTCTGATTTTTTCGATCGCCAGCGCAACAGCGGCTTACCAAAGCCAATCGAAAACCGCAATACGCGCACACCACAGGCCAAGGCCATACGGTAATGACCGTATTCGTGCACGGCAATCAACAGCGCAATGGCAACCAAAAAGGCAGGTAGCGTCAGCATCACAGCAACCAGTACAGCGGCTTAGCAACGCATACGGGAAACCACCGCACGGGCACAGGCCCGTGACTGCGCATCCAGTTCCAGCAGGTCATCCAGGGACTGCGGTGGTGCCGGTGACAAGGCAGCCAGACTTTCCAGATTCACCGCATGAATCTGATCAAAGCGAATACGCCGCGCAAGAAAGGCCTCGACGGCGATCTCATTGGCAGCGTTGAGTACCGCCGTAGTACCAGGTGCAGCATCCAGCACGGACCAAGCCAGGGCCAAACCAGGAAAGCGTTGCACATGTCCGTGGTCATGAATCGATTCAAACGATAAATCAGCCATGGTTTTGAAGTCCAGTGCAGACGCACCTGAAGTCATGCGATCAGGCCAAGATAAACCATAGGCAATTGGCACTTTCATGTCAGGCGTGCCCAGTTGGGCAATCACCGAATGATCCCGGTACTGAACCATGGAATGGATCACGCTTTGCGGATGAATCACCACCTCAATGTGCTTTGGGGTCATGCCAAAAAGATAGCGTGCTTCAATGACCTCCAGGGCCTTGTTCATCATGGTGGCCGAATCCACTGAAATTTTTCGCCCCATCACCCAATTGGGATGCGCACAGGCCTGTTCTGGCGTGATACTGGCAAAGGTAGCGGGGTCACGACGGCGAAACGGCCCGCCTGAGGCCGTCAGAATGATTTTGTCGATTTGTACGGGCCAGGTTGCAGCGTCATCCGGCAGGGACTGAAACACAGCTGAATGCTCGCTGTCAATCGGTAACAACTTGGCTCCACCAGATTGGACGGCCTGTAAAAAATAATCGCCCCCAACCACCAGGGCTTCCTTATTGGCCAGCAACAAGCGTTTTCCTGCGCGTGCTGCGGCCAGGCAGGAGGCCAAGCCGGCAGCCCCGACAATGGCCGCCATGACGGCATCGACAGACTCATGCCGGGCCATGTCTTCAATCGCCGAAGCGCCCGACAAAACGTGGGTTGAAAGTCTTAAGTCTTGACATTTTTGCGCCAACTCACGGCCATGTGGCACACTCGCCATGACCGCAAACGCAGGTTCGAATTGAACACATTGGGCCAACAACTTTTCGACTTGGGTCGAAGCCGTTAACGCAAATACTTGATAGCGTTCAGGGTGAAGCGCGATCACCTCCAACGTATTGACACCGATCGATCCGGTTGAGCCCAAAATGGCCACACGTTGAGGTTGCACTGGATTGGGCTTGGACATGGTGGCCTTATAACGAATACAACATCATGGCAAGCGGCAGCGTCGGCAACAAGGCATCGACCCGATCCAGTACACCACCATGACCGGGTAATAAACCGCTGCTGTCTTTGATGCCGGCACTGCGTTTAACCAGCGATTCAATCAAATCACCGACCACGCTCATAGCCGACATGAACACGCTGGCAATGATCAACAACAAGAAACTTTTGTCGCTTACCTGGGTGTACAAACTGGGCACAGAGGCCTCCATGAGCACATCCGCATAGCGCCAAGTACAAGCCAAAAACACGACACCGACCATCCCCCCCCATACACCTTCCCAGCTTTTCCCCGGACTGATGGAGGCGGCTAGTTTACGATGGCTCCAGCAGCCACCCCAGGCACGACCCGCAAAGTAAGCAGAAATATCGGCCACCCAAGAGAGAGAGAGCACGGACAACAAAAAGTTCGCCCCAATGACTTTGGCCTGGGCAATGGCCAACCAGGCCAATGTCAAGGCCAGCAAACCACCAAGCAACCGTACATAACGTGCGTGCCTGCTCCAAGCCGCCACACCAGCTTTCAGTATTAGAGCCCCCCCCAACACCCAGGCAGCCCCCACCAACAACCAGAGTTTTGGCATGCTTTGTTGCACCCAACCAGCCCACCACATCACGCCGCAAACCAGGCAACAAACCAGGCCCATCGCGAGTGAAAAGCCCTGACTACCCCCATTGGCCCTGGCCCACTCCCAGGCAGCACACGCAATAAACGCCAGTGCCAGCAAGTTAAAGGGCCACGGTTGGCGATAAAACAGCGTCGGCAACAAGACCACTAATAGCAGCATTGCGGTGATGATGCGTTGTTTCAGCATGGTGCTGTTTCAAACTGGAGTGACAGCATTGACACGCTGCACTTGGGCCGATGTTTTACCAAAGCGCCGCTCACGCGCTGCATACGAGGCAATGGCAGCGTCCAGTGCAGCCTCATCAAAATCAGGCCAGAGGGTGTCAACAAATTCAAATTCAGCATACGCCGATTGCCAAAGCAAAAAATTGCTGATGCGCAACTCGCCACCAGTGCGAATCACCAAATCAGGGTCGGGCACATGCGCCAGCGCCATGACCCGACTCAAAGCCTGCTCAGTCACCGGAACGCCCTGTTCTGCCAACTTGGCCGCAGCTTGAACAATATCCCAACGCCCACCGTAGTTGAAGCAAACATTCAAAACCAGACGGCGGTTGTCAGCGGTATCTGCTTCTGCTTGTTTGATCCCATTGAGCACCCTGGTGGACAAACCCTGCCGGTCACCAATAAAGCGCAGCTGCACACCGTCGGCCTTGAGTTGTGGCACTTCCCGCGCCAACGCCAAGGCAAACAAATCCATAAGACCTGAAACTTCTTCGGTTGGACGTTGCCAGTTTTCAGATGAAAACGCAAACACCGTCAACACCCGCACACCCCTTGCATCGCAGGCTTTGGCACACCGCTTGAGAGAATCCACGCCTTGCTTATGCCCGGCAATACGCGGTAGAAACCGCTTGTTGGCCCAGCGGCCGTTGCCATCCATCACGATGGCAATGTGGTGCGGCGTAAGTGAATCAGCCATGGCAGGCTCAAACCGCCATGATGTCTTGTTCCTTGGCCGCCATCAATTGATCAATCACGGCAATGTGCTTGTCCGTGACTTTTTGCACGTCGGTTTCGCAGCGTTTTTGCTCGTCCTCGGATGCCAGTTTGTCTTTCACCACTTTTTTGACGGCTTCATTGGCATCACGGCGCAGGTTACGCACAGCGACTTTGGCGGCTTCACCTTCGTTGCGCACCAACTTGGTCAACTCCTTGCGTCGCTCCTCTGACATCAGCGGCATCGGCACGCGAATCAAGTCGCCCATGGACGAGGGATTAACACCCAAGTCGCTGTCACGGATGGCCTTTTCAATTTTGGCCCCCATGCCCTTCTCCCAAGGCTGGACACTGATGGTGCGCGAATCAAGCAACGACACATTGGCCACCTGACCAATGGGAACCATCGACCCGTAATAATCCACATGCACCGTGTCCAAAATGCCAGGATTAGCCCGACCAGTACGAATTTTGGTCAGGTTATGCTTGAAAGATTCGATCGAAAGATCCATCTTTGACTCGGCATTATTTTTGATATCGGCAATCGGCATACATTCCCCTTACTCAACGTTCAATACAACTCTAAGAGCTGAATTCTGACACGCTCAGGCATACACCAAGGTGCCTTCATCCTCACCCATCACCACGCGCTTGAGTGCGCCATGCTTGAAGATTGAAAATACCTTCACAGGCAATTTTTGATCCCGGCACAATGCGAAAGCTGTGGCATCCATGATGCCCAGATTTTGCGCAATGGCCTCGTCAAACGAAATTTTGCTATACCGGGTGGCGTTTGGATCTTTTTTCGGATCAGCGGTGTAAACACCATCCACCTTGGTGGCCTTGAGCACAATTTGGGCACCGATTTCTGCACCGCGCAACGCCGCAGCGGTATCCGTGGTGAAAAATGGATTCCCGGTGCCCGCGGCAAAAATGACGACTTTACCTTCTTCAAGGTATTGCAGCGCCTTGGGGCGGACATAGGGCTCCACCACCTGTTCAATGGCAATAGCAGACATGACGCGTGCCGTTAACCCAGCCTTGTTCATGGTGTCACCCAGCGCCAGCGAATTCATCACCGTGGCCAGCATCCCCATGTAATCGGCAGTGGCACGATCCATGCCCACCGAACCACCCGCAACGCCCCGAAAAATATTGCCGCCACCAATCACCACGGCAACCTCAACACCCAGCCGGGTCACGGCCACCACTTCATCCACCATGCGCACAATGGTGTCGCGGTTGATGCCAAACTGGTCATCCCCCATCAAGGCCTCACCCGACAACTTCAGCAAAATGCGCTTATAGGCTGGCTTGGCAGTTGTCATGAGATGATCCTTGAATGATGAGGTTGAAGACAAAGCAGTGACGCAGAGAATCAGGCGGCTTGCTGTGCCGCAGCAACCTGTGCAGCCACTTCAGCCGCGAAATCGTCCACCTTTTTCTCAATGCCTTCACCCACCACGTACAGTGTGAAGGCCTTCACAGTCGTATGGGCCGCCTTGAGCATTTGTTCCACAGTTTGTTTGTCATTTTTAACGAATGACTGATTGAACAAAGACACTTCCTTGAGGTATTTCTGCACACCGCCTTCAATGCGTTTGGTCACAATTTCGGCCGATTGAACGGGCTTGCCAGCCGCTGTGGCTACGACGGCATCTTCAGCCGCTTTGGCTGCAGCCACAGAACGCTCACGTGCCACCAACTCAGCAGGCACATCGTCGCTGGACAAAGCCACAGGCTTCATGGCCGCCACATGCATGGCCACATCTTTGGCAGCAGTTGCATCACCTTCATACTCCACCACCACACCAATGCGCGTGCCATGCAGGTAGGAGGCCAGTTGGGCACCGGTTGCAAAACGCTTGAAACGGCGGAAACTCATGTTCTCACCAATCTTGCCAATCAGGCCCTTACGCACATCTTCCAATGTCGGGCCAAAGCCGTCTTGCGCATACGGCAAAGCCCCCAAGGCCGCCACATCTGCCGGGTTGTGCTTGGCAACCAGTTCCACAGCGGCATTTGCCAACGCCAGGAAGCTGTCATTTTTGGTCACAAAGTCAGTTTCGCAATTGACTTCCAGAAGCGCCCCCACATCGGCCATCATGCAGCTCACCACCACACCTTCAGCTGTGATTCGTCCAGCAGCCTTGCCAGCCTTGCTACCCAACTTGACACGCAACAGTTCTTCAGCTTTCACCATGTCGCCATCAGCCTCTGTCAAAGCACGTTTGCATTCCATCATCGGCGCATCGGTTTTGCCACGAAGTTCAGCCACCATGCTTGCGGTAATTGCAGCCATTTTGTTCTCCAGATTCAGTTCAGTTAATCGAAAATTTGACTAAAAAAAGGGGGCCATAAAGCCCCCCTTTTTTTGGGGAAAGACACAACTCAGGCAGCAGCCTCATTGACTTCCACAAATTCATCAGCGCCTTCAGCGGCAGCCACCGCTTTGACCACATCATCAACAGCATTGGCGCGACCCTCGAGAATCGCGTCCGCAATGCCACGCGCATACAGCGTGACCGCCTTGGATGAGTCATCATTGCCAGGAATCACATAATCCACACCTTCAGGCGAATGGTTGGTATCAACCACGGCAATCAGCGGAATACCCAGTTTGCGTGCTTCTGCAATGGCAATTTTGTGATAGCCCACGTCGATGACAAAAATGGCATCTGGCAACACAGTCATATCTTGAATGCCACCAATGTCTTTTTCGAGCTTTTCCAACTCACGTGCAAACATGAGTTGTTCTTTTTTGCTCATGGCATCCAGGCCAGCCTCTTGCTGAACCTTCATGTCTTTAAGACGCTTGATGGAAGTCTTGACCGTCTTGAAATTGGTCAACATGCCGCCCAACCAGCGTTGATCAACATACGGCACACCCGCGCGCTGAGCTTCCATGGCCACAGTTTCGCGTGCTTGGCGTTTGGTGCCCACCATCAGAACCGTACCGCGCTTGGCAGAAATTTGGCGCACAAACTTGGCGGCTTCCTGGAACATCGGCAGCGATTTTTCCAGGTTGATGATATGAATTTTGTTACGATGACCAAAAATAAAGGGGGCCATCTTGGGGTTCCAGAAGCGTGTTTGATGCCCAAAGTGAACACCGGCTTCCAGCATTTCGCGCATGGTAACTGCCATTAATATCTCCAAAGGTTAGGTCTAAAATCCAGCTTGTTTTGTCACGCCATTTCAATCATTGTGAAACGGCTCGGCAACACCTTGAGGAAGCTGGTTTGCGAGTGCACTTGACAAACTGCACAATTCACAGTTTGTCAAGCTTGTCAAGTATAGCATCAGCCATTGAAAGACCTTCCAAGTCATGTCCCCGGAACTCTCGCAGAAACTCGCTAATGCCGTTGACGGGATGCCAGCATTTCCCAAAAGTGTGCAACAAATTCTCGAACTCACGCGGGATGTCAACTGCACCCCGAAAGACCTGGTGCAAGTGATCGACAAAGATCCGGTGATCACGGTCAAGATTCTTAAGGTTGTGAATTCAGCTTATTACAGCCTGCCCAAGCAAATCACATCCGTCAACCATGCGGTGGTCTACCTGGGCTTCAATACCATCAAAAACCTGGCGCTGAGCATTGCGGCGGTGGGCATGCTGCCGTCACACAATGCGGCCGATTTTGATATCAGCCAATACCTCTTGCACTCACTCTCCACCGCTGTGATCGCGAAAAAACTGGCCATCCAACTTGATGATGCCGACCCCATGGATTGTTTCATTGGTGGTCTGCTGCACGACTTCGGCAAGGTGGTCTGCGCCCAGTTCATGCCATCTGAATTCAAAACCGCGCTGGAATACAGTCAAGTCAATCAAACCTCACTGCACCTGGCCTTGCGCAGCACATTGGGCGCAGACCATGCCGTGATTGGGGCCATGCTGGTTGAAAAATGGCGCTTCGCCCCCGAATTGGTGCATGCCATTGCGCACCAATACGACACGCAAAGTGTCAACTCCGGCTTGTTCGCCTGCGTCTTTGCCGCCAATCAAATCAGCAAACAACTCGGCTTTGGGTATGGCGGCAATCCAAGCGTTTATGAATTCCCGCCCCAGATCGAGAAAATCATGGGCGCAACGCTGGCGCAGCTCATCGCCACAACGGCTGATTTGAACGCTTCATTTGAAGAAGCCAAATTGTTTGCCAACATGGAGAGTTCAAAATGAAAATCAAGTTCTGGGGTGTCCGTGGCTCAATCGCATCACCTGGCCCAAGTACGGTGCGCTACGGTGGCAACACCACGTGCATTGAAGTGCGCACGGATCAAAATGAACTCATCATTCTTGACGCTGGCACGGGCATCTTCCCTCTCTCCCAATCCCTGCTGGGTGAGTTGCCCGTGAGCGCCAATGTGCTGATCACCCATTCGCATTGGGATCACATTCAAGGCTTGCCTTTTTTTGTACCCAACTTCATTCCTGGCAACGTGTTGCGGCTGCACGGTGCTTTTGACCCGGTGTCCGGCAAAGGCGTTGAACAAGTGATGGCCGTGCAACTGCAATACAGCTATTTCCCGGTGCGTGAAGCCGAAATGAAAGCAAAAATTGAATACGTCACCCTGATACCTGAGCAAAGCATCCAGATCGGCACAGCCACCGTCACCCCTGTCTTGATGAACCATCCTGTGGTCGACTTTGGCTACCGCATCGAAGCCAACGGCAAATCCGTCTTTTTTACCGGCGACCACGAACCGCCGCAAAATATTTATGACCCCCACGACCCCGACTTTGCCGAATACCAAAGCTTCATTGATGAAAAGTCAGCCAGCCTCCTGCGCGCCATGGCGGGTGTCGATGTACTCATTGCCGACTGCTCCTACACCACCGATGAATACCTGAACAAAAAAGGCTGGGGACACGGCACCTTCCACTCCAGCATTGATTACGCGAAAAGAGCCGGTGCAAAAATGCTGTACTGCACCCACCACGAACCCACCCGCAGTGATGATGCCCTTGAAGCCGTTTTCGAACAGGTGATTCACAACCACCCGCGCCAGGCAGGTGACCCGCAATACCGGCTGGCGCGCGAAGGCGAAACCTACGAGTTCTGAACGTGCAACGTCTTCACACGGGCCAACGCATGGCACTGCACAGCGCATCAGCCACGCACAAAATCGAACAACTTGCACAAATCAGCCTGCCCCCGCATACCCTGATGCAACGTGCGGGTTTGGGCATTGCACAGCTCGCTCTGGCCGTTGCGCCACATGCCCAGCGCATTTGGCTAGCCTGTGGATCAGGCAACAACGGTGGCGATGGCCTAGAAGCTGCGATGCACTTGAAGCTTTGGGGCAAAGAACCCGTCGTGACTTGGCTCGGAACACCCGCGCAAGCCCCCACCGATGCCCATGCCTCTTTTAAACGCGCTATTCAGGCTGGGGTCACGTTCAGTCAAACCGTCCCGCCTGATGTAGATGCGTGCATTGATGCCCTATTGGGACTGGGCGGCACACCGCGCCAACCTACGGGAGCCATGGCCACCTGGATCAACCAGATGAACGGCTTGGCGATTCCAATTCTGGCCATAGACCTGCCCAGCGGACTCGATGCCGACACGGGTGTCACCACCTCCACCCACGTCAAAGCCAGCCACACGCTCAGCCTGCTGACACTCAAACCCGGTCTTTTTACCGCGCACGGCCGCGATGTGGGGGGTACGGTCTGGTTGGATGATTTGCAAGTGGATGCGGCAGCCATGGCCGGCATCGCGCCGCGCGCCATGCTGGTCACCCAACCCGTTACAGCCACTCGGTCACATGCCAGCCACAAGGGCAGTTTTGGTGATGTGGTGGTGGTGGGCGGAGCCCCCGGCATGACAGGAGCCGCATTGCTGGCCGCCACAGCGGCCTTGCACAGCGGAGCCGGACGGGTGTTTGTGGCACTCTTGGACGGACAGAATCGACCCGTGGACACGGCTCAGCCTGAACTCATGTTCAGAACCCTCAACGACTTGGACTTGAATGCCATGACCGTGGTGTGCGGCTGTGGTGGTGGCCGCAACATGCAAGCGCAACTTCATCAAGTTATTCCAACTTCAGCCCGAGCTGTTATTGATGCGGATGCTATTAATATAATAGCATTTGATGCTGCACTTGCAACCCTTTTAAGCGCGCGTGCGCAACGCCATGTCGCCACGGTGCTGACCCCACACCCCCTGGAAGCTGCGCGGCTTTTGAACGTCAGCGTCGCCCAGGTGCAGCAAGACCGGCTGGCGGCAGCCCAAGCCTTGGTACAGCGTTTTCACTGCACCGTGGTACTCAAGGGTTCAGGCACCGTGATCGCGGCCCCGCAGGAAATACTCGCCATCAACCCCACGGGCAACGCCCGGCTGGCCACGGCCGGCAGCGGTGACGTGCTGGCGGGCATGGTGGGAGCCAAATTAGCTGCTGGAATGCCGGCGTTTCAAGCCGCGTGCGAAGCGGTTTACCAGCACGGCCAACTGGCTGATACCTGGCCGAAAAGTGTCGTACTCACCGCCTCAATGTTGGCCAAGCAAGCAACTCCAAATACTTAGTGCTATTTAATTAATAGCAATACACCCTTGAATTACAAGGGACATAGGCTGATTTTTCATAAATTCTAGCCACGCCCAGCAAACGGCATTTGCGTTGCCATCACGGTGTGAAACAACACATTGGCCTGCAGTGGCAGACCGGCCATGTACACCACGGACTGTCCAACAATTTCGACATCCATCACCGGCTCCACCGCCACACTGCCGTTGGCCTGCAAAATCCCTGCCCGCATGCGTTGGGTCATGTCAGTAGCGGCATTGCCAATGTCAATTTGCCCGACTGCAATGTTGTACTTGCGGCCATCGAGTGCTGCGGTTTTGGTCAACCCGGTGACCGCATGCTTGGTCGCGGTGTAAGCCACCGAGTTGGGGCGCGGCGTGGTGGCTGAAATGGAACCGTTGTTGATGATGCGCCCCCCCATGGGGGTTTGCGCCTTCATCACCCGAAAGGCCTGGCGCAGACACAAAAACATGCCTGTCAAATTGACATTCACCACGGCCTGCCACTGCGCCAGCGTCAAATCTTCCAGCAATACGCCAGGCGGCGCACCCGTGCCAGCGTTATTGAACAACAAGTCAACACGACCAAATTGCTGCACCACCGTTTCGAACAATGCCACCACTGAGGCTTCTTGCGTCACGTCGGTGGGCACGACCAGCGCGCGCTGAGGTAACGCAGACAAGTCCGCCACCTCCTGCAAAGCCGACTCGCGTCGCCCAGCCAGAGCCACCTGCCAGCCACTTGCCAGCAAAGCCAAGGCCGCCGCTTTCCCGATACCTGAACCAGCCCCTGTGACCAATGCCACTCGATTGATTACTGTCATGGTTTTGAAGGTTCCAAGAGGTTAAAACATCAACTGCGACGATGCGTCTTGCGCGGTTTATCTTTGCCTTTGGCAGATGCCGCAGGTTTGGCGCGCGCGCTACGTTGGGCTGCACCCGCGCGCGGCAAGGGATCGGCCAGCTTGCGGCTACGACGGCCTGCAGCAGGTTCTGCCATATCGGCATCGGCCCGTTTGCGCTCGGTGCTGTCACGGCGTACATCGCGCTCTTTAGTGACATGGTTGGGCAAAACAGCGCCTTCGGCGAGGAGTCGGAAATCAATCCGCCGCCCATCCAGATCAACCCGGCTGACCTGCACTTGCACGCGGCTGCCCAACGCGTACCGCATGCCGGTGCGCTCGCCACGCAATTCCTGACGTGCTTCGTCAAAACGAAAGTACTCTCCGCCCAACTCCGTGATGTGCACCAAGCCCTCAACATACATCGCATCCAGGGTGACAAAAATACCAAAACTGGTCACCGCGCTGACCACGCCAGCGTACTCTTCTCCCAGGTGCTCGCGCATGTACTTGCATTTAAGCCAGGCTTCAACATCGCGACTGGCTTCATCAGCGCGGCGCTCATTGGCACTGCAATGCAGTCCGGCAGCCTGCCAGGCTTGCATGTCCAGACTCAATTTTCGCGGCTTGATACCTGGTTCAGCCACCCGTGCTGCCAGATTTTTTTCCAGCCGTTTGGACAACTTGGCATGCGCTTCACCGGGTGTGGGCAAGGTCGGCAACTGGTATTTGGTTTTGGCCAAAATTGCCTTGATGACACGGTGCACCAACAAATCCGGGTAACGTCTGATCGGACTCGTGAAGTGGGTATAGGCATCAAACGCCAGACCAAAGTGGCCGCTGTTGATGGGGGTGTAAATCGCCTGCTGCATGGATCGCAGCAACATGGTTTGGATTTGCTGGGCATCGGGCCGGTCTTTGGTGGCCTTGGCAATGGCCTGAAACTCAGCCGGTGCTGGATCGTCACTGATGCTCAAGCCAACACCGGTCATTTTCAGAAAATTGCGCAGAATTTCTTTTTTCTCGGGTGTTGGGCCTTCGTGCACCCGGAACAACCCGGCATGCTTGCTCTGTGAAATGAAATCCGCACTGCACACATTGGCGGCCAACATGGCTTCTTCAATCAGCTTGTGCGCATCGTTACGGGTACGTGGCACGATTTTTTCAATGTGCCCGGCTTCATCACACACAATTTGCGTTTCTACCGTCTCAAAATCAACTGCACCGCGACGTTCACGGGATTTGAGCAGGGCACGGTAGACCTCGTGCAGGTTCATCAAATCAGTGATGCGATCCTTGCGTTTGGCGGCCTCCGGGCCACGGGTGTTGGCCAAAATGGCAGCCACCTCGGTGTAGGTAAAACGCGCATGGCTCCACATCACCGCCGGATAAAACTGGTAGGCACAGACATCTCCGTCTTCGGTGACCACCATGTCGCACACCATGCACAGGCGTTCGACTTCAGGGTTGAGTGAACACAGTCCGTTGGAGAGTTTTTCCGGCAACATCGGAATCACGCGACGTGGGAAATACACGCTGGTGGCGCGCTCATAGGCATCCACATCAATGGCTGAACCGTTTTCCACATACCGGCTGACATCGGCAATGGCCACCAGCAAACGCCACCCTGGTACGGCCGCGCGCCCCTTGCCAATTTGGGTCGGCTCACAGTACACCGCGTCATCAAAGTCACGCGCATCTTCGCCGTCAATGGTCACCAAGGGCACGTCCGTCAAATCGACGCGCTGTTTTTTGTCTTGTGCACGCACCTTGTCCGGCAAGGCCCTGGCCTGCGCCAGACAAGCCTCAGAAAAAATGTGTGGCACATCGTATTTGCGTACCGCAATTTCAATTTCCATGCCGGGGTCATCTACTTCACCCAGCACTTCTTTGACACGCCCCACCGGTTGACCAAACAACGCCGGGGGTTCTGTCAGTTCGACCACCACCACCTGACCCGACTTAGCCAATCCGGTAGCGGCTTTGGGAATCATCACATCTTGACCATAGCGCTTATCCTCTGGAGCCACAATCCAGATACCGCTCTCGCACAACAGGCGACCAATGATGTTCTGGCTGCTGCGCTCAACGATCTCGACCACATGCCCTTCGGGTCTTCCTTTGCGATCACTGCGCACCACGCGCACCTTGACCCGATCTTTGTGTAACACCGCTCGCATTTCGTTCGGTGGCAGATAAATGTCCACGCCACCATCTTCGCGAATCACAAAGCCGTGACCATCGCGGTGACCTTGAACAATTCCTTCAATTTCTTCCAGCAACGCGCTGGTTTGCTTCATATTTTTGATACAATGCCTTTCTTTCCTGAAATGCCCAGGTGGCGGAATTGGTAGACGCACTAGTTTCAGG
>JAVHPS010000391.1:0-1189 GCA_036170715.1 Rhodoferax sp. | reverse complement strand
CCAACGAAAACGCCGGCAAGAACTGGGACGGCTCAGCCCGCGTGTGCCCGGTCTATGGCCCACACCATCTTGAAATCAGTGATGCCGGCAATGGGGTTGGTTTGACATGCACACCCAGTACCTTGACCATCAAGGCTTGCGCTGATGCGGCTTGCACAACCCCTTACACCAATGGCTTCAGTGGCACGCTGACTGCCACGGGCGCTGGCACGGCCAACTGGGGTGCAGGCACACCAGACTTTGTAATTCCAGCCGGTTCAAGCAGCATCACCAAGACCTTGCAATTGACGGCGGCCAATGCGGACGTTGCTGCAACGCTGGGGGCCAGTTCAGCCGCATCCAATCCGGCAACCTGCACTTTTGCCGGTTGCAGTTACATCGCTTACAACACTGGTTTTTTGTTTGATGTGCCGCATCACGTGGCTGGTGTAGCGCAAACGGTATCGGTGCGGTCGGTCAAAAAGGCCGACAACTCCGGGGCTTGCGTGCCCGGTTTGGCCAATGTGACGCGGACGGTGCAGATGTCCTGCAGTTACACCAATCCTGTGGCGGGCACGTTGTCGGTTCAGGTCAACACCCGTTACCTGAACCCCGGCAACAGTGCCAGTGCAGCGTGTGCTGCAACCAGTCCGGTGAGCTTGAGCTTTGACGCGGCTGGTGTGGCCAGTGCCACGGTCACCTATCCAGATGCCGGTAACATGGGTTTGAACATGAATTACACCGGTGCAGCGGCCAGCGGTGATGCGGGTTTGGTCATGCAGGGCGCAGATGCCTTCGTGGCTGTGCCCGCCAGCCTGGTGTTCAGTGGCCTACCAGCGGCTCCGCTGGTGGCGGGTGCACCTTTCAATGTGACCGTGACCGCCATGAACGGTGCAACTCTGCCTGCGGCAACGCAGAACTTTGGCCATGAAGCTGCACCCGCTGTGGTCACGCTGGGCTCTGCCAACCCGCAACCGGGCTTGGGCAATGCCAGCGCCATCAATGTCGGATTGAGCGGTTTTGCAGCCGGCGCGGCCAGCACCAATCTCACCTGGAATGAAGTGGGCACGATTGACCTGACTGCCAATCATGTCAATTACCTCGGCTCCAACTTGTCGGTTGCCGGAACCCGGGTGGGGGCAGGGCGTTTTCAACCCGCCTATTTCGACGTGTCTGTCACGCCAGGCTGCGGCACGTTTACCTATGCGGG
>JAVHPS010000390.1:0-5568 GCA_036170715.1 Rhodoferax sp. | reverse complement strand
TGATGATGATGCGGTGGTAGCGCAGCTTGGCCACGTCAAAGTCGTCGTTGCCGGTAGAACCACCAGCCTTGCCAATGCCGGTGCCCAAAGCAGTGATCAAGGTCAGGATTTCATTGCTGGTCAGCAGCTTTTCGTAGCGCGCCTTTTCCACATTCAAAATCTTGCCGCGCAAGGGCAGGATGGCCTGGAATTTGCGGTCACGACCCTGCTTGGCCGATCCACCGGCGGAGTCGCCCTCGACGATGTAAATCTCGCACAGCGCCGGGTCTTTTTCCTGGCAGTCGGCCAGTTTGCCGGGCAGACCCATGCCGTCGAGCACGCCTTTGCGCCGTGTCATGTCGCGCGCCTTGCGGGCGGCTTCACGGGCGCGGGCAGCCTCGATGATTTTCCCCACAATGATCTTGGCATCCGTCGGGCGCTCTTGCAGGTAGTCATACAGCAGCTTGGACACGATGTCTTCCACCGGGCCGCGCACTTCAGAGCTGACCAGTTTGTCCTTGGTCTGGCTGCTGAACTTGGGCTCTGGCACTTTCACACTCAGCACGCAGGTCAGGCCTTCGCGCATGTCGTCGCCGGTCACTTCCACCTTGGCTTTTTTGGCGATTTCAGTGTCATCGATGTACTTGTTAATGACGCGTGTCATGGCCGCACGCAAGCCGGTCAGGTGGGTGCCGCCGTCGCGCTGCGGGATGTTGTTGGTGAAGCACAGCACCTGTTCGTTGTAGCCGCTGTTCCATTGCATCGCCACTTCCACACCAATATTGGTGTCCTGGTCGCTCTGGCGGTCACCCAGGGCGTGGAAGATATTGGGGTTGAGGATGGTTTTGCCTTTGTTGATGAAGTTGACAAAGCCGCGCACGCCGTCGGCCCCAGAAAAATCATCTTCTTTGCCGCTGCGCTCGTCTTTGAGGCGAATGCGCACGCCGTTGTTCAAAAAGCTCAGTTCGCGCAGGCGTTTGGCCAGCACGTCGTAGTGGAAGTCGTTGTTTTCCTTGAAGATGTCGGTGTCGGGCAAAAAGTGCACTTCGGTGCCACGGCGCTCGGTCTCGCCGGTGATCTTCATCGGTGAAACTTCGACACCCCCCACCACTTCCGTGAGGCGGTTTTGCACAAAGCCTTTGCTGAATTCCAGCACATGCACCTTGCCGTCGCGGCGCACCGTCAGGCGCAGCATTTTGCTCAGGGCATTGACGCAGCTCACGCCCACGCCGTGCAAGCCCCCCGAGACCTTGTAGCTGTTTTGGTTGAACTTGCCGCCCGCGTGCAGCTCGGTGAGCGCGATCTCTGAGGCACTGCGCTTGGGTTCGTGCTTGTCGTCCATCTTGACGCCGGTGGGAATGCCGCGCCCGTTATCGACCACGCTCACCGAGTTGTCGGTGTGGATGGTGACCAGAATGTCGTCGCAGTGGCCGGCCAGCGATTCGTCAATCGAGTTGTCCACCACTTCAAACACCAGGTGGTGCAGGCCGGTGCCGTCCGAGGTGTCACCGATGTACATGCCGGGGCGTTTGCGCACCGCTTCCAGCCCTTCCAAGATCTGGATCGAGCTTTCACCGTAGGCTTCAGACGCGCCGACCTGGTGGGCATCAATGGCGGGCTGAAAATTGGAGCTGTCAGCCGTGCCCTCGCCCGTGTGAACGGTGTTGTCAGTGGATGCGTCGGGCTTGTTTTCTTCGGTCATGGAAAGCTTTGAAAAGTTGGGGGCAGCAAAAAGGCGTGGGCCGTGCGCGGCGGGTTGGCGCTAGATGCGCATCGGCATCACCACGTATTTGAATTGGCTGTTGTCAGGAATGGTCAGCAGTGCCGAGCTGTTGCCGTCGGAGAGTTCGAGCTTGACCATGTCCTGGCTCATGTTGGCCAGTGCGTCAATCAGGTAGGTGACGTTGAAGCCGATCTCGATGCTGTCGCCAGCGTAATCAATGTCGAGCTCGTCCACCGCTTCTTCCTGCTCGGCGTTGTTGGCGGCCACGCGCAGCGTGCCGGGGTCGAGGTTCAGGCGCACACCTTTGAACTTGTCGCTGGTCAAAATAGCGGTGCGCTGCAGCGTGGCCAGCAGCGCGCTGCGGCCCAGCGTGATGCTGTTGGTGTGGTTGCGCGGAATCACGCGGTTGTAGTCAGGGAACTTGCCTTCAACCAATTTGCTGACGAACTCCATGCCGCCAAAACTGAACTTGGCCTGGTTGTTGGCAAATTGCATTTCGATGGCACCTTCGGCATCGGACAGCAGGCGTTGCAGCTCCAGCACCGTCTTGCGCGGCAAGATCACCTCTTGTTTGGGCACTTCCACGTCCAGCGTGGCGCAGGCAAATGCCAGCCGATGGCCGTCGGTGGACACCAGGCTAAGTTGCTGGCCTTCAGCCACAAACAAAATGCCGTTGAGGTAGTAGCGGATGTCGTGCACCGCCATGGCAAACGATACCTGGGCCAGCAAGGCCTTGAGGGTTTTTTGCGGCACCGAGAACACCGGGCCAAAATTGGCAGCCTCTTGCACCAGCGGGAAATCTTCGGCCGGCATGGTTTGCAGCGTGAACTTGCTTTTGCCACCTTTCAGAATCAGCTTGGCGGCGCTGGATTCAAGCGATACCACCTGATCCCCAGGCATGGTGCGCAAGATGTCAATCAACTTGCGTGCACCGACGGTGGTGGTGAAGTCTTCTGCGTCGCCGCCGAGCTCGGCCGTGGTGCGGATTTGAATTTCAAGGTCGCTGGTGGTGAGCTGCAGCGACGTGCCGGTTTTGCGGATCAGCACATTGGCCAGAATCGGCAAGGTGTGGCGGCGTTCCACAATGCCTGCAACCGCTTGCAGCACGGACAGCACCTGGTCTTGGGGGGCTTTCAGAACAATCATGTCATCCTTTTGGTCGTTGGTCGATGTGCTTGCCCGAAAGTGGCAAGGGGTTGTGGGTGGTAAAGCGGCATTTTCCCACTGATTTTGCTCAATTTGCTCACCCCTTCAGGGTTTGCTCCAGCACGTGCAATTGTTGGTTCAGCTCGGTCATTTGCTGGCGCTCGGCGGTTATTTTGCGCACCGCGTGCAACACCGTGGTGTGGTCGCGCCCGCCAAACAGCTCACCAATTTCAGGCAGGCTTTTTTGTGTCAGCTCTTTGGCCAGGTACATGGCAATCTGGCGCGGCCGGGCAATGCTGGCCGGGCGCTTTTTGGAATACATGTCGGCGATCTTGATCTTGTAATAGTCAGCCACCGTTTTCTGGATGTTTTCCACCGAGATTTGCCGGTTTTGAATCGACAGCAGGTCGCGCAGCGCTTCGCGTGCCAGCAAAATCGAAATTTCTTTCTGGTTAAAGCGTGAATAAGCCAGAATTTTGCGCAGCGCACCTTCAAGCTCGCGCACGTTGGAGCGCACGTTTTTGGCCACAAAAAAGGCCACTTCCTCGGGCATCACAATGCCCTCCACGTGCGCCTTGTTGATCAAAATGGCCACCCGCATTTCAAGCTCGGGGGGCTCAATGGCCACCGTCAAACCAGAATCAAATCGCGACACCAGGCGCTCATGAATGTCGGTCAAGCCCTTGGGATAGGTGTCGCTGGTCATCACAATGTGCGACTTTTTGGCCAGCAGGGCTTCAAAGGCATTAAAGAACTCTTCTTGCGTGCGCTCTTTGTTGGCAAAAAACTGCACGTCATCAATCAGTAGCAAATCGAGCGAGTGGTAGCGCTCTTTGAATTCATCAAACGCTTTGCGCTGGTAGGCTTTAACCACATCTGTGACGAACTGTTCTGCATGGATGTAGAGAACTTTCGCCTGGGGGCGATCGGCCATGAGCTGGTTGCCCACGGCGTGCATCAGGTGCGTCTTGCCCAAACCGACCCCACCGTAAATGAACAACGGGTTGTACAAGTGCCCTGGCATGCCCGCCACGTGCATCGCCGCAGCGCGTGCCATGCGGTTGGCGCTGCCTTCAACCAAGGTGTCAAACGTCAACGCCGTGTTGAGCCGGTTTTTGAGGGGCTCAGGGGGCGGACTAGCGGCGTTGTCTGTGCTGTTTGATGCCCCTGGTGTGGACACTGATTTTTGTACTGGTTGGCTTCTGGCAACGACTTCACGCGGAGCAAGTGCTAACTCAACAAGAATCGCTTGCCCGGTCATTTTTTCCATCATCCCAGCCAGACGGGCACTGTATTGGGCCCGGATCCAGTCCATTTTGAAGCGGTTGGCAACAAAAATGGTGACCTTGGAGAGGTCGTCTGCCACTTGCGCAGACAGCGGTTTGATCCAGGTTTGAAACTGTTGTTCAGGCAACTCCTGAGCCAATTGGTCGATGCAAGCCTGCCACAAATCCGCGTTGGACTGCGACTCTGGCGTGGCTGAAATGGGGTGAAGTCCCTCGGTCATTGTGAAATTCGATTTGTGGATAGTTATCAATTTTTGTGCTTTGCATTCTAATTTATCAAAGGCTTATCCACACCCTGATTAACCCGCAGGGGTGAACTAAATTCAGTGATCAGAGGAGCTTGGAAGAGGCGAAATTTTGTGATGTCGCCAAAGTTTGCGATAATCCAAGGTTCCCCTGAACTGTTCAGGAGAAAACTGAACATCGATTTGACCCCCGGCGAGTTGTCCATGGGTGGCAAATCGCCCATGAGCCCTCTGAGGATTTCCAAAAATGAAACGCACTTACCAACCTTCCAAGATCCGTCGCGCCCGTACCCACGGTTTTCTGGTTCGCATGAAAACCCGCGGTGGCCGCGCTGTGATCAATGCGCGCCGCGCTAAAGGCCGCAAGCGCCTGGCCGTCTGAGTTCGCGGTGCACACAAAGCCGCTCGTTTGACCCGTTCCGCGAAGGCTTGGTGTTTTGCAGCGTCTTAAAAATCGTCCCCAGTTTCAGGCCGTGCTGGCGGGCTTGACCGTGTCGCGCACGTCCCATTTCGCTTTGCATCGGGTGGCGCTGGATGCGACAGCGGTCACGCCGCCGGACAAGCCCCTGTTTGCCGTGCGGGATGTCTGGATGGGCGCGATGGTGCCCAAGCGCTGGGCCAAGCGCGCCGTCACACGCAACACCATCAAGCGCCAGATTTACGCCTTGAGCCAAGACTTTGAAGCAGCGTTGCAACCCGCAGCGCATGTGGTGCGCTTGCGTTGCGGGTTTGACAAAACACGTTTTGTCAGTGCCGCCTCGGCGGCGCTCAAGACGGCGGTGCGGGCTGAGTTGCAGCAGCTTTTTACCTCGGCGTGTGCCCAGCCGATGCGGGAAACGGTCGCATGAAACGTGGCTTGATGGCACTGGTCAAGGCGTACCGCTTGTTGCTCAGCCCCTGGCTGGGGTCGTCCTGCCGTTTCACGCCCACTTGCTCGGCCTATGCCCTGGAGGCGCTGGATCGTTTTGGAGCCGCCAAAGGCAGTTATTTGACATTGGCACGACTGGGGCGTTGTCACCCCTGGTGTCAGGGCGGGCTTGACCCCGTGCCTGACCACCTGGGTGCAGGCCAGCCCGGAGTGTTGACCGGCTTGATTTTTTCTTCCACTGATAAGAAGTCCTCATGAACGATATTCGTCGCACCATTTTGTGGGTGATTTTTGGTTTTTCCCTGGTCATGCTGTGGGACC
>JAVHPS010000389.1:0-1190 GCA_036170715.1 Rhodoferax sp. | reverse complement strand
CCTGGCCTTTGACGGAGCAGCCGCCAAACACCTCGGGTTCTTCCCATGACGCGTCGAGTGCCTCGTCGGCCACCACGGCGACGGCTTGCGCCTTTTCGCCACTGAGTTCAATCAAGGCGCCAATCACGCTGGCGTATGCGGTGTTGCGCTGTTGCAGTGCGCTGAAGATGGCGTTGAGGATGTGAGTCATCTCACCCAAAAACGCACGCGCTTCCTGGGGCGGTTGGGTGGAGGCATATTCCAGTACCACTGGCAGGTAGTCGGGCAGTTCACCCTCGGCTAGAAACAGCCCGGCTTTTTCATAGGTCTGTGTCAGGTCAATCATGGCCGGACCCCGGTCACGTGAATCCCCGTGCACATGCTCAAACAGGTGCAACGAGGTGGCATGCCCGCGGTCAAACAGCTCAACGTAATCGGCTTCAATTTGTAGCGTAT
Organism: Rhodoferax sp.; assembly: GCA_036170715.1. Taxonomy (GTDB): domain Bacteria; phylum Pseudomonadota; class Gammaproteobacteria; order Burkholderiales; family Burkholderiaceae_C; genus Rhodoferax. The sequence goes on along the minus strand of JAVHPS010000389.1, from coordinate 755 downwards.
CGCCCTTCGCGATGTTGTCCATCAGCATGAATAACTCGGCTTGGCGTGAGCGTGTCACTGCCTGTTCGGACTGTATGGCGGCACGCATGTCAGCCAGGTCAGCGCGCAAAGCTGCATTCGGGTAAGACAGCAGCCGTGCCAGCACGCGCAGGCTGCGCGACATGCCGGTGATGTTGGAGATAAGTGACATGCTCAGACCTCCGCTTGGATTGGGATGGTGCGGCGTTTGGTACCACCAAACAGACTGGCCTCGCTGGCCCCGTCAGAGCAACCGTTGCCAAAACTGAAGCCACAACCGCCGCGCACATCAAAGGTGTTTTCGGCGTATTCGCGGTGCGTGCTGGGGATGACAAAGCGGTCTTCGTAGTTGGCAATGGCCATCACGTGGTACATCTCTTCCACTTCCAGCTGGGTCATTTGCACTTGTTCCAGCGCAGCGGTGTTGATGCGGTTGTCCACATGCTTCTCACGCTGGTAGGCGCGCATGGCTAGCATGCGCTCCAGGGCACGTTCCACCGGCATGGTGTCACCTGCGGTGAGTAAATTGGCCAGGTATTTGACCGGAATGCGCAACTGCTTCACGTCAGGAATGACACCGTTGGTGCCAATCTGCCCCGCATTGGCAGCGGCACTGATGGGCGAGAGCGGTGGCACGTACCAAACCATCGGCAGCGTGCGGTATTCGGGGTGTAGCGGCAGCGCCACTTTCCATTGAACGGCCATTTTGTACACCGGGCTGTTGCGTGCGGCATCCA
>JAVHPS010000388.1:0-5575 GCA_036170715.1 Rhodoferax sp. | reverse complement strand
AATGGACAATCTCGGATTAAAACAATCCTGCCTGCTCTACTCTTTCGACCTTGGGCAACGGTTCTGGGGCAGTCCAGTCTGTCCCTCTTGTGCGTTTCCAATAGAAACGTACTAGCTCGCCCATAATCAAGGCTGATTCCCATTTCCCTTCGTCCAACCTTTTCATGACTGCTTGAGACATCTTGCGCTCAACGAAATTCAGTTTGAGTTCACTCAAGAGTTGAGCAAGTGCCGCAGGATTCAGGTCCTCAATTTCTGATCGAACAATCCTTAGTTTTTCGGCTTCACGGTTACGTAAGTTTGCCTGCTTTTGTAAACCAGGAGCTTCCGGCCGCGGGACGAATTGCTCAGCTGGAGCAACGCTGACAACAGCGGGCAACGATTTATCTACAGCTTTGCCTGTCAAGAGCGCCTTCAAATACGCATGCCTTGAAAGGATTGGCATGCCTGGCATAGCCAAGCGTGCTTCCAATCTCTCCATTGCTTTTGCAAATGCCAATTCTCCGTGTCGAATGAATAGGTCTTCAGCTATTTCTGCATCGATCCCAAGCTGAATTGCGCGAGCAACTTTACTTAGGTCGATGGCATATTTCTTTTTTGCTGATTCTTCTTGCTTGAGCCTGACTTCAAATTGGATGTACTCAATTGTTCTGCCAACTTTGAATTCGTGTGCGGTAACGATGAGCTCGCTAACTTCATTGACCTCTTCTACTGCCGGCTTTATCGTGTCGCGGTTAAAGAAGCGGTATTCAGTCTTGATTTCATTTGGGACTGGCTTACCCGTCAACACTGGGAGCCACCACTTCCAATGCTGTTTGCTGGTTAAGTGCGATGGGTTGTTCTTGTAACGCGCACAAATTTCATAAAGTGCCAAGCCTGCGTGAGAACGAAACTGGGCGATGGTTGATCGCAGGATCTGTGCGTACCTCAGGGGATAAAGCATTTCCTGGCGAAGCGCTGGTGGGTAAGCCCAATAGATCCAGTTTTCCCCATTTTTCTTTTTTAGATTAACTTGCGACAGCAGACCACAAGCGCCCCACTCTTCTGTTTCTCCTGGTGACGGTGATTGCCACTCAACCACATGCGTCACCATGGAGAGCAGGTGCTTTTTCAGCTCTTTGACTGATCCTGCTGAGCCGTCGTAACCTCGGATGACCGCGTTCAATGGAGCACCGAACAATCCAGTACTCTCGTCCTCAGCACCTTGCTCACGGGCGACAAACATCATCAAGGTATAGGCTTGGCGACCAACTCTGGTAATCGCTCCGGTCTTTGGAACCATTGCCAACGTCGACACTGGTTTGTCGATTCTGTCCGGCCCAAGGATTTCCGTGCTGCTCATATAAAAGTATTATCTGTGAGATTGGCAAACTCACGCAAGCGATGATTCAGTTGAGCTGTTTTACTAATGGTCAGTGCCAATTTGCCCCATAGTTTTTCTCACATTTAAGCACTTTTCTTCGATTTGCCCCCATGATTTATCTCACAGATGGGGGGTGAAGCAGCTCATTTCCTGCGTCCTAGGTATCTCATTGTTCCTGATTTTGCTCATTTCAGCGTTTGAAACACGATAGATTTGGATTGTGTATAGCTGTCTTTGCTATGCCTTGGTTTATCTCACAGATCCCATACTTGATCTCACACTTTCAGTGATTTATCTCACATATCCCTTGGTTTATCTCACGTAAATCCTGCTAAGGCATTGAATTCATTCATGAAATTAAAATCAAAGGTATTAAAAGAATTAAAGCTTTTTAAAAAAGAGAGGTGGAGAGCCTGTGGATAACTTCAAAAACCGAAGACAGAGCTTCCAAATTCATCTCAAAAGACGCACAATTGACAGAACAAGCGAAATTTCGCGTTTAGCAAGGAAAAATACATGTCCATCAAAAAAAAACCGGAGTCACGTGTCACGTTGGAAGACTTAATTGCTGCTTCTTCAAGAGTTGGGGCAGTCATTGAAAGCGTACGCGGCACAATGCTGGCACCAGACGCTAGGAAGCGTCCTCCAACCTTCAGTACAAACCAAGTGGCAACCGTTTGTGGGCTCGAAAAGGCTCAAATGGACTATCGAGTCAAAAAGGGTGATCTGCCAACCGGCGATATGGAAAGCGGGCATAGACGCAAGTTCAGCCTGGAAGACACGCGAACCTGGGCGAGATCCATTCGCAGTAAGTTCATGCGCCCAGAGCAGGCCGAGGCAATCACAATTGCGGTTGCTAATTTCAAAGGTGGTGTAACGAAGACAACCACTGCAGTCACACTTGCCCAAGGCATAAGTCTGCGGGGCCACAAGGTCCTGGTCATAGATACCGACCCTCAAGGTTCAATGACGACACTTTTTGGATTATTGCCAGATGTGGATGTGTCTGATGAACAAACGATTCTGAGCCTTTGCTACGGGACGGAAGTGTCCATCGACTATGCCATTTCACCAACCTATTGGAGTGGCATTGATATCGTTCCAGCGAATTTGGCGTTGTATTCGGCAGAATTCGCCCTCCCCTCTCGGCAAAAGTCTGAAGGCTCATTTGAATTCTGGAATGTGCTCAACAACGGAATCGACGCGGCCAGGACAAAATACGACGTGATCATCCTTGATACCTCGCCCGCCCTCTCCTACCTGACCATCAACGCTCTACTCGCTTCAGATGGCCTCATCATGCCGCTGCCACCTAGCACTTTGGATTTCACATCCAGCGGCCAGTTCTGGAACCTGTTCAATGATCTGACTGAAAACCTTGTCACCAATCGAGGTAAAACCAAGAGCTTTGATTTTGTTGACGTTCTGCTTGCTAGAGTTGATGCGAATGACGCTTCTTCCAGTGTCGTCCGCGAGTGGATAACAGCTGCCTATGCTGGCATGGTGTTGCCAGTTGAAATCCCCAAGACAGCTTTGACTGCTAGCGCAAGTGCTGAGTTTGGTACGGTCTATGACACAGATCCAGCAAGCATCAACGCCCGAACTTACAGGCGCGCTTACGACGCCTATGAACGTGTTGTAGAGCTTGTGGAAGAACAAATTATTACGGCGTGGAAACGTCAACTAGGAGAACAGCATGGCGCTTAAAGACAAGGCAGCAAGGATCGACCTGAGCCATATTGGGCTGTCGTTAGGCAGCCGAGGGCAGGGCTCAAAAACAGCCATCGGGATGCATGCGGATGCGCTCTTTCGTGATGAAAAGATATCTGCCGAAAACGTCGAACTGAAGCAGAAGCTGGCCGAGTTCGATGGCGCTACTGCGACCCGTCAGCTTGACCCCAAGAAGATCAAGCCGAGCAAGTGGGCCAACCGAAATGAGCTGTCGTATGCAGGGACGGAGTTCGCTGAACTGAAACAGGAAATTGAAACCTCCGGTGGCAATATTCAGCCAATCAAAGTTCGCCCTTCGAACTTGACTCCCGGTGAGTACGAGCTTGTTTTTGGTCATCGCCGCCATCGCGCTTGCTTGGAGCTTGGCATCAATGTTTTGGCTGTCATCGAAGATTTGGATGACACAGAGCTTTTTTGTCAGATGGATCGGGAGAACAGGGCACGTGCTTCTTTGAGTCCATGGGAGGTGGGCATTACTTATGCCAAGGCACTTGACGATAACCTTTTCCCATCTGCTCGCAAGCTGTCTGAAGCGGCTGCAATTGACCTCAGCCAGTTGGGCAAAGCTCTGGCTTTGGCCAGGCTACCAGCAGATGTCATTGCAGCGTTCCCAAGCCCTTTGGATCTGCAGTACCGATGGGCTTCCTTGCTGACACCAGCCATTCAGAAGGATCCTGACTTGATTCTTGCCCGTGCCAAGGAACTGCGCTCATCCAAGGAAAAACTTAGTTCTGCCCAGGTTTTAACTCGACTCCTGGAGGGGGGTGGAACCGTTCCACCCCCCTCTCCAAAGAAGGTTTTGATCAAGGGTAAAGACGGCCAAATGGGTGAACTCAAGCTCGACGCTGCAAAGAAATCTGCTGTCATCAGTCTGGCTAACATTGATCCAAAACGCTTCACTGAGATTGAGAAAGCGATTAAAGCCTTGCTAACCTAAGTACAAATTTGCCTTTGGAAAAAAGGGGGGTGGAACCGTTCCACCCCCCTTTTTTTATTCCCGAAAAATGTCGACTGTGCTGTCAATGATGACTTCGGCATTCTCTCTAAAAGTTCGGCGGAATGCGGCAGTCCTTTGAAAACTGATTCTGCAATCCAATCCAGAAAACCTTCCAGAAACCTGCTTTTCATAGTTTCAATAGCCCTTGGAGTTGGCTCCAACACCCGCACAATCACTTACTCTGCATCAACCCGATCAAAGCATCTGGCCACCATATTGTTGAAGTGCCGTCGCTGGATGTCCTTGAAGTGATAGTGCTTGTTCTTGCCAAGAATAGCCATAGCCAGTGTGGCCATGAACAACGAAAATTGGTTCTGTCCGTTGCCTTCGATCGGCCAGATTGAAATCACATCATACAGCGGTGTGAGTTGGTATCGACCTTGTGGAAGTACCCGAATACGGAAGTTCTTGGCATGACCATCAAGTGCTTCCAACATCCAAAAAAAGCTGATTCGTGAGCACAGAAGTGAGGTTCTTCTCAGCTTGGATCAAGCTCTTGAGAATACACACGAGGTCTTACAAACCAGATTCACCGTCTTGATGTGCGAGGGGCTTCTATGACCTGACAGAAGCCTTCCTGGGGCAAGCGCATGAGCCAGACACCACTGGAATGTAGCTGCCAGTCGAACCGTTCCACAATCAACACTTTCTGGCTGCCAAATCTCAGGATATCGGTTTTAGCGACTGGCAGACCGAAACCGGCGAACAGGTTCATGCATGGCCACTCGTTATCGTCCGCGGTGCTGAAGTCAGCCTGGCGGTGGCCGGCCATGCCAATGGAAAGCTTCAAAATATACGTCGTCGGTGTAGAGTCATGAGACTGAATCCATTGGCGCTGGTGCCAGAGGAGGGCGGTTTTTCCTGGGCACCGGCCAAAGATAACCGAAGGTCTTCTTTGTCTTCGAGGTTGCCCATAGCGCCGCTGCGTGTGGTCTGAACCAACAGGGCTCGATCTCGGATTTAGAGAACGGTGTGCCCATGATGGATTGAACATCTGTGGGTGCTTCCTCCACGCCGAGCAAATGCACCGCACCCAAGCGATCCCGGTCAATGGCCTTGAGCAGGTTAAACGCCTCAGCGCTGTCGGTCTTGAAGCGGGTGGCGATTTGTAGGCGAATGGTTTCGCTATCGGGCAGCAGATTGTCGAAGAAGTTTCGGACGCGATCGTCCTTGAGTGCGACATCGCCGGTAAAAGGAAGGGACAGCGAAAGAGGGCGCCCGGCAGTAGAACTCATCCAGTCGGAGTCGAACTGCAAGCTGTGCTCGCCATGGCGGTTGAAGCCAGTCGGCAGGCCAGTTCGGTTTGGGAGAGTCCAGCTGACTTGCGGGCTGCCTGCTGGAGCGGCGCAAGATGGTCAGAAATGGAGAGAATTTGTTGCATGAAAGGGTTCTCCTTGGGAGAATTGCGCGTGGCGTGTGGCTAGTAGCTACACAGGTATTTTTAATAAAGTTGCTTAACATGCAGATAAAAGTCAAATAACTGT
>JAVHPS010000387.1:0-5608 GCA_036170715.1 Rhodoferax sp. | reverse complement strand
TCAGCCGTGACCAGCTGGCACTGCAATCCCACACCCTGTGGCTGGAACCCCAATTGACCCAGTTGAGCGCACCAGAAGCCCAACTCAGCCGCCTGTGCGCCTGGGTGTTGCAAGCCGAGCAATTGGGCTTGCGTTACGGCTTGCGCATCGCGGGCCAGGCCATTGCCCCGGCCAGCGGACTGGCGCAACAACAGCGCTGCCTGCAGGCTTTGGCACTGGCATGACCCGCGCGTGAAAGCCTGCCCATGCATTTGACCCCACTGCGCCAGCTGAACCAACTGCCGCGCGACACCCGCGACACATGGTTTTTGCTGGCGGTGATCACCTGGGTGGCGCTGCCACTGGCCACCGAAGTGCCACTGTGGTGCAGCCTGATGGCGGCGGCAGTGGTCATCTGGCGCGGCGTACTGGCCTGGCGCAGCCTGCCTCTGCCGGGCACGGCCTGGCGCATCGGCTTGCTAGCCGTGGCCGTGGCTGCCACGCTGCTGAGCCACCGCACGCTGCTCGGGCGCGATGCCGGTGTGACCCTGGTGCTGGTGTTGCTGGCCCTGAAAACGCTGGAGCTGCGCGCCCGCCGCGATGCCTTTGTGGTGTTCTTCCTGAGCTTTTTCCTGATGCTGACGCAGTTTTTTTACTCGCAATCGCTGCTGACCGCTGCGGCCATGCTGCTGGCACTGTGGGGGTTGCTGACGGCGCTGGTCAACGCCCACCTGCCCGTGGGTCACCCCCCGCTGTGGCACGCGGCGCGTCTGGCTGGGCGCATGACGCTGCTGGGCGCACCCATCATGCTGGTGCTGTTCATGCTGTTTCCCCGTCTGGCTCCCCTGTGGGGTCTGCCTGGTGATGCCTTGGCCGGGCGCAGCGGCTTGTCTAGCCAAATGACGGTCGGCAACATTGCCAGCCTGGCGCTGGATGGCAGCGTGGCCATGCGGGTGCGTTTTACCCGCGCCACTCCACCCAGTTCGGAGCTGTACTTTCGCGGCCCGGTACTGGCCGAGTTTGATGGCCGCCAATGGCGCGCCGCCAATGGGCTGGACAGCCCTGCGGCCTTGACCGCGCCCGACGTGTCGGTGCAAGACCCGGCCTACCCCTACCAAGTCACGCTGGAGCCAAACCAACAGCCATGGTTGTTGACGTTGGAGACCACCCCCAAAGCACCCACCCTAGCACGCCACACCGCACGCCTGACCAGCACCACACAATGGGTCTTGACCCGCCCCGTGACCGAACTGCTGCGCTACCAGGCCCAGGCCTACACGCGTTTTCAAACCGGCCTGGTACTGTCTCCCCGCGAGCGGGTTCAGGCCATGTCGCTGCCGTTTGGCCTGAACCCACGCACACAAAACTGGGCGCAGCAGCTCAGGCGAAGCCACCCGGATGCGCCAGCGCGGGTGCAGGCGGTGCTGGCGCAACTGCGCACCGGCGGCTACCGTTACACGCTCGAGCCCGGCGAGTACGGGCGCGACAGCGCCGACGAATTCTGGTTTGACCGCAAGCTCGGGTTTTGCGAACACATCGCTGCCGCGTTCGTCATCGTCATGCGCGCCAGTGGCATCCCGGCACGCATCGTCACCGGTTACCAAGGTGGTGAGCACAACCCGCTGGAGGACTTTTGGACCGTGCGCCAAAGCGATGCCCACGCCTGGGCCGAGGTCTGGCTCAGCGGCCAGGGTTGGGTGCGGGTGGACCCCACCGCTGCCGTGGCCCCGGCGCGCACTGGCAGCTTGCAACGTCTGCAAACGCCCCAGGGCGCGGTGGCCAGTGCCCTGCTGGGCAGCGTCAGCCCCGCGCTGGCGCTGAACCTGCGTGCCGCCTGGGATGCCGTCAACAACCGCTGGAACCAGTGGGTGCTGAACTACTCTGAAGCGCGCCAGCTCGATCTGCTGCAACGCCTGGGCTTTGCCGCCCCCACCTGGGAAGACCTGATCTACGTGCTGTGCGCCCTGGTGGTGACCGCCAGCTTGCTGGGGGTGGCCTGGAACACCTGGGAACGCCAGCAACACGACCCCTGGCTGCGCCTGCTGGCGCAGGCCCGCCATGCCCTGCTGCGTGCGGGTCTGGCCGTGCCCACGCACAGCACGCCCCGGCAGCTGCTGCAACTGCTGCAACAGCACCCGCTTCAAGTGCCCGACCAACCGGCCTGGAAAGCCTGGCTGCTGCAGCTTGAAGCGTTGCGTTACGCGGCTGACGCGCCCGCCCAGCGCAGCGCGCTCAGGCAGCAAGTCGCTACACTGGCACGTCAATTCAAACACCTCGCCCCGCTGCGCGCGCCACGCCTGTAACCGCCCGTGAGCTCTTTCAAATTTTTCACCCGAAGCCTCGGTAAACGACCCGGCATTTTTATTATTTTGATAGCACTGTGCACCCTTTCCACTGGGGCTAGCGCCGCAAAACACCCTAAAAAAACCAAAACAGCCACGCACCACGCCAGCGCCGTAACAAACGGTCCGCGCTATGCCCAGCGCGCCGATGCCATGCAAGCGGCCAATGACATGGCGCGCCGCCTTGAGCTGAACCCAGCATGGGTGCGGCGGGTGCTGGGGCAAGCGCGCTATGTAGCTTCCATTGCCAAAGCCGTGACCCCGCCTGCGGTAGGCGTAGCCAAGAACTGGCAGGCTTACCAAAGCCGCTTTATTGAACCCCGGCGCATCCAGGCCGGTGTGGCATTTTGGCAAGCCCACCGCGCCGAGCTTGAACGCGCCGAGCAAGCCACCGGGGTGCCGGCTGAGATCGTGGTCGGCATCATCGGTGTCGAAACCATTTATGGCCAGCAAACCGGCAACTACCGCGTGCTGGACGCGCTGGCCACGCTGAGCTTTGACTTTCCCGCCAGCCACCCACGCGCCGCCGAGCGCAGTGCCTATTTCAAGGGTGAACTGGAACAGTTTTTAAGCCTCATGCAGCGCACCGGGCGCAACCCGCTGACGCAAAAAGGCAGCTACGCCGGTGCCATGGGACTGGCGCAATTCATGCCATCGAGCTGGGCCCACTACGCCGTGGACTTTGATGCGGACGGGGTAGTTGACTTGCTGCACAGTCCGGCCGATGCGATTGGCTCGGTGGCTAACTATTTCAAAACCTTTGGCTGGCAACCTGGCCTGGCCACGCATTTCCCGGTGACGTTTGACGCGGCCCGGCTGGACTTGCCCGCCCTGCTGGCCCCCGACATCTTGCCCACCTTCAGCATCGCCAGTTTTCAGGCCAAGGGGGCTGTGCTGAGCGGTGACGCGCTGCAGCACACCGGCAAGCTGGCGCTGATCGAGCTGCAAATGGGCACTGACGCACCGGTGTATGTGGCCGGCACCGACAACTTTTACACCATCACGCGCTACAACTGGAGCAGCTACTACGCCATGGCGGTGATTGAACTGGGGCAGGCGGTTAAGCAGGCGTTGAAGAATCCGTTGTAGCGGCGGCTCAGGCCACCACCACACTCTCAAACGCCGGGTAAAGCGCATCCACCCAGGCTTCGACCTCATCGGTGCCAATTTGCAGGAAAGCCAGGCACTCAGTGCCGTGGCATTGCCATTCGCGTTGTGCTTGCACGCCCTCATGGTCTGCCACCAAATGGTCAGCAATGGCGGCCACGGCCACCAGCTGGCGCACGTTCTGCCCAATGCTTTCATCGCCCAGCACCGAAAAGTCATGGTGCAGTCGCACCGCATGCACAATCACCTGCGGCAGCCGCCAGGTCTTGGCCACCAGTGCACCCACCACGGCATGGTCGGTGCGGTGGGCAGCGTTTTCGGTTTCAATGAAGGTGCGGTCTTGCCGCGCCATGGCTTCCACCAGCGTGCCGCTGTAGCCCCGCACACCTTGCAGCAGCACCGGTATGCCAACATGAAAAAACAAGCCGCAGGTTTTGGCCACTTCCACGTCCAGCCCATACAGTTGCCGGGCAATGTGCGCCATGGCCAGACTGCGGCGCGTGGAAGACTCCCAGAAATGCCCGATCAGCGTCGGGTCAATGTGGATCGCATGGCGCAATAAAAACCCCATTAGCACCGAGGCCGTGGGTCGCACGCCCAGCATCGACACCGCTTGCGCCACCGAGCTCACCGCCTCGCGGCGCGCATAAAGCGGGCTATTGGCCATGCGCAGCAGCGCCGCCGTCATGGCCACATCGCCACCTGCAATGCGCGCCACCGCGTTGGGGTCTGGGTCGGCCAGGCTCAACTCGGCCTGCAGTTGCACCAGCAGTTCTGGGCACGGGGGAATGACAATGTCTTTGACCGGACCCGCATCACGTGCCTGGCTCAGTTCACGGTTGATATCAGTGGCTTTCATGCAGCGTTCTCCTGCGCTGCATTATCAGGACAAGGCCCGCAAAAACCACTATCAAACCGGCACAGGCACCAAAAAATCACGGCTGATGTGCGCCCCCAAGTCGTTGACACGGTCCAGAAACTGCGTCAGGTACGCATGCAAGCCGGTGGCCAAAATCTCGTCGATGCGGCCATATTGCAATTCGGCGCGCAGTTTGCCTGCACGGCGCTGGGTCTCTCCCGACTGGTCGTTGGCAATCATCTGCAAATTGCCCACCACCTCGTTCAGGCTGGCGTGCAACGAGCGGGGCATGTCGGGGCGAAGAATCAGCAACTCGGCCACGCGCTCCGGTTTGATCACGTCACGGTACACCTTGCGGTACACCTCAAAACCGCTGACACTGCGCAAAATCGCGCTCCAATGGTAGAAGTCGTACTCTTGTTCCTTGCCGTTGGCGGTGCCGTAAAAATCGGCCTCCACCGCATGAAACTTCACATCCACCAGGCGCGCGGTGTTGTCGGCGCGTTCCAGAAAAGTGCCCAGGCGCATGAAGTGCAGCGCCTCGTCCATCAGCATGGTGCCCACGGTCACGCCGCGCGACAGGTGCGAGCGGAACTTGACCCACTCAAAAAACTGCGACGGGTCGGCCTCAAAGTCGCCTTGGCGGATCATGCGTTTGACCTCCAGCCAGGTCTGGTTTTGCGTCTCCCAGACCTCGGTAGTGAGCGTGCCGCGCACGGCACGGGCGTTTTCACGCGCCGCGCTCAGGCACGAGACGATGCTAGACGGGTTGCTCTCGTCCTTGACCATGAAGTCCATCACCTCTTTGGCCTCCATCTGGTCATGCTTTTTGTTGTAGCTGGGCAGCAGCTCGCTGATCGACAGCAAGCCTTGCCAGCCCGCTTGTGCGGTGGCGGCGGACTGCGGCAGCAGTGAGGTCTGGTAATTCACATCGAGCAGGCGCGCGGTGTTTTCGGCACGCTCGGTGTAGCGGTTCATCCAGAAAAGGTGGTCGGCAGTGCGTGACAACATATGGATTTACTCAACTTTAGTAGCAATAAAAGCTTAATTAATAAGGGTTAGATGCCATATTTACTTATGAGGACTGGCGCTGCGATTGACCCTGACTGGCATCGTCTTCCAGAATCCAGGTGTCTTTGGTACCGCCACCCTGTGACGAGTTGACGACCAAAGAGCCTTCTTTAAGGGCCACGCGGGTCAGGCCGCCGGGCACCATTTGCACGGTTTTGCCTGACAACACGTAGGGGCGCAGGTCGATGTGGCGTGGGGCAATGCCGCTTTCCACAAACGTCGGGCAGCTGGACAAGCTCAGCGTCGGCTG
>JAVHPS010000386.1:0-5610 GCA_036170715.1 Rhodoferax sp. | reverse complement strand
CGCCGCCACGCGCTGGCGCGCCCCGATGTCGGTTTTGCCATCTGGCATGAGGGCAGGCTGGTCGAGCAATGGCGACGCTGCGGCAACGCAGGCAGCCTGCCCGCGCTGGAGCAACGCCTGGCCGATGTGCTGGGCAGCGAGTTTGTAGAACGCGCGGTGTGGGTCGATTTTCCCAATCAACACACGGCGTTGGCGGGCAGCTTCCAACCCGCCATCAAGGTCTGGGGCCGCGCTGGCATTCCCGATGCCGCACGCTCTAGAGCCGACCAGCAGTTTTGCTACGTGAACGGCCGCTTTGTGCGCGACAAGGTCATCACCCACGCCGCCCGCAGCGCCTATGAAGACGTGCTGCACGGCCAGCGCCAACCGGTGTACGTGCTGTACGTGGAGATCGACCCCGCGCGGGTCGATGTGAACGTGCACCCGACCAAGATTGAGGTGCGCTTTCGCGACGGCCGCGAGGTGCACCAGGCAGTGCGCCACGCGGTCGAATCGGCGCTGGCGGCCCCGCGCGCCGGTAGCAGCGCCGCCGTGCCGTTGCTGGCGGGTCTGCAACGCCCGGCCCCGCTTGGCCCTGGTGGCCAACATGCACCCGGTCATCCGGTTGGCCCGGCCGATGCCGCCGCAGACACCGCGGCGGCATCTGATTTTTACAAGCAAAATCAGCCTATAGCCCGCATCCAATATGCACAAGCAGCTATGCAATTTGAAGCATTGCCAGGCCATCGCGTCAGTGACCTGGGGGCGTTGTGGGGGCCTTTCAACGCCCCCGTCGAGGCCACCGAAGCGGGTGGTTTAATACACCAACCCAATACACCCCTGACCCATGCGGGGTTAACAACCCCAACCAACGGCGATGCTGGCACGCTTGCAACTGCCGCCGCCGCACTCGCTACCCCCAGCCCAGCCGCAAGCGACTGGCCGCTGGGCCGGGCGCTGGCGCAACTCATGGGCGTGTACATCCTGGCGGAAAACACGCAAGGGCTGGTCATTGTGGACATGCACGCCGCGCACGAACGCATCGTCTATGAGCGCCTGAAGGCGCAATGGGCGGCGGTGCAGGCCAACGCCACCACAGCCCAAGCCGCCCTGCCCAGCCAGCCGCTGCTGATTGCTGCCACCTTTGCTGCCACGCCACTAGAGGTGGCCACCGCCGAGGCCAGCGCCGACACCTTGCACGCGCTGGGGCTGGACGTTGCCCCGTTTTCAGCCAAAACACTGGCGGTGCGCGCCGTGCCCACGACGCTGGCACAAGGCGACGCGGTGGAGCTGGCGCGCAGCGTGCTGGCCGAACTGGCGCAGCACGATGCCAGCACGGTCATTGCCCGCGCCCACAACGAGCTGCTGGGCAACATGGCCTGCCACGGCGCGGTGCGCGCCAACCGGCACTTGACGCTGGAAGAAATGAACGCCCTGCTGCGCCAGATGGAAGCCACCGAGCGCTCTGACCAGTGCAACCATGGCCGCCCCACTTGGCGACAGATCAGCCTGCGCGAGTTGGATGCGTTGTTCATGCGCGGAAAGTAATAAAACAAGGCTCTAGACCTTATATATACTGCTTTTGCAGCTATAAATTTTGATAAGTCCACTGCAACATCTGTTTCATCACCCGGCGGCGCGTGAACGCCTGCAAACTGAAATGCGCGGGCTGTGGCATCTGGCCTGGCCGATTTTGGTCGGGCAGCTGGCCACGGTGGGCATGGCGGTGGTGGATGTGGCCATGGCCGGGCATGCCTCGGCGCAAGACCTGGCCGGGGTGTCGCTAGGGGTCTCCATCTGGAACATGCTGATCATCACCATGATGGGCGTGTTGATGTCCATCAACCCGGTGGTGGCACACCAAGTGGGTGCGGGGGAACTCGCTGCCGTGCCGCATGTGGTGCGCCAGGCTTTGTGGAAAGCGTTGGGCGTGGGCGTGCTGGCTTTGCTGCTGGCCAACTGGGCGGCGCTGTTGTTCAACCACATGCAGCTCGAACCCTACGTGCGCGACCTGGCGCTGGCTTTTGTGCGCGTCACCAGTCTGGCGCTGCCCCTGTTTGCCATTTACCGCGTGTTGTACGGCTACAGCACCAGCATCAACCAGACCAAGCCGCTGATGGTGATTGCGCTGCTGTCGCTGGGCATCAACCTTCTCGTCAACAGCCTGCTGGTATTTGGCACGCTGGGGTTTCCCCGGCTGGGTGGGCTGGGCTGCGCTTGGGCCACGGTGGCCACCGTGAGCTTCAATTTACTGGCGCTGGTGTGGTGGATGCAGCGTGCGCCAGCCTACCGCGCCACCTGGCCATTAGGCCACTTTGAGCCGCCGCATTGGCCGCAAATCAGAAGCCTGCTCCGGCTGGGGCTGCCGATTGGCATCACCTATTTTGCCGAGACCAGCGCGTTCAGCCTGATTGCACTGTTGATTGCCGAGTTTGGCAGCACCCAGGTGGCCGCGCACCAGATTGCGCTTAATTTCACCTCGCTGGTGTTCATGGTGCCGCTGAGCCTTGGGCTGGCGCTGCTGACGCGCGTGGGCCACTCACTGGGCGCGGGCGACGCGGTACTGGCGCGCTACCAGTCCTGGGTGGGTGTTGGGTTGGGGCTAGGTTTTGCCAGCTTGTCGGCCACACTGATTGCGCTGTTTGCCAGCGCCATCGCCTGGGCTTACACCCGCGACCAGGCGGTGCTGGCGCTGACAGCGCATTTACTGTTGCTGGCAGCGGTGTTTCAGCTCTCGGATGCAACGCAGGTCATCACCAGTTGCGCCATTCGGGGCTACAAGGTCACGCGCGCGCCGATGGCCGTGCACCTGACGGCATTTTGGGGCTTTGCCCTGCCGCTGGGTTATGTGCTGGGCTTGGCCCCCAGCTGGGCTCCCATCAAACCGGCGCACCCCATGGGCGCGGCAGGTTTCTGGATTGCCCTGATTGTGGGCCTGACGATTGCCGCCGTTGGGCTGGTGGTGTTGCTCAAGGGCGTGGCACGCTCGCGCCTGCCACGCTGAAAAAACCGGTCAGTGCAGCGGTACGCCGGTTTTGCTTTGCAGTTCGTCAAAGGTCACGCCGGGGGCCATTTCCACCACCTTGATGCCGTGCGGGGTGATGTCGAGCACGGCCAGGTCAGTGATGATGCGGTCCACCACGCCCACCCCGGTCAGCGGCAAGGTGCATTCGGGCAAGATTTTCAGGTCCACCGTGCCGTCTTTTTTCTTGGCCACATGCTCCATCAAAACGACCACGTTTTTCACCCCGCCCACCAAGTCCATGGCTCCGCCCATGCCTTTGACCATCTTGCCCGGAATCATCCAGTTGGCCAGGTCACCGCGGGCGCTAACTTGCATGGCCCCCAGAATGCTCAGGTTGATCTTGCCGCCGCGAATCATGGCAAAGCTGTCGTGGCTGCCAAAGATGCTGGAGCCAGGAATGGTGGTGACGGTTTGTTTACCCGCGTTGATCAGATCGGCATCGACCTCGTCTTCGGTCGGAAACGGGCCAATGCCCAGCATACCGTTTTCGCTCTGCAACCAGACTTCAATGTCCGGGCGCACAAAGTTGGCCACCAGCGTGGGCAAGCCAATGCCCAGGTTGACGTAGTAACCGTCTTGCAGTTCGCGTGCCGCCAATGCGGCCATTTCATCGTGTGTCCAAGCCATGATCAAGCTCCAGTTTTAACGGTTTTTTCGGTGAGGGTGCGTTTTTCAATGCGCTTCTCGGGCGTGGCATTGAGCACCAGCCGGTGCACGTAGATGCCGGGCAGGTGCACGCTGTCGGGGTCAAACGTACCGGTTTCGACAATTTCTTCCACTTCCACCACCGTGATCTTGCCAGCCATGGCCACGGCCGGGTTGAAATTGCGCGCCGTGCGGCGAAACAGCAAGTTGCCGCTTTTGTCGGCCTTCCAGGCTTTGACCAGCGACACCTCGGGCATCAGGGCGTGTTCAAGAATATAAGTTTTGCCGTCAAAGACCCGGTTTTCCTTGCCTTCAGCCACCAGCGTGCCGACACCGGTGCGCACATAAAACGCGGGTATGCCAGCGCCCCCGGCGCGCAGTTTTTCGGCCAATGTGCCTTGGGGTGTGAATTCAAGCTCCAGTTCACCGGCCAAAAATTGACGCTCAAACTCTTTGTTTTCACCCACGTAGCTGGAGATCATTTTTTTGATCTGCCGGGTGTCGAGCAGTTTGCCCAGGCCAAAACCATCAACACCCGCGTTGTTACTGATCACGGTCAGGTTCTTGACACCGGTGTCGCGCAGGGCATCAATCAGGGCTTCGGGAATACCACACAAACCAAAGCCGCCAACCGCCAGCAATTGACCGTCTTTGACAATGCCTTGCAGCGCCGCCGCCGCATCAGGGTAGATTTTGTTCACGCCATAGTCTCCTGGTAAAAAAATACAAACAAACACACCAGCGCATACGATACTACTTAACTGCATACGTAGTTTTTCGTAGCGTGTAAACCCTGATGCAAACCGTCATCCATGGACATTGATTACCGTCTGGCGTTCGAAATGGCTCCAGTGGGGCTGGCGCTGTCACGCAACCGCACCATGGTGGACTGCAACCGCCATTTGTGCGACATGTTTGGCGCTGCGCCTGAGCAGCTCATCGGCCAGTCGTTTCAGGTGTTGTACCCCAGCGTGGCCGAGTTCGAGCGCACCGGAGCCCGCATTGCACCCATTCTGAACCGCCGTGGCACCTACGCCGATGACCGGGTCATGAAGCGCTTGGATGGTCGCCTCAAAGGTGAAACCTTTTGGTGCCATGTCACCGGTCGTGCCTTGAACCAGGCCGCCCCGCACGAGGCGGGTATCTGGACGTTTGAAGACCTGAGCGCGCAGCGCCCGGTAAAAGCCGAGCTCACGCCCCGTGAACGCGAAATTGCCGCGCTGCTGATGGACGGACTCACCAGCAAGGAAATGGGGCGCGTCCTGACCATCAGCCACCGCACCGTCGAAATCTACCGCGCCCGCCTGATGCGCAAATACAAAGCCGCCAACAACGGTGACCTGGTCCACAAGCTGATGGCGGGTTAAGCCACTCGCTGCGCGAAGTGCGCCGAGACTGACGTGCATCAAAACCAAGGGTCTGATGGCACTTCAGAATGCAAGCTTGCACAACCGCAAGGAAAAGTCATGGTTACAACCGCGCCCAAATCAGCACCCGCCAAGGCCACTGCCAAGAAAGTATCAACCCAAAAACCGGGCTCTGCAAAACCCGTTGCAGCACATACCGATCCAGCCCTGGTGCACTTGAAAGCATCGACCGCACCGAAACCGAAACTGACGCTGGAGCAGCGCCATCACTATGTATCGGTGGCCGCGTTCTACATTGCCGAGCGCCGCGGATTCACCTTGGGCAACCCGGCTGACGATTGGCTGGCGGCTGAGGCCGAAGTGGAGCGTCTGATCGCGAGCGGCCATTTTTCAGTCTGATGCACGGGGCATTTATTGCTATATTTAATATAGCAATAAAACTTTAAAATACAAGGGCTTAAGGCCTATTTTGCTAAAAAATTCAGCTTACGATCGCACGCAACCAGTCGGGTAGTTCCATGGCTTTTTGTTTCGGAAAGTCAACCCAAATGGTGGTGGCACCACCCGCTGCGTAAACCACGCCGGGCTGGTCGC
>JAVHPS010000385.1:0-5615 GCA_036170715.1 Rhodoferax sp. | reverse complement strand
AATTAGGGATTAGAGCGGTTGAATGCTGCCGGGCACGATTTTCGCCGCAAAATCACGCATCAAGGTTTGCACCAGCGGGTCGTCAAAAACGATTTTTTCTGCCGCCAACTGAGCCTGTGCTGTCGCTGCCGCCTGGCGCTTGGCCGGGCTGTCGGTGACACGCCCCACCTCAGCCGCCAGCTTGACCGGGTAACCGATGCCAGCCAGTGCCACCGCCAGCCGCTCACGGCTGCCGGGCTGGTTGAGTGACTCACGCTCCACACGCAGCAGCCATTGGTCACTGTCACGCGCCACCAGCTGGGCTTGCAAGGCCAGTTCGCGCACCATGGCGCTGATGGCGTTGGCCTGCACCAAGGCCTGCACCGTGTCGTACCAAAAATCGCCCTCAGGGCTGGACGACACCACTGTAGCCATTTGCAGCTTAGGCGCTTCACGCACCGAGTCAGGTTGCACATGGACTTGAATCGCTTCAATTTTTGTAGCTGCTTGGGCTTGTTCTAAAGGGGCTAGAGGCTTATTTTCTATATTTTTTTCAACAGCCTGCGCAGCCTCACCCAGGGTGGCGTTGCCCGTGCTGCCAGACATGGCGCGCACAGCCAAACGCTGCCCGGCCGGAATGGCATCTAGCGCTATTTCTTCAATAGCTGATTGCCCTTTTTCTACAAGGGCTACAGGTTCATTTTCCTTAGAAACATCCGCTGTCTCATGGACGGGCTTGGGTGCGCTGGGCTGCACCGGGGCAGCGCTCACCGGGGGTACGGGTCGGGGCTGCGGCTGCGGTTTTGGCTGCAGGTCAATTTTTAGCGTTTTTTTTTCCTGCCCCGCCATGTGAACCACGCCCGGCTTGAAGGCCAGCAAGCGCAGCAGCACCATGGTCAGGGCCGCATATTCGTCCGGAGCCAGGCCGAGTTCACTGCGGCCGTGCAGGCAGATGCTGTACAGCAGCTGGGTTTCATCCGCAGGCATCAGGGCGGCCAGTTGGGCAATGTCGGCCGCCTCCGGGTCGGCATCGTCACCAGCCGCATCAGGCACCGCCTGCAACACCGCCATGCGTTGCAGCACCGCGCTCATTTCTTCCAGGGTTGAGGCCGCGCTCAGGCCATGCGTTCGCAGTGCCTCAGACGTTTCCACCACGGTCTTGCCATCGCCCTGCGCCAGCGCCTGCAACAGCCGGAACACATAAGAGCGGTCCACGCTGCCCAGCATCTGGCGCACCGTGGTTTCTTCCAGCACCCCCGAGCCAAAGGCGATGGCCTGATCGGTCAGGCTCAAGGCATCGCGCATCGAGCCGCGTGCGGCCCGCGCCAGCAAGCGCAGCGAAGGTGTATCGGCTGTGACCTGCTCGGTGTGCAGCACCTTTTGCAAATGTTCTCGAATGGTGTCAGGTGCCATCGGGCGCAGGTTGAACTGCAGACAGCGGCTCAGCACCGTCACCGGCACTTTTTGCGGATCGGTGGTGGCCAGCACAAACTTCAGATACGCAGGCGGCTCTTCCAGCGTTTTCAGCATGGCGTTGAACGCCGTGTTGGTGAGCATGTGCACTTCGTCGATCATGAACACCTTGAAGCGCCCCTGCACCGGCTTGTACACCGCCTGCTCCAGCAAGGCCTGTACTTCGTCCACGCCCCGGTTGGAAGCCGCATCGAGCTCGGTGTAATCCACAAACCGACCGCTATCAATATCGGTGCAGGCCTGGCAGACTCCACAAGGGGTAGCGGTGATGCCACCCTGCCCGTCAACCCCTTGGCAATTGAGCGACTTGGCCAAAATGCGCGACACCGTGGTTTTGCCCACACCACGGGTGCCGGTGAACAAGTAGGCATGGTGCAGGCGCTGTGTGTTCAGAGCATTGGCCAAGGCTTGGACTACATGGTCTTGCCCCACCATTTCGGTGAAATTGCGGGGGCGGTATTTGCGGGCAAGCACAAGGTAAGACATAGACGCGGATTCTAAGGGGCACAGCTTCAAAGCGGCCCTGCCTGCCCTTACAATCCGCTGCGACGGGCCTTCCCGCATGGTGAAGCGGCCAACCGGGTCAGGTGGGGAACCAAGCAGCCCTAACTGTGGAGCCAGTGCCGGGGTCAAGGCTCGTCACCTTCTTTGATGTGTCATCTGCTGAGGTCCATCGGTATTGAAGCTCAAAATCTTCCTGTTATGGTGCTTGGGCTGGATGGTCATCACCGGTGCTGCGGCGCAGGCCACAAGCGAGTCGCCAGCACCCTCCGCTTTTCCGGTTTTCACACTGTCGACACCAGCGCCCGTTCGGCTTGAAATTGGCCCCCGCATGGGGGTGCTAACCGATGCCACACGCACCCTCACCCTGGCTCAAGTGCTGGCAGCAGACCCGGCCTGGAAGCCGATCACTCAAGCGGCCCCCAACTTTGGTTTTACCCACGACGCTTACTGGTTCCGTTTTCAGCTCGACAACCGAACCGGACAGGCGCTGACGCGCTTTATTGAACTGCCGATTCCGTTTCTCAACCGCGTCAGCCTGTACCACTTTGGCCAAGGACAATTGATCACCCAACACGACCTGGGCAACGCCAAGCCTTTTGCCCAGCGCCCGGTACGACACCAAAACTTTGTCATGCCCGTGACGCTGACCCCTGGCCTGAACCCGATTTATTTGCGACTGGCATCGTCTGGCACGATTGAAGCCACTTTGCGCGTCTGGGATCCGGTCTATTTTCAAGCCCGCAACAGCGACGAGAAACTGCTGCAGGGGCTGGTGGTGGGCATCTTGCTGATCATGGTGATTTACAACCTGTTTGTGTTTTTCTTCACCACCGACATCAACTATTTTTATTACGTTGGGTTTGTTGCCAGCTACCTGTTTTTTCATCTCACACTCACCGGTTACACCTTTGCCTACCTGTGGCCGCAAGCGCTGCAATGGAACAGTTTTGCCATTTCCACCTTCATTGCCAGCTCTGCACTGTTCACCTGCCTGTTCACCACACATTTTTTGAAACTGGAGCAATTTTCAAAACCAGCATTTGTCCTGGTGCGTGGCTTGACCTGGTGCAGCGGCGCGTTGTTGTTGTTGACCTTTATTGCACCCTACAACATCACGGTACGTGCCGGGGCCGCCATGACCATGCCGATCGCCATCACAGCCTTGCTGCTGGGCTACTGGCGCTGGTGGCGCGGGGCCAAATTTGCCCGCTTTTACTGCCTGGCGTGGACGGCCATGCTGGCCAGTCTGATGCTCTTGAATGCGGGCAAGTTTGGACTGATCCCCACATCGGTCTGGACTGAAAACGCGTCCGAACTGGGTGCGGTGCTGTTGGTGGTGCTGCTGTCGCTGACGCTGGCTGACCGCATCAACCATGACCGCGCCTTGCGCCTGAAGGCGCAAGGCCAGGCCCTGGAACACGAACGCCGTGCCCGCGTTTCACAACAGGCCTTGATCCAGGCGCAAGAATCCGCCAACCATGAACTCGAACAACGTGTCCATGACCGCACTGTGGACTTGAACCAAACCCTGAGCGAGCTCAAGGTGGCCAACGACCGGCTGCAACAACTCTCCACCACCGACGGCCTGACGCAAATCAACAACCGGGCGTTTTTTGACCAGGCGCTGGTCACTGAACACCAACGCGCCAGCCGCTTGCGCGTTCCCCTGACCCTGATCATGTTTGACATTGACCATTTCAAACACATCAATGACACCCAGGGCCACCCGGCGGGCGATGCCTGTCTGCGCGCACTGGCCGGGTTGATGCGCAGCAAAATCCAGCGCGCCACGGATGTGCTGGCACGCTACGGGGGTGAAGAATTTGTGGTGTTGCTGTTTGATACCCCACTGGCGCAAGCGCTTGACATGGCGGAGGGGTTTCGTGCCGCCATTGCACAACTCCGTGTGGATTTCAACCACACCGTGATTCAATTCACCGCCAGCCTGGGCGTGGCCAGTGGTATCCCTGGCAACACCGACCACCCGCAACGGCTGCTGGCGGCAGCCGACAAAGCGCTTTACCAGGCCAAACAGGACGGCCGCAACTGTGTGCGTGCGGCCAGTTGAAGCTGCCGTGCGTTAGCTTGCCAGCAAAAAAGACACCACAGCCTGAACCTGATCGTCGGCCACAAAAGTCGGGGCGTGACCGACACCGGCAAATTCAATCAAACGGGCTTTGGGGCCGCGTTGCGTCATGGCCTGAGCGGTCTGGCGTGACAACAGGTCAGACTCGGCTCCGCGAATCAGCAGCGTTTGCGCGCGAATCTGGTCGTAAGCTTGCCACAGCAACGCCTCGCCCTGTGCGGCAGACTCTGGCGTAACCGCCTTGAACGGCTCGGCCAGCGCCGGGTCGTAGCGCAGCGTGAAGCGGCCACTGCCATCGGCCAGGGGCTTGATTTGCGGCTGCGTCAGGGCCAGCCATTGCGCCGGGGTGTGTGGGCCAAAGCTGCTGGCAATGGCCCACAGTGCGTCGGCAGCTTGCTGTTCGGTGGCAAACACGCCAATCTGGCCCAAGTATTGACCAATGCGCTGCAAGGCCCGCCATTCAATCGCCGGCCCCACATCGTTGAGCACCAGACGACGCACTTGGGCAAACGGGGGCAGCGCGGGCTGGCCAGCTACCACCATGCCAATCAGCCCCCCCATGCTGGTACCGAGCCAATCCAACGTGCGGGGTTTGAGCTGTGCCAGCAACACCAGCATGTCAGCGGCATAGTTTGGAATTTGGTACGCCTGCGGGTCTTGCAACCAGTCGCTGCGCCCGCGCCCGACCACGTCGGGGCAGATCACCTGCAGGGTGTCGCCGGACTGCACGCACAGCGCCCGCGCCAGCGTGTCAAAGTCGCGCCCCTGGCGCGTCAGACCGTGCACGCACAACACCACGTGCGCGGCCTGCGGGTTGCCCCATTGCCAATAGGCCATGCGGTGACCACCCTGGGTATCAGGACAAGTGATGAATTCAAGCGTTGGTTCAAGCATGGTGCAGGGTGGGTAAAAAGGAGGCGGGATAATGCCACTGCGGCCTGTGCCGGGGCATCCGTCAGGCACATGGCAGCATCCTAATTCAAACTCACGCCAAGCTTGTCGCAGCCGCGCCTCCACCACTTCAAAAGGAAAATCCTCATGCTAAAAGGTAAAACAGCACTTGTCACCGGCTCCACCAGCGGTATTGGTCTTGGCATTGCCAAGGCACTGGCTGCGCAGGGAGCCAACATCGTCATGAACGGCTTTGGCGATGTGGAAGGCCCCAAGGCTGAAGTGGCGGCACTTGGTGTACAGGTGGCGTACCACGGGGCCGACATGAGCAAACCGTCCGAGATTGAGGCCATGATTGCCTATGCAGCCGAGCAGTTTGGCCGCGTGGATATTCTGGTCAACAACGCTGGCATCCAGCATGTGGCGCGCATCGAGCACTTCCCCGTAGACCGCTGGGATGCCATCATCGCCATCAACCTGAGCAGCGCGTTCCACGCCACCCGTGCGGCCTTGCCCGCGATGCAGGCCGCCGGCTGGGGTCGCATCATCAACGTGGCTTCGGTGCACGGGCTGGTGGCCTCGGCTGAGAAATCAGCTTATGTCACGGCCAAGCACGGCGTGGTGGGGCTGACCAAGGTGACCGCGCTGGAGAACGCCACCACCGGGGTCACCTGCAACGCCA
>JAVHPS010000384.1:0-5615 GCA_036170715.1 Rhodoferax sp. | reverse complement strand
AGCGTTTGACCGGGGCTTCCCAGAAACGGGCGTTGGAGGCGTTGATGGCAAATTCATGCGTGTCTGCAGGAATCATCATCTTGGGGTGGGTCAGCATGAACTCGCCCAGATTCGGGTCGAGCGTGAAGCCGTTGACACCGTCGCCCACGGTCAGCACCATCATGGTGGTGGGGCCATACAGCGCGTAGCCGGCGGCCACTTGTTTGGCACCGGGCTGGAAGAAGTCTGCATCGACCACGTCACGACCTGAGTCAATCACATTTTGCGGCGCACGCAAGATGCTGAAAATGCTGCCCACCGACACGTTCACGTCGATGTTGCTGGAGCCGTCGAGCGGGTCAAACACAATCAGGTAGTTGCCGCGTGGGTATTGCTTGGGGATTTGGTAGGGGGCGTCCATCTCTTCACTGGCCATGCCCGCCAGGTTGCCCGACCACTCGGTGCGCTGCATGAACACGTCGTTAGAGAGCACATCGAGCTTTTTCTGGGTTTCGCCTTGCACGTTGATCGAACCACCCTCGTCGGCCGCGTGGTTGCCCATGACGCCAGCGAGTTCGCCATAAGCCACGGCTTTGGCAATGCCTTTGCAGGCCAATGCCACGTCCAGAATCAAGGCGTTGAAGTCGCCACTGGCACTGGGGAAACGGCGGCGCTCTTCAATCAAGAATTGCGTCAGCGTGGAGCGGTTGGATCTGAGGGTCATGGACATGGTGAAGTCTCCGTTAGTTATAAATAATGTAGCTATCTGTGCTTGTATACAAAGGGCTAGAGGCCAATTTTGCTTGTATCTGATCAGGCGGGGTGGGCGGCGCGGCGCAGTGCCTGCATCACGCCTTTGTAGCCGCCATCGGCATCCGGCGCGCTGAACACGGCACTGCCGGCCACGCAGGTGTCGGCTCCGGCGGCCACAATCTCGGCGATGTTGTCGGTTTTGACACCACCGTCTACTTCAAGCCAAATGGGTTGGCCACCGGCGGCCACATGGGCGTCGATCTTGGCGCGCACGGTGCGCAGCTTGGCCAGCGTGCTGGGGATGAATTTTTGACCGCCAAAGCCGGGGTTGACGCTCATCAGCAAAATCATGTCGAGCTTGTCCATGACGTGGTCAAGCCAGTCCACCGGGGCGGCTGGGTTGAGCACCAAGCCAGCCTTGCAACCCAGCTCGCGGATCATCGACAAGCTGCGGTCCACATGCTTGGAGGCTTCGGGGTGGAAGGTGATGATGTTGGCACCAGCCTTGGCAAACAGCGGAATGATGGAATCCACCGGCTCGACCATCAAATGCACATCAATCGGGATGCTGACATGCGGGCGAATGGCTTCGCACACCAGCGGGCCAATGGTGAGGTTGGGCACGTAGTGGTTGTCCATCACGTCAAAGTGCACCAGGTCGCAACCAGCGGCCTCAATGGCGCGCACTTCTTCGCCCAGGCGGGCAAAGTCGGCCGACAAAATGCTGGGAGCCAAACGCAGAACTTGGGATGAAGGCATGGGGAGGGCTTTCTGTAAAGTTGAAATTCGTGAGGGTAATGCAGTTCTGAGCGGCTTTAGCGCACTGGCGCAAGATGCCACTGGCGCAACTGCTGCAGGTTGACCTGGCTCAAATCGGGCACCACTTTCAGGGCACCGGCAAAGTCGTGGTGGGCGGTGAAGCTGTTGGGGGTGACCACGGTGGCCAAGCCCGCAGCGGTGGCCGAGCGCAGGCCGTTGCTGGAGTCTTCAAAGGCCAGGCAGGCGGCAGCGGGCAGTTGCAAGGCTTGCAACATTTGCAAATACACCTGGGGGTGCGGTTTTTTGATTGGGGCGGTAGAGGCATCGCCAATGGCGCTGAAGTTCATGCGCCAGTCGCTGCCAATGGCGTGGCGCAGCAGTGCGGCAATGTTGACCGGTGACGTGGTGGTGGCTATGGCCAGCTGCAGCCCGGCTTGGAGCGCTTCGTCCATGAGCTTGAGCACGCCGGGGCGCAGGCTGACAGCGCCACTGTTGACGGCGTTTTCATAGGCGGCCGTTTTGAGCTCGTGGATGCGGCCAATGCGGTCTTGCAGGGCGTTGGCATTGATCGCCAGCATGTCGGGGTTGACCTGCTTCCAGTAGTGCAAGATGCGCTCTTTGCCACCGGAGATGTCCAGCAGCTGGGTGTAAAGCGCCAGGTCCCACTGCCAGTCCAACCCGGCTTCTTTGAAAGCGTGGTTGAAGGCTGCCAAGTGCACGCTTTCGGTGTCGGCCAAGGTGCCATCAACATCGAAAATGAGCGCTTGGAGTGCAGCATGTGCCATGGGTGTGTGTCCTTAAAGTGGGAAGCCAGTGCCGTGTTTTCGGCATGGATTTACTTTAATCGCCCTAACCCATAAACTCTAATCACGTTTTATTAAAAAATCATCAGCATCAGCTGATGAACTTTCCATTTTCAGAGTCTTCAGAGGAGTTGCCCATGCGCCCGTACACCTTCAAGCAAATCCAGACTTTTTTAGAAGTGGCACGCCAGGGCTCGGTGTCCAAGGCGGCTGAAAAGCTGTTTGTGACGCAGCCCGCGGTGTCCATGCAGCTGCGCCAGCTGGAAGAGGCTTTTGGCCTGGCACTGGTGGAGCCGATGGGGCGCAACATTCAACTCACAGCTGCAGGGCAGGTGTTTTTGACCCACGCCACCAGTGCCATGGGGCAGTTCAGAGACCTGGAGGCGCTGATGGCCGAGCACATTGGCCTGAAGAAAGGCCGCATGGATTTGGCTGTGGTCAGCACTGCCAAATATTTTGTGCCAATGCTGCTGGTGCGTTTTAACAAGCAATTCACTGGCATTGAGGTGAATTTGCACATTGACAACCGCGAGAACGTGCTGGGGCTGCTGAGCCGTTTTGAAGTGGATTTGGTGGTGATGGGGCGCGCACCCAGCCACCTGGAATGCGTGGCCAAGCCCTTTGCCACCAACCCGCTGGCCATCGTGGCCGCCCCCGACCACCCGCTGGCACGGCGCAAAAATTTGAATTTTGAGGACTTGGCCGCGTACCAGTTTGTGGTGCGCGAAGAGGGTTCTGGCACGCGTGCCGCCATGCAGCGCTTGTTTGACGAACACCAAACGCCGCTCCATGTGGCCATGTCAATGCCCAGCAACGAAACCATCAAGCAAGCCGTCATGGCCGGCATGGGCTTGAGCTTTTTGTCACTGCGCACCGTGCGCCACGAGCTCGCCAGCGGTCACTTGGCGCTGCTGGATGTGGCCGAGCTGCCGCAAATCAACCACTGGTATGTGACGCACCTCAAAAGCAAAAAACTCTCGCCCGCAGCCATGGCCTTCAAAGAATTTTTGATCGTGCAAGGGGGCGCGCTGATGGATACCTGGAGTTGATGGGGTTGAGCGGTCTAACGTCAAAGCTACGCGGCGACGCGCTTGCGCGTGGCTCGACCTGAGCGCCCCGTTAAACCTTGCGTTTCTTGCGCAAAAGCCAGCATGCTCGCCAAAGCCTTGTTGACGGCCTCAGAAGTAGGAAATGCCTTCTGGATTTCGGGCTGAAGTACCACGACATTGCTGCCTTGCATGAAGTGTTTCAGGTACTTGCCCCTTACGCCCGTGCCAAGCTCACTGCGCTTCAATTCGGGGATGTCTTGATCAGCCATTTTTGTAGATGCTTTTTTCATACCGTGTTGCCTTTCTGGCGCTGATGATTCGCATGCCGTTTCGACGTTCTGTGTGGATGACCACCAAGAGCCGCGATTTATTGGACATGCCGTAGGTTCGACTTCGATCTTCAAATTCGCTGTGGTCGGTGTCAGAGAAAGTCAGCGCCTGACCATCGCCAAAAACGCTCACCGCTTCTTCAAACGATACACCGTGTTTTGACACATTGCTCGCGGCTTTCTGATCATCCCATTCGAAATTGAACATGCGAAACACTTGGAAGGTTTAATGTTTGAGGTAACCGGCTCGCTAAGTCAGGCGGCGTAAAAGGCTGGCGTAGTGGGCGATTACCAAAGGGGTTATGCGTCATCTACGACGCGTCGTGGTTTACCGCTGAAGAATCTGGACCTAAACCAACCAGCAAGTTTTTCGAGAATGGCAGTTGCTATCGATAACACCACCAATCCGAACGCGAACGAACCATTTATTGTCAGCGTCTCCGCCAGCTTGACGTTCGTAATCGAATCGACGAGATTGATCACAAACCAACAGAGAAGCATCCTAAGGGGTAAGGAGAGGACAGTTTCACCGAGAGAACGCTCAATGGATCGCCTATCCACCAATTGCCGACTGATTGGTTGCAGCTTACTTACCCCATCAACCCTAACATTGCATGACACTTTGGGGTTCCTTCCAGCCACGAGCGCCTGAATGACTACATACTCACCTTGATTCAACAGCAAGGGCTGAAGGACAAGCTTACTTTCGTTGGCATCGATTCTTGCTTCAAGATTCTCTGGGCTACGACGGCTAATCTCTGCCGACAATAGTCGAACAGTTGATCCAAACTCGAACGTTGCTGGTACGGCAAAGTCACCCGCACGGAATGGACGATTCCCCGAGTTCTTGAACGCAAAGACAAGTAAGCTGACATCACGAACAGGCGCTCCGCCTAAAGTGACCGTAACGCGGCTTGACAGGCTGTCGTGAATAGTCAATAACTCCCGCGCAGAGAGCACCCCAAAAGCGAGTTCAGCGCGTGAGCTTTGTGCGCGGTATATCCAGATCGCGACAGCTACGCTGATGACGATTCCGAAAAACTGCCAGGCCTGGTCGCGGAGAAAGTCGAGCATGAGGTATTGATTACGCCTAACGTTCAAGCTCAGCCCGCTTCCGCCGCCGGCTGAGCTTGAACGTTAGGTATGGCCTTAGGCAAGACGAACATTTTGCTGTCGCATGACGCGAGCCAAACTGAGCATTTTTGTGAACTCTGTTTTGTAAGTGTTTGGTACACCAATTTCTGCACAGAACGATGCGGGGTCAACCCCTTCTAGGGCAGCAGCATTTTTCAAGACTTGGAAATGAAACATTGCAATTTTTTGCTTCTCGAGAGCGGCGTTATGCACCGCTTCTCTAATTTCTTCGATCATCGCTTCATGGTCTCCTATGTGAAATGACTAACTCAATGTAAGGAGCCATGCCCGTGTCTCCCTAACATGACACTTATCGCCCTAACATTGAACCGAAAAACTCTCTGAAATCCGCATGGAATATGGGTTATCGACGATTTTCGTTAGTGTGAATGGTCATAACAGTTCCAAGAAATACCAGCACCCAAGTTTTTACACCAACTCTGCTGCTGGGTCAGTGTGCTGCGCCTGCACTATAGCCCACAGCGCAACACGCCTGAATAGCTTGGTACGCTTCTTTCAGAACTGCGATCCCATCCAACACCCAGACGCAATCCTGACAGAGATCAGGTTGCGACTGCTGCCATTTCAAGCACGCACCAGGGGTGTCAATCAGGGCAGATGGTCAAGAAACTGGATACAGCTTGCCCGCATAACCACCTTGAAAATACATAAGAAATTGGCCTCTAGCGCTTTAATATCAAGCACCAATAGCTATTTAAAACGTAGCACCCACAAAGCCACGCTCTTCGGCCAACCAGGTCAGCACGGGCACGGTGCCGGGCAGCACTGGCGCCACGGTGACTGGCAGA
>JAVHPS010000383.1:0-1202 GCA_036170715.1 Rhodoferax sp. | reverse complement strand
CCAATGCGCCATTGGTTTCGGCAAAGTGGTAATGCGAGCCGACCTGGATGGGGCGATCAGACGCGTTAACCACCACCAGGGTGAGGGTGCGCCTGCCGGGGTTGAGCGTGTGCTCAGGGCCATCGGTAAAAAGTTCGCCTGGAATCATGGGGTTTCCTTGCAGGACGTGAACAGGTTTTAAGTCAATGAAAGCAGTACAGCGCTGCCAAATGCGGCCACGGCAGCACCCGCAAAGCGTGTCAGCCACACATTGGACTGGCGCAATACCCAGCCCAAACCCAGGCCGCTCACATGCAGCAATACGGTCGCGCTCAGCATGCCCGCCAAGGTTTGAAAGGCGCTGGCGCTGTTGGCCAATTCCAGCCCGTGCGCCACACCGTGAAAAAGGGCAAACGTGCCCACCAGCAGCGCGGCACCCAGCCCCGGCAGGTGAAAGCGTGTGACCACCAGCAACCCCATCACCAGCAACGAGGCCGCAATCATGGGCTCCACGGCGGGCAGCGCCATGCCTTGCAGACCCAGCATCGCCCCCACCATCAGCATATTGGCAAAACCCAGCGGCCCCCATAGCAGCTCACGACCAGCACGTTGTGCGGTCAGCGCACTCCACACCCCAACCGCAACCATAGCAGCCATGTGGTCGAGCCCGAGCAGCGGGTGCATAAAGCCGGTGAAGAAGCTGGCCTGAGTGTGAGAATCTACACCTGTATGGGCTGTAGAACCGGTGGATATTGTGCAAGCAGCTATTAATAATAGAGCTGATTTGAGGTTGGGTTGCATCAGTGGCTCCATATCAAAGTGGGTTGGTGTTGGGGGTCAAACAATCGGCTGGTGCACGGTGACCAGTTTGGTGCCGTCGGGAAAAGTGGCCTCGACCTGGATGTCTGGAATCATCTCGGCAATGCCGTCCATCACATCGGCGCGGGTCAGTAGGGTGCGGCCAAAACTCATGAGCTGCGCCACGGTTTGGCCGTCGCGCGCGCCTTCCATGACCGCCGCGCTGATGAAGGCCACAGCTTCGGGGTAATTCAGCTTCAAGCCACGGGCTTTGCGCCGCTCGGCCAGCAGGCCAGCGGTAAAGATCAGCAGCTTGTCTTTTTCACGAGGAGTCAGTTCCATTTCGTTTCACTCAATGCTGGGGTCATAAGCTCGTGCGGCCGCACTTGCGCGCCGAACACGAGGAGTCAGTTCCATTTCGTTTC
>JAVHPS010000382.1:0-1203 GCA_036170715.1 Rhodoferax sp. | reverse complement strand
CATGCGCAAGACGCGCTGGGCGACGTGGTGTTTGTCGATCTGCCTGAAATCGGCAAGGCCTATGCCAAGAAAGACGCCGCTGCCGTGGTCGAGTCGGTCAAGGCTGCTGCCGACATCTATATGCCCGCCAACGGCACCATCACCGAAGTCAACGAAGCCCTGCGCGCCGACCCGGCACTGGCCAACTCCGACCCGCTGGGTGCGGGCTGGTTCTTCAAGTGCAAGCTGAACAACCCGGCCGACCTGGACGCGCTGATGGATGAAACCAGCTACACCAAGTACGCTGCCGACAACGCGCACTAAAGCACAAGCCGAGGTATCCCATGCCCACCCCTACCCTTTCCGCGCTGGAAAACGCCAGCGAATTCATCGCGCGCCACATTGGCGTGAGCGCTGCCGACGAAGCCGTCATGCTCAAGGCCGTGCAGGCCAAATCACGCACCGCGCTCATCAAAGAAATCGTGCCCCGTGCCATTGCCCGCAGGCAGCCTATGGCGATCCCGCCAGCCATCCCGGAAGCCGCCGCGCTGGCCGAGCTCAAAGCCATTGCGTCCAAAAACAAGGTGCTCAAGAGCTGCATCGGCCAAGGCTATTACGACACCTTCACGCCCGGCGTGATTCTGCGCAACATCCTGGAAAACCCGGCCTGGTACACCGCCTACACGCCCTACCAGGCCGAAATCAGCCAGGGCCGCATGGAAGCGCTGGTCAACTTCCAGACCATGATCATGGACCTGACCGGCATGCCCATGGCCAACGCCTCCATGCTTGACGAAGCCACTGCTGCGGCAGAAGCCATGACGCTGGCGCGGCGCGTGAGCAAATCCTCGTCGAACCGCTTTTTGGTGGATGCCCAAGTGCTGCCGCAAACGCTGGCGGTGATTCGCACCCGTGCCACACCGCTGGACATCGACGTGGTAGTTTGCGCCGCAGACCAACTGGCAACACAAGACGGTTTTGCCGTGCTGCTGCAATACCCCGGCAGCAGTGGTGTGCTGCGCGACGACCGTGCTCTGATCACCGCGGTCAAAGCCAAGGGTGCTGCAGTCATCATGGCCGCCGATCTGCTGGCGCTTACCGTACTGACACCGCCCGGCGAACTGGGCGCAGACATTGCCATTGGCAGCACGCAACGCTTTGGCTGCCCCATGGGCAACGGTGGCCCGCACGCCGCCTACATGGCGTGCCTGGACGCGCACAAAC
>JAVHPS010000381.1:0-24411 GCA_036170715.1 Rhodoferax sp. | reverse complement strand
ACGACATTGAGCGCAACTTTGGCTTGAAGCTGCAAGGGCTGCGCCTGCTGCTGATTGGCGCGGGTGGCGCGGCCGCCGGGGTGCTGGGGCCGCTGATCAACGCCCAGCCCGCCCACATCAGCGTGGCCAACCGCAGTCTGGACAAAGCCCAGGCCCTGGTGGCCCGGCACATGCCTTGGGCAATGCTTCAAAAAACAGAGCTACTGGCCCATGATTTATCAGGGCTAGATGCCAATTTTGATGTGATCATCAATGCCACTGCGAGCAGCCTGGGGGGGCACGGTGTGCCGGTCAGCGCCAGCGTCTTGAAACCCGGCGCACTGGCCTACGACATGATGTATGGCGCAGCCGCCCAGGGCTTCATGGACTGGGCCCATGCCCACCATGCGCAGCCGCGTGACGGCCTGGGCATGTTGGTGGAGCAAGCCGCAGAAGCCTTTTTGATCTGGCGCGGTGTGCGCCCACCGGCGGCGCAGGTGCTGGCCGAGTTGCGCCAGCTGATGGCTTGAAGTCATGAAGGCGGCGCTGCGTTGGCTTGGCTTAGGCGCACTGGCGTTGCTGCTGCTGCAGCTGTTTTTTGTCGTGCGCATTGCCCTGATGCTGGTGGTAGACCCGCAGTCGACGGCGTTTGAGCGCTCGGAGCTGTGGCGCGTGGCCACCGAAAAAGGCAGCCTCAAATGGCGTCAGCAGTGGACACCGTATGAGCAGATTTCCATCCACCTCAAGCGCGCCGTGATTGCCAGCGAAGACGATGGCTTTGCCAACCACGACGGCGTGGATTGGAACGCACTGGAGAAGGCCTGGCAAAAAAACGCCAAGGCGCAAGAACAAGCCGCCAAAGTGCAGGCTGCCATGCAAGCCCGCCAGGCCAAAGCCGATGCCAAACATGGCCGTAACAAGAGCGTGGTGGAACCCGCCATAAGCGCAGCAGCGGCGCTGGTCAAACCCACCAAAGCCCCCAAGGTGGTGGGTGGCTCCACCATCACCCAGCAGCTGGCCAAAAACCTGCTGTTGTCGGGTGAACGCACGCTGCTGCGCAAGGGGCAAGAGTTTGTGTTGACCTTGCTGCTTGAAGGCGTGCTGGGCAAACAGCGCATTCTGGAGATTTACCTCAACAGCGTGGAGTGGGGCGAGGGCGTGTTTGGTGCCCAAGCCGCGGCCCAGCGCTATTTTGGTAAATCGGCCGCACAACTCACCCGCCTGGAGGCCGCGCGCCTGGCGGTGATGCTGCCACGGCCCAAGTATTTTGAGAAGCTGCCCAACTCCAGTTACGTGGCCGGGCGCGCCGCCCTCATCGAGCGTCGGCTTGAAAGTGCTGAACTGCCATGACTCCAGAAAGCCATGTGGTCAACGCCAATCCCTTGGCCGTGCGTGCGCGTTTGCGCGCTTGGGGTTTGCGCGTAGCGGCCCAGGCCATGAGTTTGTTTTTGCTGGGACTGGTGCGCACGCTCACCGGGTCGCAAGCGCGTTGGTGGGGTTGCCCACCCAAGGCCGAGCAGCGCATTTACTTTGCCAACCACCAAAGTCATGTGGATTTGGTGATGATCTGGGCTGCGCTACCCAAAGAATTGCGCCACACCACCCGGGCTGTGGCAGCGCGTGATTATTGGACAAAATCGCCATTCAAAAAATGGCTGACCAGCGCTGTCTTCAACGTGATCTACGTGTCGCGGGAGCGCCATGCCGATGAAGACCCGCTGGAGCCACTGATCGATGCCTTGCACGCAGGCGACTCGCTGATTTTGTTCCCCGAGGGCACGCGCGGCCACGCCGACGAACCGCAGCCGTTCAAGGCCGGTCTGTACAACCTGGCTTTGAGATTTCCGCACATCGAGCTCATTCCCGCCTGGATTGCCAATGTGCAGCGTGTCATGCCCAAAGGCGAAGTGGTGCCCGTGCCGGTGCTGTGCTCGGTCACGTTTGGCGCGCCCATGCAGTTGCAGCCCGGCGAAGACATGCATGCATTTTTGCAACGTGCCCGTGCTGCAGTGCTGGCGCTGCGCGACATTTGAGACCGTATGTACCAAGCACTTAAACAGCTCTCAGCCAGCCAGCAAGTGGGGGCCATGTTTGTGCTGGTTTTTGGCTTGCTGCTGTTGGCGCAAGGGGGGGCGTTTTTGCTGTCCATGCGCGAGCACGACGACCCGCAGGCCGCGCACACCCATCAGGAATCGATGCGCAATCTGGGCCGGTTGCTCAAAACCAGCTGGTTGTTGATCTTCGTATTTTGGTTGGCTTGGCTGGCTGGCGACGTGGCGCGGCTGGTGTTGTTTGGTATGGGTTCGTTTTTTGCGTTGCGGGAGTTTTTAACCCTGTCGCCTACCCGCCAGGGTGACCACCGCAGTCTGGTGCTGGCGTTCTTTGGTGTGCTGCCGTTTCAATACTGGCTGGTGGCCACAGGGCACTTCAATTTGTTCACCGTGTTCATCCCGGTGTATGTGTTTCTGGCGCTGCCCGTGGCCAGTGCGCTGGCCAACGACCCGCAGCGTTTTCTGGAGCGCAATGCCAAGTTGCAGTGGGGCATCATGGTGTGCATTTATGGCATGAGCCATGTACCGGCACTGCTGTTGCTGGACTTTCCGCACTACGACAAGAAAAACGCATTTTTGGTGTTCTTTTTGGTGCTGGTGGTGCAAACCTGCATGGTCACCCAGCACCTGGTAGGGCGGCGCATGATGCGGTTGGGGCGGCCACCGGCCGCGCCGCACATCAGCCAGAGCTTCAGCTGGCGTGCCTGGTGGGCGGGCATGGCCGCAGGCAGCTTGCTGGGGGCGCTGTTGGCGGGCATTACGCCGTTTGTGCCGGGGCAGGCCTTTGCCCAAGCCTTCATTGCCTGCGCGGCCGGGTCGCTGGGGCATTTGGTGATGAAAGCCCTCAAACGTGACCGCGGCATTCCGATCTGGCATGGCCAGGGCAAGGCCGTGACCGGGGCTGGTGGCATGCTCGACCGGGTCGATTCGCTGTGCTTTGCCGCGCCCGTGTTCTTTCATTCGGTTAGATGGTATTTTGGCCTTTAGCCCTTGATAAATAAGATTTATCAGCTCTTGAATGCATAGCAATGAGAATTTTAGGCATTGACCCTGGTCTGCGCACCACCGGCTTTGGCGTGGTGGATGTGAACGGCTCAGCACTCAGCTACGTGGCCAGCGGCACCATCAGCACCACCCAGATTGAAAAAGACCAGCTCCCGGCCCGTTTGAAAGTGCTGTTTGATGGCATTCGTGAAGTGGTGGCGCGTTATGAGCCCGATGCGGCTTCGGTCGAGATTGTGTTTGTCAACGTCAACCCGCAGTCCACCTTGCTGCTGGGGCAGGCGCGCGGGGCGGCGGTGACGGCGCTGGTGTCCCTGGATTTGCCGGTGGCCGAATACACCGCGTTGCAAATGAAACAGGCGGTGGTGGGGTATGGCCGCGCTGACAAAACCCAGATTCAGGAAATGGTGCGCCGCTTGTTGAACCTGCCCGGCTTGCCCGGGACCGATGCGGCTGACGCACTGGGCCTGGCCATTACCCACGCCCATGCCGCCAATTCCATTGCACGGCTGAGCCAGGCTAAAGGGCTAGGCGGGGTGCAAATTCAGACCCAAAAAGCAGCGTACAAGGCCGGACGCAGCCGCTGAATGCCGTTGGATGGGCGTTAAACCACGCGCTCCAGAATCAGCACGGCAAAGAAGCCAAACGCGCTCAACAGCGCCCATTTCAGCACCATCCAGCCCCAACGTTTGAAGCGCGGGTCACCCGTGCCGGCGTAAAAACCAAATGACACCAACGCTGCCAACAGCATCAATAAAACCAGCCAGCGAAACAGCAACATGTCGGATGGAACTGTAAATGGAATTACCAGGCGCGTGCCAGCTGGGCAAAGCCAGCCGGGG
Source organism: Rhodoferax sp. (assembly GCA_036170715.1). GTDB lineage: Bacteria > Pseudomonadota > Gammaproteobacteria > Burkholderiales > Burkholderiaceae_C > Rhodoferax. The sequence goes on along the minus strand of JAVHPS010000381.1, from coordinate 20,537 downwards.
CCTGGTTTTCGTTGTCAAACGTCACCACGTCCCAGGCCTCGGTGTGGTTCAAGAGCTCACGCAGCAGCAGGTTGTTGAGTGCGTGGCCCGAGCGAAATGCGCTGTAGCTCGCCAGCAGCGGCTTGCCCACCAGGTACAGGTCGCCCATGGCATCGAGAATTTTGTGTTTGACGAATTCATCGTCATAGCGCAGGCCACCGGCGTTGAGCACTTTGTAGTCGTCCATCACAATGGCGTTGTCCAGCCCGCCGCCCAGCGCCAGGCCGCTGGCGCGCATCATTTCCACGTCTTTGGTAAAGCCAAAGGTGCGCGCACGGGCGATGTCTTTGGAATACGAGCCGGTGCTCATGTCAAACAGCACGCGCTGGCCGGTGGCATCCACCGCCGGGTGGCTAAAGTCAATCTCAAAACTGAGTTGGTAGCCGTGGTACGGGGCTAACCGCGCCCACTTCACGTTGTCACCCTCGCCCTGGCGCAATTCGACTGGCTTGAGCAGGCGGATGAAGCGCCGTGGGGCTTCCTGGAACACGATGCCAGCGCTTTGCAGCAAAAACACAAACGAGGCCGCCGAGCCGTCCAGAATTGGCACTTCTTCGGCGGTGATGTCCACATACAGGTTGTCCACGCCCAAGCCCGCGCAGGCCGACATCAAGTGCTCCACCGTGTGCACTTTGGCATCGCCCCTGGAAATGGTGGAAGCCATGCGTGTGTCGGTCACGGCCAATGCCGACACCATAATGTCCACCGGCTCGGGCAAATCCACGCGCCGAAACACAATGCCGGTGTCGGGCGCTGCGGGGCGCAGGGTGATTTCGACCCGCTGGCCGCTGTGCAGGCCCACGCCCACGGCGCGGGTCAAAGTTTTAAGGGTTCGTTGTTTAAGCACGGGGGGATTGTAGAAAGTTATGCAAAGCACCCACGGTGGCCAGGTTGGGAGTGCCCGCTGGGCGGCGGCCGCCATGGCCACCGCCTGCAACCCCAGACCGCGCGGGGGGCTGCCAGGCCTCAGTCGGCCTGTTTGCGCAAAAACGCTGGAATTTCAAAGTCATCCATGCCACCATTGGACAGGGCATCCACACGGGCGGCGGCGCTGGTGCGGTCACGCGTGCGCCAGACGCTGGGGGTGGCCATGGCACCATAGTCGGGCTGGGCGCGACCGGCACTGCCACCGGCCATCATGCCCGTGGCCTGGTTCAGGTTCACCGGGTTGTCCAGCGTGGGCACGTTGAAGGGCATGTTGTCGGTGCCGGTGCGCAGCACGGTTTGCGGCTGGCTGCTGGGCATGACTTGCAGTTTGGGGCGGGCGCGGCTCAGACCGGTGGCCACCACGGTGACGCGAATCTGGTCGCCCAGGTTGTCGTCGTAAGCGGTGCCGTAAATCACGTGCGCGTCGGGCGAAGCGTAGGCGCGGATGGTGTTCATGGCCAGTTTGGATTCGGACAATTTCAGTGAGCCCTTGGCGGCGCTGATCAGCACCAGCACGCCTTTGGCCCCCGACAGGTCAATGCCTTCGAGCAGCGGGCAAGCCACGGCCTGCTCGGCCGCAATGCGGGCGCGGTCCGGGCCAGCGGCCACCGCTGTGCCCATCATGGCCTTGCCGGGCTCACCCATGACGGTGCGCACGTCTTCAAAGTCCACGTTCACATGGCCGGGCACGTTGATGATTTCGGCAATCCCGCCCACGGCGTTTTTCAGCACGTCGTTGGCATGGGCAAAGGCCTCGTCTTGGGTGGCATCGTCGCCCAGCACTTCCAGCAGTTTTTCATTCAGCACCACGATCAGGCTGTCCACATTGGCTTCGAGCTCGGCCAGGCCGCCGTCGGCGTTGTCCATGCGGCGCTTGCCTTCAAACTCAAACGGTTTGGTGACCACACCGACGGTCAAAATGCCCATTTCACGCGCCACACGCGCAATCACCGGGGCTGCGCCCGTGCCGGTGCCGCCACCCATGCCGGCGGTGATGAACAGCATGTGCGCGCCGTCAATGGCGGCGCGGATGTCTGCTACCGCCAGTTCAGCGGCTTCGCGCGCTTTTTCTGGTTTGCTGCCTGCGCCCAGGCCGGTGCTGCCGAGCTGAATCAGGCGGTGCGCATCGCTGCGGTTCAGGGCCTGCGCGTCGGTGTTGGCACAAATGAATTCCACGCCTTGCACGGCGCTGGCAATCATGTGGCCGACCGCATTGCCGCCACCGCCACCCACGCCGATGACCTTGATTTGTGTGCCTTGGTTAAAGGCTTCTTCGTCGATGAGTTCAATTGACATGGTGTGCTCCTTGGGTTGCGATGGTAAAAAAATAACAGCTAATGAGGGTTTGATCAGGCGGGTGTGCGGCAGGTGGCGGCGGGCTGCATCGCCATCGCCCCGGTGGGCCGGTACGGCTGCGCCAAAGTGGGTGGGTCATGGTCAGAAGTTCCCCACAATCCAGTCCTTGAGGCTGCCAAAGGCAGACTTCATGGAGCCGTTTTTTTGTGATACTTTGAAGCCGCGCAGGTGCGCCAGGCGTGCCTCTTCCATCAGTCCCATCACGGTAGCGGCGCGGGGCTGGGCCACCATGTCCGACAGTGCGCCCCGGTACTTGGGAATGCCGCGGCGCACCGGCTTCAAAAAGATGTCTTCACCCAGCTCCACCATGCCCGGCATGATGGCGCTGCCACCGGTGAGCACAATGCCGCTGGAGAGCATTTCCTCAAAGCCCGAGTCACGCATGACCTGGTGCACCAGGCTGAAAATTTCCTCCACCCGGGGCTCGATCACCCCGGCCAGCGCCTGGCGGCTGAGCATGCGCGGGCCACGGTCTCCCAGACCGGGCACTTCCACCTGGGCTTCGGGGTCGGCCAGCAGTTGTTTGGCGTAGCCGTTTTCAACCTTGATCTCTTCCGCGTCTTTGGTCGGGGTGCGCAGCGCCATGGCAATGTCGCTGGTGATCAGGTCACCGGCAATCGGGATCACCGCGGTGTGGCGAATGGCCCCGTTGGTGAAAATCGCCAGGTCGGTCGTGCCCGCGCCAATGTCTACCAAAGCCACGCCCAGTTCGCGTTCGTCTTCAGTCAACACCGACAAGCTGCTGGCCAACGGGTTGAGCATGAGTTGCTCCACCTCCAGGCCACAACGGCGCACGCATTTGATGATGTTTTCGGCCGCCGTTTGCGCGCCGGTGGCGATGTGCACCTTGGCCTCCAGCCGGATGCCGCTCATGCCAATGGGCTCTTTCACGTCCTGGCCGTCGATGATGAATTCTTGCGGCTCCACCAGCAGCAGGCGCTGGTCGGTGCTGATGTTGATCGCCTTGGCGGTTTCCACCACGCGCGCCACGTCGGCGGCAGACACCTCACGGTCTTTGATGGCCACCATGCCGTGCGAGTTGATGCCGCGAATGTGGCTGCCGGTGATGCCGGTGTAGACGCGGGTGATCTTGCAGTCGGCCATCAGCTCGGCCTCTTTCAAGGCTTGCTGGATGCTTTGCACCGTGGCATCGATGTTGACCACCACGCCGCGCTTCAAGCCGTTGCTGGGCGCAACCCCCAGGCCGGCCAGTTTGAGCTCGCCAGTGGGCAGCACCTCGGCCACCACCACCATGACTTTGGCTGTGCCGATGTCCAGGCCTACGATCAGATCTTTGTATTCTTTTGCCATACTTTCACCTGTTACTTTTATTGCTGTTTTGTCATGTCAACGCCCAAGGTGCTGACACCATCGAGCACGACGGCGTAGCCGTCCGGGTGGCGCAAATCGACGCTGCTGATGTGTGCCACCGTGCGCTTGAAGTGGGCACTGGCCTGGGTCGCGGTTTGCACAAACCGCTGCACCCGTGCCACCACGTCTTGCGTGCTGCCACCGCCCAGTTCAAGTGCAGTGCCGCTGTCAAACTGCGCGCGCCAGCCGCCTCGGGGGGTGAGTTCAAGCTGGTCAATGCGCACGTCGATCGGCTCCACCAGCGGCTGCAAGGTGTACAGCATGGCCAGCACCTGGGCGCTTTGTCCTTCAATGCCCGACAGGCGTGGCAGGTCTTCTTTTTCCAGCTCGCCCAGATTGGCCTCGAACACTTCGCCAAAGCTGTTGACCAGGCGTGCGTCGCCTTCCACCCCCCAATAGGCCACCGCCTGGTGCTCTTGCAGTTGCACCTTGAGCCGGTTCGGGAAATCTCGGTGCACCACGGCCTGACGCACCCAGGGCATGGTCTCAAACACTTTTTTGGCGGCGTTCAGGTCGATGGTGAAAAACGTGCCTTGCAAGTGCGGCATCACGTTGGCTTTGAGGGTCATGGCGTTGTAGTGCGTCACATCGCCCACCACCGTGACACGCTCAATGTTGAAGGCAGGCAGGCGCATCAGCGCCCCCAGTGCTACGCCCAGCAGCAAGAGCAGCAGCACGCCGAACAAGGCGGTGGCCGCCCGGTTCATGAGCCTGATGTCCAGCGGCAGGGGCGCAGGGGTATTCATACGCTGGTGTAGTCCCGGGTGGCGGCGCTGAGCACTTGCAGGCACAGCTCGGGGTAGCTGATGCCCGCAGCCTTGGCGGCCATGGGTACGAGTGAATGGCTGGTCATGCCCGGGCTGGTGTTGATCTCCAGTAAATATGGTTGGCGGCTGACGGCATCAATCATCACGTCAGCGCGCGCCCAGCCGCGGCAGCCCAGGCTTTGGTAGGCCTGCAGCACCAGCGCCTGGATGTGCGCTTCTTCGCCATCGGGCAGGCCACAGGGCACCAGGTATTGCGTGCTGTGGGTGAAGTATTTGTTTTGGTAGTCGTAGTTGCCTTCGGGCGCTTGGATGCGGATCACCGGCAGGGCGCGGGCTTGTGCGCCGCTGCCCAGCACCGCAATGGTGACTTCGTCACCGGCAATGAATTGCTCGCACAGCACGTCGTCATGCGTGCCGGCGGCCAGGGCGTAGGCCGCGTCACATTGCGCCGGGCTGGTCACTTTGGTCAAGCCAATGGTGGAGCCTTCTCGCGCTGGCTTGACGATCATGGGGCAGCCCAGCTCGGCCAGCGCGGCTTGGGTGGCGGCGGCGCTGGTCACTTGTTTCCAGGCCGGGGTGGGCAGGCCGTCGGCGCGCCAGAGGCGTTTGGTCATGCGCTTGTCGATGGCAATTGCAGATGCCATCACGCCCGGGCCGGTGTAGGGCAGGCCCAGCAGCTCCAGCGCGCCTTGCACCGTGCCGTCTTCACCAAAGCGGCCATGCAGGGCAATGAAGCAGCGGCTAAAGCCGTCGCGTTTGAGTTCGTCCAGTGGCCGCTGCGCCGGGTCAAAGGTGTGTGCGTTGACCCCCAGGCTTTGCAGCGCCTGCAGCACGCCTTGGCCCGACATCAGTGACACCTCGCGCTCGGCAGAGGCCCCGCCCATGAGCACCGCGACTTTCTCGGTATTTATATCAAATTGGCTCATAGCCCTTGTCCTTGTTGAGTCAATAGCTCTGTTGTTTGTAGCATGATGGCCACTTTGCCAGCCACCGCCCCGATCGAACCCGCACCCATGCACAGCACCACATCGCCGTCTCTGGCCGCGTCCACAATGGCTTGTGGCAGGGCGGCAATGTCAGCCACAAATACCGGCTCGACCTTGCCCGCCACGCGCAGCGCCCGTGCCAGGCTGCGGCCGTCGGCGGCCACAATCGGCGGCTCACCGGCGGCATAGACCTCAGACAGCAGCACGGCATCGGCTTGGGCGATGACTTTGACAAAGTCGTCAAAGCAATCACGGGTGCGCGTAAAGCGGTGTGGCTGAAACGCCAGCACCAGGCGTCGGCCTGGGAAAGCCCCGCGTGCCGCGGCCAGCGTGGCGGCCATCTCGACCGGATGGTGGCCGTAGTCTTCCACCAGTGTGAAGTGCCCCCCTCCGTTGGCAGCCCGCACCGGCTGCTCACCATGGCTCTGGAAGCGTCGCCCGACACCCTTGAAATGGGATAAAGCCCGTAACACGGCGGCATCTTCAATGCCCAACTCCACCGCCACCGCGATCGCTGACAGGGCGTTGAGCACGTTGTGGCGGCCCGGCAGGTTCAGCACCACGTCCAGGTCGGGCAGCACCACGCCGTTGCGCCGCTGCACGGTAAAAAGCATTTGCGCACCAACGGCGCGCACCTGCACGGCGCGTACTTCAGCCCCTTCTTCAAAGCCATAGCTGGTGATCGGGCAGGTGACTTGCGGCACGATGCTGCGCACCGCCGGGTCATCGGTGCACAAAATGGCCGTGCCGTAAAAAGGCATCTTGTGCAGAAAGTCAACAAACGCCTGTTTGAGTTTGCCGAAGTCGTGACCATAGGTTTCCATGTGGTCGGCATCGATGTTGGTCACCACCGCCATCACCGGCAGCAGGTTCAGGAAAGAGGCATCGGACTCGTCGGCCTCCACCACAATGTGGTCACCCTGGCCCAGACGGGCGTTGGCTCCGGCGCTGTTCAAACGCCCGCCAATCACAAAAGTCGGATCCAGTCCGGCTTCGGCCAGCACGCTGGCGACCAGGCTGGTGGTGGTGGTTTTGCCGTGCGTACCGGCAATGGCAATGCCGGTTTTCAGGCGCATCAATTCGGCCAGCATCAGCGCGCGCGGCACCACCGGAATGCGCTTGTGCCGCGCCGCCAGCACTTCCGGGTTGTCGGCTTGCACGGCGGTGGAGGTCACCACCGCATCCGCCCCGGCGATGTGTTCGCCCGCATGGCCGATGTGGGTGCGAATGCCCAGGCCGGCCAGGCGTTGCAGGGTGGCGCTGTCGGCCTGGTCTGAGCCCGAGATGGTGTAGCCCAGGTTGAACAAAATCTCGGCAATGCCGGACATGCCAACACCCCCCATGCCGACAAAGTGGATGTGTTTAATGGCGTGTTTCATTGCAGCACCTCCTCGCAAGCCATGAGCATCAAATCAACAGCTTCAATCTTTTGAAGATTTTTGGCCTCTAGCCCTTTAATTAAAAGGTCTTCTCGCTTCATTTTTAATAGCATATCGGCCAGCAACACCGGGGTCAGTTGGGCTTGCGGCAGCAGCCAGGCAGCCCCGGCATCGACCAGAAAACGGGCATTGGCGGTCTGGTGGTCATCCACGGCGGCCGGAAAGGGCACGAACAGGGCGGCAGCGCCCACGGCAGCAAGCTCGGTCACGGTGCTGGCTCCGGCGCGGCACAGCACCAGGTCGGCCGCCGCAAAGGCCTGGGCGGTGTCGTCAATGAATGGGGTCAACTCGGCACTGACTCCGGCGGCGGCATAGTTGGCGCGCAGCGCATCAATTTGCTTGGCTCCGCTTTGGTGGATCACTTGCGGGCGGCACTCCAGCGGCAACCGCGCCAGGGCTTGTGGCACGATGTCGTTGAGCGCTTTGGCTCCCAGGCTACCGCCCACCACCAGCAGTTTCAAGGGGCCACTGCGCCCGGCAAAGCGCTCGGCCGGACCGGGTTGCTGCAAAAAGGCAGCGCGCAGCGGGTTGCCGACCCAGCGGGCTTTTTTCAGCACGTTGGGAAAGGCGGTGAAAACCCGGTCTGCCACCCCGGCCAGCACCTTGTTGGCCAGGCCAGCGACCGAGTTTTGCTCGTGCAGAATCAGCGGCTTGCCCAGCAGCACGCTCATCATGCCGCCCGGAAAGCTGATGTAGCCACCCAGGCCAATCACCACGTCGGGCTGCACCCGGCGCAGCACTTGCACACTTTGCCAGAACGCCCTGAGCAGGCGCAGCGGCAACAGTGCCAGGGTGATGAGGCCCTTGCCACGCAGGCCGCCAAAGTCAATCGCTTCAAAAGCAAAACCAGTCTGAGGCACGATCTGGCTTTCCATGCTGGGCTGACCGGGTGCGCCCGTGCCACCCAACCAGTGCACGCGCCAGCCACGTTCACGCAGGGCCTGTGCCAGTGCCAGGCCAGGGAAGATGTGCCCACCCGTGCCACCGGCCATGATCAGTGCGGTGTGGCTCATACCCGCCCTCCCTGCATCAGGGTTCGGTTTTCTTGGTCAATGCGCAGCACCACGGCGATGGCGGCCAGGTTGACCAAAATGGCCGAGCCGCCGTAGCTCATCAGCGGCAGGGTCAGGCCTTTGGTGGGCAGCGCGCCCAGGTTCACGCCCATGTTGATGAAGGCCTGAAAACCCATCCACACCGCCACACCTTGCGCCACCAAACCTGCAAACACGCGCTCCAGCGCAATCGCCTGGCGGCCAATGTGCATCATGCGGCGCACCAGCCAGAAGAACAGGCCAATCACCAGCACCACGCCTATCAAGCCAAACTCTTCCCCAATTACCGCCAGCAAAAAGTCGGTGTGCGCCTCGGGCAGCCAGTTGAGTTTTTCAACACTGCCGCCGAGCCCCACGCCAAAAATTTCGCCGCGCCCGATGGCGATCAGCGAGTGGGTGAGCTGGTAGCCCTTGGCCAGGGCGTTGGTTTCGCTCCACGGGTCCAAGTAGGCAAAAATGCGTTCACGCCGCCACGGGCTGGCTGCGATCATGGCGGCAAAGGCCGCTGTGAGCACGAAGGCAATCAAGAAGAACATGCGGGCGTTCACACCACCCAAAAACAGGATGCCCATGGCAATCACGGCAATCACCATGAACGCGCCCATGTCGGGCTCGGCCAGCAGCAGCACACCGATTACCGCGGTGGCTGCACCCATGGGCCAGACGGCGCGAAAAAAACGCTCTTTGTCGGCCATTTTGCGCACCATGTAGTCGGCCGCGTACAGCAGCACCGTGAACTTGGCCAGCTCGGAGGGTTGAAAGCTCAAGGGGCCGATGCTGATCCAGCGCCGTGCCCCATAAACCACCTTGCCCACATGGGGAATCAGCACCAGCAGCAGCAACACCAGTGAGGCCAAAAACAAGGGCCGGGCGATTTTTTCCCACACGTCAACTGGCACTTGGTAGGCCAGCAACGCACCCACCAGGGCAATGCACAGCCAGACCGCGTGGCGCACCAGAAAGTAGCTGTGGGTGTACTTGGCAAAACGCGGGTTTTCGGGCATGGCAATGGAGGCTGAATAGACCATCACCAGCCCCCACAGCAGCAGCGTGGCCGTGACCCACACCAGCGGCTGGTCAAAGCCCTGTGCACGGGTCGGGGTGCTGCCGGTGGCCGAACGGTGACTGCCCCCCAAACGCACCGGCAGTACCTCGGTGTCGCCTGATTTGCCACGTCCAAACCAGCCCAAGAGCGCCGACAAACTGGTAAAACCAAAGGGGCGAGAAGCAGTCTGGCTCATGCGTCGCCCTCCAGCAGCACACCGGCCTCAAGGGCCAGGGCGTGAACCGCCTGCACAAACACCCGCGCCCGGTGCTCGTAGTTGTCAAACATGTCAAAGCTGGCACAGGCGGGTGACATCAGTACCGCGTCACCCGAGCGGGCTTGGGCATTGGCTTGGGTCACCGCATCGGCCATGCTGTTGGCATCGAGCAGGGGCACGTGGGCATCTGCCAGGGCGGAGCGAATCAGCGGCGCGTCCTGTCCGATCAGCACCACGGCGCGGACAAAACGGCGCACCGGATCCAACAGCGGGCTGAAGTCTTGCCCCTTGCCCACACCGCCCAAAATCACCACCACCCGGCGCTCCGCCCCCAGACCCTGCAGGGCGGCCACGGTAGCCCCGACATTGGTGCCCTTGCTGTCGTCAAAAAACTCCACACCGGCGATCAATCCCACGGCTTGTACCCGGTGCGGTTCACCCCGGTATTCGCGCAGGCCATAGAGCATGGGGGCCAGGGCACAACCGGCGGCGCTGGCCAAGGCCAGTGCTGACAAGGCGTTGATGGCGTTGTGCCGGCCCCGAATGCGCAGCGCGTCGGCAGGCATCAGGCGCTGGATGTGAACTTCAGGCACATCGCCCTTGCGCAACTTGATGGTTTCATCCGCTGGCAGCGCACGCACCAGCCAGGTCATGCCGTTAACCGATTCAATGCCAAAGTCACCAGGGCGCTGTGGCAGGTTGCCGCCAAACAGAATGCAGTCACGTTGCTGCGGCTTTTGCAATTTCACCTTGATGGGAGGTGGCAACATTTGCATCACCAACTCGTCCTCGCGGTTGAGCACCATCACGCCCTGTTGGCCAAAAATGTGGCTTTTGGCTTGGGTGTAAGCCGCCATCGAACCGTGCCAGTCCAAGTGGTCTTGGGTGATGTTGAGCACCGCAGCGGCGCTGGGCTCAAAGGTGGTGTCACCGTCGAGTTGAAAGCTGGAAAGCTCAAGCACCCAGACCTCGGGCAGGGCATCCGTGTCCAGTGCCTGCCCCAGCGTGTCGAGCAGCGTGGGACCAATGTTGCCGGCCACGGCCACGCTTTTGCCCGCGCGGGCCACCAGTTGCCCGGTGAGCGAGGTCACCGTGGTTTTGCCGTTGGTGCCGGTAATGGCCAACACGTTGGGCTGGTAGCCACGCGCTGCCTGGAGTTGTATCAAGGCTTGTGAAAATAAGGCTAATTCGCCAGTAGCCCTTATATTCATTGCCTTAGCTGCTTCCAAAACAGGTGCAACCTGAGCCGGGCTCAAGCCTGGGCTTTGGAACACCGCGCACACGTCTGTGCCTTGCAGCAGGGCTGCATCGAGCGCGCCACTGACAAATTGGGCGGCGGGCAGGTCGCGCTGCAGCGTGGCCAACTGGGGCGGCGCAGGGCGCGTGTCGGCCACCGTTACCACTGCGCCGCAGCGCGTGCACCAGCGCGCCATGGCCAACCCGGAAGCCCCTAGGCCCAGAATCAATACGTGTTGGTCTTGCAGGTACAACATGGCTTAGCGCAGCTTCAAGGTGGACAGGCCGACCAGACACAACAGCATGGTGATGATCCAGAAGCGCACCACCACCTGGGTTTCTTTCCAGCCGCTTTTTTCAAAATGGTGGTGCAGGGGTGCCATTTTCAAAATGCGCCGACCTTCACCAAAGCGTTTTTTGGTGTACTTGAAATACGTCACTTGCAGCATCACCGACAGGGCCTCAGCCACAAACACACCGCCCATGATGGCCAGCACAATCTCTTGGCGCACGATGACGGCGATGGTGCCCAGTGCGCCGCCCAGCGCCAGCGCGCCGACATCGCCCATGAACACTTGCGCCGGGTGTGTGTTGAACCACAAAAAGGCCAGACCAGCCCCGGCCATGGCAGCGCAAAAAATCATCAGCTCACCCGCGCCGGGGATGTGCGGCAAAAACAGGTAGCGGGCAAACACCACGTTGCCGGTGACGTAGGCAAACACGCCCAGGCAGGCCCCCACCAGCACCACCGGCATGATCGCCAGGCCGTCCAGGCCATCGGTCAGGTTGACCGCGTTGCTGGAGCCGACGATCACCAGGTAACTCAGAATGACAAAGCCCAGCACCCCCAGCGGGTAGCTGATTTCCTTGAAGAACGGCAGCATCAGCCCGGCCTTGGGTGGCAGGCTCATGTCAAAGCCCGACTGAATCCAGGTAAAGAACAGTTCAAGCACCCGGTAGTTGGTGTTTTCTGAAATCGAGAACACCAGGTACAGGGCGGCCACCAGACCGATGAGCGATTGCCACAGGTATTTCTCGCGCGAGGGCATGCCCTCAGGGTCTTTGTTGACCACTTTGCGCCAGTCGTCTGACCAGCCAATCGCGCCAAAGCCCAGCGTCACCAGCAGCACGATCCAGACAAAGCGGTTGCTCCAGTCAAACCAGAGCAGGGTGGACAGCGCAATGCACAGCAAGATCAGCACGCCGCCCATGGTGGGCGTGCCGCTTTTGACGTGGTGGCTTTCCATGCCGTAGCCGCGAATCGGCTGGCCGATTTTGAGTTCGGTCAGGCGGCGAATCACGTACGGGCCCGCAGCCAGCCCGAGCAGCAAGGCGGTCAGCGCGGCCATCACGGCGCGAAAGGTCTGGTACTGGAAGACGCGCAAAAAGCCCCAGTCCGGGTACAGGCTTTGCAGCCATTGGGTCAGCCAGATCAACATGTCTGGGGCTCCTTGGGGAGGGTGTGGGTGGCGGCTTCGATGGCTTGCACCACCTGTTCCATCTTCATGAAGCGCGAGCCTTTGACCAGCACGCTGTGCACCTCGGGCAGGGCAGCCAGCACCGCGGCCTGCAGTGCCGACATGTCGGGGTGGACTTCAATTGAATTAAATTCAATAGCAGCTTGCCCAGTAGATATACCGGTCACAAGCACTTTTTCTATATTTTTTTCCAACGCCAGTTGCAACGCTTCGCGGTGGAAAGCCGGGCCTTGATTGCCGACCTCACCCATGTCACCCAGCACCAACAGACGCGGTGCGGGCAGGGCGGCCAGCACCTCAATGGCGGCGCGCACCGAGTCCGGGTTGGCGTTGTAACTGTCGTCCACCAGCGTGATGGGGTGGCCCAGGTAGGTGACTTGCAGCGCCCGTGAACGCCCTTTCACCGGTTCAAAGGCAGCCAGCCCCTGCGCAATGGCATCCAGTGGCACACCCGCGGCCAAGGCGCACGCCACGGCGGCCAGAGAATTCTTGACGTTGTGTGCACCGGCAATGTGCAAGGCGTAGTCCAATTCACCTTGCGGTGTCATGGCGCTGACCTGCCACGCCGCGCCGGACCAGACTGCTTGCATGGCGTGTACTGTTGCTGGCGCGGGCGCGATAGCGACTCTGCCATCTAGGACTTCCGGCTGCATGGACTGCCGCGCTGCGCTCGCAGTGACTTCTGCTTGAGCAAAACACAGACGCGCGCGCGCACCGGTTTTCTTGGCCCATAAACCGCTGAAGGCATCGTCGGTCGGGAAAACCGCTGTGCCGGAGGCGGGCAGAGCGTCAATGACTGCGCCGTTTTCTTGTGCAACGGCGGCCACCGTGGCCATGAACTCCAGGTGCTCGCGCTGGGCGTTGTTGACCAGTGCCACGGTGGGCTGTGCCATGGTCGCCAGGGTGGCTATTTCACCGGGGTGGTTCATGCCCAGCTCGACCACGGCCACGCGATGCGGCGGGCGCAGGCGCAGCACGGTCAGCGGCACGCCTATGTCGTTGTTCAAATTGCCTTGGGTGGCCAAGGCCGCGTCACCCTGCCAGGCACGCAGGATGCTGGCAATCATTTGTGTGACGGTGGTTTTGCCGTTGGAGCCAGTCACTGCAATCAACGGCAGCGTGAATTGCGCGCGCCAGTGGGTGGCCAGCTGCGCCAGGGCCTGTTTGGTGTCGGCCACGACCCAGCCGGGCAACCCGGCCTGTGCCAGTTTCTCGGCAGCATCTGCACCTTGACAAATGGCCGCTACCGCACCTTGGCGTTTGGCTTGCGCCAGAAAGTCATTGGCATCAAAACGTTCGCCGCGCAGTGCCACAAACAGGTCGCCGGGTTGAATGCTGCGGCTGTCGGTGTGCACGCGCTGCACCCGCAGCTCGGCCGGGTTGATGCCGCTCAGCAGGGCTTGCGCCTGGGGCAGCCACTGGGCCACTTGCTGCAAGTTCATCATGGCGCTCATGCGGGCGACTCCTGTGGGGCCGACAGACCGAGTGCACAGCGTACTTGGGCGATGTCGGAAAAAGGAAAACGTTGCCCTGCGATTTCCTGGTAGTCCTCGTGGCCCTTGCCGGCCAGCAGCAGCACGTCGTTGGGCGCTGCTTGCGCCAGGGTTTGGGCAATGGCGCGGGCCCGGTCGGGTTCCACTTGCACCTCTGGGTGGCCTTCGAGCCCGAGCAAAATCTGGCTGATGATGGCATCGGGGGACTCGCTGCGCGGGTTGTCGCTGGTGACCACCACGCGGTCCGCGTGGGCCGCCGCCACCGCACCCATGACCGGGCGTTTGCTGGTGTCGCGGTCACCCCCACAACCGAATACACACCACAATTGGCCACCGCGTGCTTGCACCATGGGGTGCAGTGCATCCAGTGCCTGCGCCAGTGCATCCGGGGTGTGGGCGTAGTCCACGGCCACCAGGGGTTGACCGGGTGCTGTGACACATTCCATGCGGCCCGGTACGGGGGTTAAGTGCTGGCATGCATCCACGGCTGCGGCCAACGGCACGCCCAGGCTGCGCAGGGTAGCGATCACACCCAGCAGGTTGGACACGTTGTAGGCCCCGATGAGTTGGGTGCTGAGTTCCAGGCGTGTGGCTCCCTCCACCACGCTGAAAACCAGACCTTGTGCGCGGTAGCGGATGTCCTGGGCTTGCAGCCGCGCCGTGTGGCTGGCGCTGTGCGTCATGGCGCAAGTCCACAGGTCCAGCCCGGGCGCGTTTGTAGCCAGGTCGCTGGCCAGCGCCAGGCCAAAGGGGTCATCCACATTGATCACGGCCGCGCGCAAGCCCGGCCAGGCAAACAGCCGGGCTTTGGCTGCGCCGTAGCGGGTCATGTCGCCGTGGTAGTCCAGATGGTCTTGCGTCAGGTTGGTGAGCACCGCCGTGTGCAGCTGCGTGCCCGCCAGGCGCTGCTCTTCAAGGCCGATGGACGAGGCCTCAATGGCACAGGCTTGGTGACCTTGCGCGGCAAAGTCGGCGAATGCGGCTTGCAGCGCCAGTGGGTCCGGGGTGGTCAGGCCAGTGCTGACCACATGGGGCGGTATGCCAATGCCTAAAGTGCCTATTACCCCGCATGGGATGGGCGCTACGTGCTTTAAATTTGAGAGCGCCTGAGCAATCCACCAGGTGCTTGATGTTTTGCCGTTGGTGCCCGTCACCGCCAGCACGGCCAGTTGCCTGCTGGGGTGCTTGAACCAGGCGCTGGCGATCAGACCACTGTCGGCCTTCAGGTTCAAGTAGGTGGCCACCCGTGCGTCGTTCAAGGCAAAGGCATCGACTCCGCTGTGTTCCACCAGGCAGGCGCTGGCACCAGCGGCCAATGCGCTTGCCACGTGGGTGCGCGCATCGGTGGCTGCACCCGGCCAGGCCAGAAAGCCGTCGCCCGGGCGCACCTTGCGGCTGTCACTTTGCAGCTGGCCGGTGAGGCGCGCATGCAACCAGGCCACGGCCAGTTCCGGGGTGTGGAGCGGGGTAGGCATCAGAAACTTTCCTCCACCGCATCGGTGATGACTTGGGGCTTGACCGAGATGTCAGGGGCAATGCCCAGAACTTTCAGGGTTTGCTGCACTGCCTGGCTGAACACCGGGGCGGCCACATCGCCGCCGAAGTATTGGCCATTGGTTGGCTCGTCGATCATCACCGCCACGGCAATGCGTGGCGCGTCAATGGGGGCCAGTCCGGCAAACACGCCCCGGTATTTTTTGGCCGCGTAGCCTCGCCCTTCCTGTTTGTTGGCGGTGCCGGTTTTGCCACCCACCGAGTAGCCCATGGTCTGTGCTTTTTGTGCCGTGCCGCCGGGCCCCACGACCAGGTGCAGCATGTGGCGCACGTCCAGCGCCACTTTTTGGCTGAACACGGGTTGACCGGCAACCGGCGCGGACACCTTGAGCATCGACAGCGGCACCAGGTCGCCATGGCGACCAAAGATGGTGTAAGCGTGCGCCAGTTGCATCAGGCTCACCGACAGGCCATAGCCGTAGCTCATGGTGGCCTGCTCAATGGGACGCCAGCCCTTGTAGGGGCGCAGCCGACCACTGACCGCACCCGGAAACGGGACTTGGGGCTTCTGGCCAAAGCCGACGTTGCTGAACATCTCCCACATCTCGCGCGCGGGCATTTGCAGGGCAATTTTGGCGGTGCCGATGTTGCTTGATTTTTGAATCACTTCATTGACGGTGAGAATGCCATGGGCATGCGAGTCGCTGATGGTGGCGCTGCCAATGGTGAGTCGGCCCGGCGCGGTTTGCACCGTGCTCTCGGGGGTGACACGGCCGGTGTTGAGCGCCAGGCCAATGACAAACGGCTTCATGGTGGAGCCGGGCTCAAAACTGTCGGTGAGGGTGCGGTTGCGCAGTTGCTCGCCGCTGAGGTTTTGCCGTTTGCCCGGGGTGTAACTGGGGTAGTTGGCCAGTGCCAGCACTTCGCCGGTTTGCACGTCCAGCACCACAATGCCACCCGCTTTGGCCTTGTGTTTTTGCACCGCTTCTTTGAGTGCCTGGTAGGCAAAAAATTGCACCTTGCTGTCCAGGCTGAGTTGCAGGTCACGTCCATCGACCGGTGCGATTTGCTCGCGCATGTCTTCCACCACCCGGCCCATGCGGTCTTTGATAACGCGCCGGGATCCATTGCGCCCCCCCAGCTCTTTGTTGAAGGCCAGCTCCATGCCTTCCTGGCCCAAGTCTTCCACGTTGGTGAAGCCCACCACATGGGCAGCGGATTCGCCTTCGGGGTACTGGCGCTTGTATTCCTTGCGCTCATAAATGCCTTTGATACCCAGTGCCAGCACTGCTTTGCCGACCGATTCATCGACCTGGCGGCGTAGCCAGACAAAGGTTTTGTCTTCGTCTTCGAGTTTTTTGTTCAACTCGCTCAAAGACATGCCAAGCAGTTTGGCAAGCGCTTTGAGTTGCGCCGGGTCGCGCGGTACGTCTTCTGGAATGGCCCAAATGCTCGGTACCGGGATGCTGGAGGCCAGCACCACGCCGTTGCGGTCCAGAATGCGGCCCCGGTTGGCGGGCAGGGACAGGGTGCGGGCAAAACGCACTTCCCCTTGGTGCTGAAAAAAGTCGTTTTCGATCACCTGGATATAGACCGCACGGCCGACAAGACCCGCAAAACCTAGCGCAATGGCGGCCACAATCAACTTGCTGCGCCACACCGGGGTGGGGCTGGCCAGCAGCGGGCTGGAGGTGTAGGTGATGCTGCGGCTCATGGCTGTTGCCTTTGCGCTGCTGTACCGGCAATGCCCTGGGCTGCGGATGAAGCCGGGGCTGGGTTGTAAGCCACATAGGTGGTCAGGCCAGGTGTGGCTGTGTGCATCTGCAGCTGGGTGCGTGCCAATTGCTCGACCCGCGCTGAAGTGGCTTGCGTGCGTTTTTCAACTTGCAGGCGCTCGTTGTCCGCAGTCAGGCGGTGCGCTTGTGCCTTGGCCCGGTCCAGATCGGCATACAGGCGGCGCGACTCGTACTGCACATTGACCAGGTACAAGCCACTGAGCACCACACCGAGCACCAGCACAAGATTAAGCCGCATCATGCGTGCTGCTCCGGTGCGGCATGGTCAGTGCGTTCAGCCACGCGCATGATGGCGCTGCGCGCACGCGGGTTGGCGGCAATTTCAGCGTCGCTGGGTTTGATGCGCCCCAGGGCCTTGAACTGCATCACGTGTGGTGCGGCAAAGGGGGCCCGGCGGTCAAACACTTCCTTGGCATGCTTGGCAATGAATTGTTTGACGATACGGTCTTCGAGCGAGTGAAAGCTGATCACCACCAGTCGACCCCCAGGTTGCAACACCTGCAGCGAAGCCGCTAGCGCCTGTTGCAGCTCTTCAAGCTCGGCGTTGATGAAAATCCGAAAAGCCTGAAATGTGCGCGTTGCAGGGTCCTTGCCCGGCTCGCGGGTTTTGACCGTGTCAGCCACGAGCTGGGCCAGTTCAGCGGTGGAGACAAGGGGGCCCCGAGCCTGTCGGCGCGCAACAATCGCCTTTGCAATGGGGCCAGCAAACCGTTCTTCGCCATATTCACGTATTACCTCCGTCAGGGTGTCCACTTCTGCACTGGCCAACCACTCGGCCACGCTCACCCCCCGGGTGGTGTCCATGCGCATGTCAAGGGGGCCGTTCGATCTGAAACTGAAACCACGCGCCGGGTTGTCCACCTGGGGTGAGCTGATGCCCAGGTCCAACAAAACCCCGGCCACGCTGGCCGGTGGCAGCTCGCCCAAATGGCTGAAGCCCTCGTGGCGAATGGAAAAACGCGGGTCGCGGATGGTGGCGGCCTCGGCCAGCGCCTCCAGGTCTTTGTCAAAAGCGATCAGGCGTGCATCTGAACCCAGGCGGGACAGAATCTTGCGGCTGTGGCCGCCGCGGCCAAAGGTGGCATCGACATACGTTTGCGCGGCGCTTGAAGTCAGCTTAGGCGTGTCTGAACCCAGCAAAGCGTCGACTGCTTCACCCAATAAAACGGTGGTGTGTGTCCATGGCGTTTGCACCGCAGGCCTTCAGAAAGAAAAGTCTTTGAAGACATCGGGCATGTCGCCCTGCATGGCCTTGGCTTCTTGCGCGTCGTAGGTAGCCTTGTCCCACAACTCAAAGAAGTTGCCCATGCCCAGCAGCACCGATTCTTTGGCAATGCCTGCTGCGGCACGCAATTCGGGCGACACCAATACCCGACCGGTTGCATCCAGTTCCACATCCATGGCATTGCCCAGAAAAATTCGCTTCCACCATTGGGCATCCATGGGCAAGGCGGCAATACGTTCACGGAATTTTTCCCACTCGGGGCGCGGGAAAATCATCAGGCAGCCGTGCGGGTGTTTGGTGATGGTGAGCTGCCCTGAGGCCGTGGCACTCAGCACGTCACGATGCCGGGTCGGCACGGAGAGCCGACCTTTGGCATCAAGACTGAGTGAGGAAGCCCCTTGAAACACGTGTGCAAACCTTTGATGAATGAATAAAGCTGGTGCTTGAAAAGCACAATTCACCACTAAATTGCACTTTTTTGCACTGTATCAGCAAAAACAAACGCTGCAAACCTGTTTACAACATTTTTTTACAATGAAATCAAGGACTTAGAGTCAACTTCAAAGGTAACAAAGCGATAAAAATCGTTTGTAATGAAGCACTTAGAGAGGGCTCTGAAAGTGATGTGTGAGGATTTTGGTGCGGAGCTGAAGATCTGCCCCGCAAACTCAATCAGTTGGGGACAGAGCTGAAGATCTGCCCCGCAAATATCACAATATATATCTGCTCAAATCTTCGTTCTTGCTGAGTTCTTCCAGGCGGGACTCGACGTAAGCGGCATCCACTGAAATCGTTTGGCCGGTCAGGTTGCTGGCGTTGAAACTGACCTCGTCAAGCAGCCGTTCCATCACGGTAGAGAGTCGGCGTGCGCCAATGTTTTCGGTGCGCTCATTCACGTCAAAAGCAATTTGTGCCAGGCGTTGAATACCCTCGGACGTGAAGTCAATGGTGACTTGTTCGGTGGCCAGCAAGGCTTGGTATTGTTTGACCAGGGACGCGGTGGTTTGCGTCAGGATAGCCACGAAGTCTTCAACCGAAAGCGACTGCAGCTCGACCCGGATTGGAAAGCGACCTTGCAACTCGGGAATCAAGTCACTGGGCTTGCTTAAATGAAAAGCGCCCGAGGCAATGAACAGAATGTGGTCGGTTTTGACCATGCCGTACTTGGTGGACACCGTGGTACCTTCCACCAGCGGCAACAAGTCGCGTTGCACGCCCTGGCGTGACACTTCAGCGCCGTTGCCCTCGGCACGCGAGGTGACCTTGTCGATCTCGTCAATGAACACAATGCCGTTTTGTTCCAGCATCTGCAGCGCCTGGGTTTTGATCTCTTCCTCGTTGACCAGTTTGGCGGCTTCTTCTTCCACCAGCAGTTTCAGAGCCTCGGCAATGTTGAGTTTGCGTTTTTGTTTTTTTGCCTGGTTGAGTTGGCCAAACATACCGCGCAATTGTTCGGTCATTTCTTCCATGCCGGCCGGTCCCATGATCTCGAGCTGGGGTGCGTTTTGCGCCACTTCAAGTTCAATCTCGCGGTCGTTGAGTTGACCTTCACGCAGTTTTTTTCGAAAGGTCTGGCGCGCGGTGCTTTCGGGCTCGTTCTCGGGCACGACACCAAATTCCTGACGCGCGGGCGGAATCAAAATGTCCAGCACCCGGTCTTCGGCGGCATCTTCAGCTCGGGCGCGCACTTTGTGGGTCTCGGCCTGCCGGGTTTGTTTGACCGCAATGTCGGCCAGGTCGCGGATGATGGCATCTACATCCTTGCCCACATAGCCCACTTCGGTGAATTTGGTGGCTTCAACCTTGATAAATGGTGCATCGGCCAGGCGTGCCAGGCGGCGTGCTATTTCGGTTTTACCGACCCCGGTGGGGCCGATCATCAGGATGTTTTTGGGCGTGATCTCGGTGCGCAAGTCGGCACTGACTTGCTGGCGTCGCCAGCGGTTGCGCAGCGCAATGGCCACGGCACGTTTGGCTTGCTGCTGGCCGACGATGTGTTTGTCAAGTTCGGCAACGATTTGTTGGGGGGTGAGGGAGGACATGGCAAATAACTTTAATCAGTGAGTGATCCTGAGGCTGAACCGCAAGACAAACAGCCGGACATCCGACAAGATGAAGGGGGGCAGCACAAAATTGCTAGGCAATTCTTGATCTGCCCCACATGGTATTAAAGACTCTCGATCGTGTGGTTCATGTTGGTGTAGATGCAAATCTCACCTGCAATTTCCAGCGATTTCTTGACGATGTCAGAGGCTGACAGTTCGGTGTGGTTCAACAAAGCGGTAGCCGCGGCCTGGGCATAAGCGCCACCAGAGCCGATGGTGACAATGCCGTTTTCGGGCTCCAACACGTCGCCGTTGCCGGTGATGATGAGTGATGCCTCCAGGTCGGCTACGGCCAGCATCGCCTCAAGCCGACGCAGCACGCGGTCAGTGCGCCAGTCTTTGGTGAGCTCGATGGCGGCGCGTGTCAGGTGGCCTTGGTGCTTTTCGAGTTTGGCTTCAAAGCGTTCAAACAGCGTAAAAGCATCGGCAGTGGCACCGGCAAAACCGGCCAGCACCTTGCCGTGGTAGAGCTTGCGCACCTTGCGCGCCGTGCCTTTGACGACGATGTTGC
>JAVHPS010000380.1:0-1210 GCA_036170715.1 Rhodoferax sp. | reverse complement strand
AGCCCGACCTGTACCGGGCACTGGGCTATGTGCATGCGCAAGACCGCTTGTTCCAAATGGAAATGGTGCGCCGCCTGGCGCAGGGTGAACTGGCTGAAGTGCTGGGCTACAAGCTGATCAAGGTGGACAAGCTGTTTCGCACCCTGGGTTTGCGCGCGCATGCGCTCAAAACCGTGGCCGCCATGGACTTGCAAAGTCCGGCCATCATGGCGCAAAGCGCGTATCTGGACGGTGTCAACCAATTTCAGGCTAGCCACCCTGCGCCATTCGAATTTGATCTGCTGGGCATTCCCAAACGACCGTTCACACTGGAAGACACGGTGGCCGTGTCGGGCTACCTGGCCTACAGTTTTGCCGCCGCCTTCAAAACCGAACCGCTGCTGACCTACGTGCGTGACGAGTTGGGTGAGGCCTATTTGTCCATCTTCGACCTCGACTGGAATCCGCAGGGCGTGCTTGAAAAAGCACCCCCCACCGCCCTGCGCAGCCCCACGCCCCGCCCCAGCCCACCCGCCGCACCCGACTGGTCGGCTCTGAACCAGCTGGCTCAAGCCAGCCAGACGGCGCAAGAGCTGGCCGGTGTGCCCCTGTTTGAGGGCAGCAACGCCTGGGTCGTGTCGGGCACGCGCACCTCCAGCGGCAAACCGCTGCTGGCCGGTGACCCACACATTGGTTTTGCCCTGCCCTCAGTCTGGTACGAGGCACACCTGAGCATGCCCGGCTTTGAGTTGTATGGCAATTTTCAGGCCCTCAACGCCAGCGCGCTGCTGGGACACAACCAGCAATTTGGCTGGAGTCTGACCATGTTCCAGAACGACGACCTTGACCTGATTGCAGAAAAGGTCAACCCGCAAAACACCAACCAGGTCTGGGCCAACGGCCAGTGGGTTGACCTGGTCAGCAGCGAAGAAATCATCAAGGTCAAGGGTGGCAAAAGCATCAAGCTGCAACTGCAGCGCTCGCCCCACGGCCCCCTCATCAGCCAGGCATTTCGCGACCCCTTGGGCAACACCGCAGGCAGCGCCCCGGTGGCCATGTGGTGGACGTTTCTGCAAACCGACAACCCCATTCTGCAAGCCTTTTATGACCTGAACCGTGCCAACACCCTGGCCAAAGCGCGCGACGCGGCCAGCCTGATCCACGCCCCGGGCCTGAACGTGGTGTGGGCCAACGCCGCCGGTGACATTGGCTGGTGGGCAGCAGCCAAACT
>JAVHPS010000379.1:0-5682 GCA_036170715.1 Rhodoferax sp. | reverse complement strand
GCCACACACCACACAAGCGGGTACGGCCATCAAGCGAATGAAACCAGTTTTGTGCCACATGGTGTGAAGGCTCCAGGTTATGAAAAACATACTCCTACACGTTAGCGACCATCCATGACAACTTGGTGTCAGTCCACAGCGGGCAGCCCTGAACTGGCCGAGCTGGTGGCGCTGGAACGCATCATCGAGCTGGGTAGCCGCTGGCTGCACACCCGCGTTGCGTGCCAAGTCAACCTGCCGCACGGCAGCTACCCAGTGCATGTGATCACACTGGGGAACCCGTCGCCAGACGTGCCTGCGGTAGGCTATTTTGGTGGTGTGCATGGGCTGGAACGCATCGGTGCAGGGGTGGTCATCTCGTACTTGCAAAACCTGGTGATGCGCCTGCCATGGGACAGCACACTGCACCGGCAACTGGAATCGGTACGCCTGGTCTTCATGCCCATCGTCAACCCAGGCGGCATGGCGCTGGGCACGCGCGCCAACCCCAACGGGGTAGACCTGATGCGCAACGCGCCGATAGAAGCGCTTGAGCCGGTGCCGTTCATGGTTGGGGGGCAGCGCTTCAGTGCCGGCCTGCCCTGGTATCGGGGCCCTAAAGGCCAGCCCATGGAGCTGGAGAACCAAGCGATTTGCGAGGTGGTGAGCACCGAGCTGCTGTCACGCAGTTTTAGCCTGAGCGTGGACTGCCATTCCGGCTTTGGCACTGCAGACAGGCTCTGGTTTCCCTACGCCCATACCCGTACACCGATCAAACACCTGGCAGAAATGCACGCCCTGAAAAGCATTTTTGTGCAATCGCACAGCCACCACCGCTACATCATTGAGCCGCAAAGCCTGCAATACCTCGCGCATGGCGACCTGTGGGACTATTTGTACCGCCAATCGAATACGCAACCTGATGCCGTGTTCTTGCCCCTGACGCTGGAAATGGGCTCCTGGCTGTGGGTCAAAAAAAATCCGCGCCAATTGTTCTCACGCCACGGCATTTTTAACCCTCTGATTGAGCATCGGCAGCAGCGCGTGCTGCGTCAACACCAGTTGTTGCTGGACTTTTTAGGCCGCGCGGCCTGCGGCCACACGCTCTGGCTGCCCGCGCCAGAAACACGTGCGCAACAGCATGCCTTGGCACTGGAAGATTGGTACTGAGCGCCATGGCCCATTGGATTTTTTTGCGTGGACTGAGCCGCGAAAGTGGCCACTGGGGCCAGTTTGTTGCAGCGTTTGAACGTGCCCTGCCCGGCAACCAAATCACCTCACTGGACTTGCCGGGCAACGGTGCACTGCACCGGCAACGCAGCCCAACACAGGTGCGCGACATGGTGACCAATTGCCGCACCCAGCTCAATGCCCAGGGCCATGCACCGCCCTATCACCTGCTGGCCCTGTCACTGGGTGCCATGGTAGCGGTGGATTGGGCCGATGCGTACCCGCAAGAGGTGGCCGTGAACGTGCTGATCAACACCAGCATGCGCCCCTACAGCGCGTTTTACCAACGGCTGCAACCCGCCAACTACCGGCATCTGCTGCGGCTGTTGTGGCCGAAAACCACGGCGTTGCAATCGGAAGCGGCCATCATGCACATAACCAGCAACCAGCCGCATGACGAGGTGCTGGCACAGTGGGTCGCGTTACGTCAAAACCACCCGGTGTCGCGTGCCAACACGGCACGGCAATTGCTGGCGGCCGCCCGCTTTTGCGCCCCGCGCGGCCGCCCCAAAGTAGCCACGCTGTTGCTGGCCAGCCAGGCCGATCACCTGGTCAACCCCGCCTGCTCATTGGCGCTGGCGCAGCGCTGGCAATGTGCACTGCGTCTGCACCCCCATGCCGGCCATGACTTGCCACTGGACGACACCGCATGGGTGCTGGCACAAATCCGCCAGTGGCTTAAAGCCTGACACCCGCTTGTCACCTGATCGTCATCCAATTGCCATAACTTCGTCATGTGGGTACGTGAAGATCAGCCTTGAAAACCCCTCAAGGAGCCCTTTTGACCGAACCCAAATACCGTGCCATTTTCATCTCGGATGTGCATTTGGGCACGCCCGGCTGTCAAGCATCCGCCTTGCTGGATTTTTTGAAAACACACCCCAGCGACTACCTCTACCTGGTCGGGGACATCGTTGATGGCTGGCAATTGCGACGCAGTTGGTACTGGCCACAAGCACACAACGATGTGGTGCAAAAACTGCTACGCCGGGCGCGCAAGGGCTGCCAGGTGGTCTTTGTACCCGGCAACCACGACGAATTTGCACGCCACTTTGTAGGGCATCAGTTCGGTGGCATCGAGGTGATGACGGATGCCGTTCACACCACGGCCGATGGCCGCCGCCTGTGGGTCACACATGGTGACTACTTTGACGGCGTGGTGCAATGCGCCAAATGGCTGGCCTACCTGGGTGACAACCTGTATGAATTCACGCTCAAACTCAACCGCTATCTGAACCAGGCACGCGCCAAACTGGGCCTGCCGTATTGGTCACTTTCGGCCTACCTCAAACACAAAGTCAAGCAGGCGTTGATGTATGTCACCGACTTTGAAGTGGCGGTGGCGCATGAGGCCCAACGTCGTGGCTACCAGGGCGTGGTGTGCGGCCATATCCATCGCGCCGCCATGCGCAGCATCGACGGTGTCATGTACTGCAATGATGGGGATTGGGTCGAGAGCTGCAGTGCGCTGGCAGAGCATCTGGACGGCCACCTGGAATTGCTGCAGTGTTTGCCCATGCAACACCACCCCAAGCCGCACCAAACAGTACCTGAAGCGCTTGATGCCCGTCATCAAACCGACACACAAATGACTTGAGGGTGTCATGTTGGCTTTTTATGCTGGAGTTCGTTGGACTTCCAAAAAGCAGGTGCACCCATGTCAACCCCCGTCACCGCCAAACGTCAAATCAGCTTGGACACAAACGTCCATTTCATGCCCGCAGCCTTGCAATCTGCGACGCTTCGGTCTGGCCGCGGACCACTGGCCGGACTGCTTCGCCACAACGCACTCAGCCCGGTCTTTCAACCGATTGTGTCGCTCAGCGATGGCCGCATTCATGCCCACGAAGCGTTGATCAGAGGGCCGCATAGCAGCGCTTTTCACAGCCCTGACGTGCTGCTGGCAGCGGCCGCACAAGAAGGCTTGAATTTTGAATTTGAAAACCTCTGCATCGCGGTGCAACTCGCCCATTGGGGCTGCTTGTGCGAATCAGGACGCTTGTTCGTCAACATCAGCGCCGGGGTATTGGTGCAAGTGTTAAAGCAGCGTGGCCGCAATGCCCTGCTGGAAATGCTGCATGGCTATGGTGTGTTGCCACGCATGCTGGTGCTGGAGATCACCGAATACGAACGCGTGGCCGACATGGATGAACTGGCCAGCGTAGTGTCCGATATCCGTTCAGCCGGCGTGTCGCTGGCGCTGGACGATTTTGGCGATGGCCGCTCCAGCCTGCGGCTGTGGTCGCAGCTCAAGCCCGAATACGTGAAGATTGACAAATACTTCACCAAAAATATCTGTCAACACGCCGACAAACTCAAAACCATTCAGGCTTTGCAACAGATCGCCGATGTATTTGGCTCGGCACTGGTGGCCGAAGGCATCGAGACCGAAGACGAATTGCGGGTGCTGCGCGACCTGGGCATCTGCTACGGACAGGGCTACTTGCTGGGCCGCCCCGCCCCTGCGCCGCGCGAGCAGGTTGAACCCCAGGCGCTGCGGGTCATGCAAGACCGCAGGGTGGCGGTGTTCCCCGAGTTGCGACGCGCCTCCAATGCGGGCGCGCTGCACCGCTTGGCAGTACAGGATGCACCCACAGTGACCCCCTTTACCTCCAATGAAACCCTGGCGCAATTGTTCATGGAACATCCGCGCTTGCATGCAGTGGCCGTGCTGGACGGCACGCGCCCACTGGGCATCATCAACCGCTCGCTCTTCATGAACGAATTCAGCAAGCTGTATTACCGTGAGATTTGGGGTAAAAAATCATGTTTGGTTCATGCCAACATGGCTCCGCGCCTGATTGAACGCAAGCACAACGTAGATGACCTGGTAGGCATCCTGACCTCAGACGACCAGCGCTACCTGAGCGATGGGTTTATCGTCACCGACAACGGGCGCTATGCAGGCCTGGGTACGGGTGAGCAATTGGTGCGATCGGTCACAGAAACACGCATTGAGGCGGCGCGCCACGCCAACCCGCTGACTTTTTTGCCAGGCAACATTCCCATCAGCCAACACATTGAGCGGCTGCTGCACAGTGGCGCTGACTTTGTGGCCTGCTATGCCGACCTGAACAACTTCAAACCCTTCAATGACCAGTATGGCTATTGGCGTGGTGATGAAATGATCCGCCTGGTGGCCCGGATTGCGTTGGCCCATTGCGACCCGCAACGCGATTTTGTCGGCCATGTCGGTGGTGATGACTTGGTGCTTTTGTACCAAAGCAGCAACTGGCAAACGCAATGCCAGCAGATCATTGACGAATTTGCCGTGCAAGCCGTGAACCTGTTTGACGAACCCGCACGTTTAGCGGGCGGCATTCAGGCCGACGACCGCTATGGCGTAGCGCGATTTTTTCCACTGACCACGCTCTCCATTGGTGTGGTCACGATCCAACCTGGTGTCTTTGCTACCGCAGAGGAAGTGGCCTCGGCCGCTGCACGTGCCAAACACGATGCAAAGACCACCGGCAACAACTTGTTCATCACCACCTCTGTTTCCAAATAAATCATGACCCTCCCACTGCAAGAAAAATCAATTCGACGCCGCCAGCTACTGGGCGCAGCAGGTCTGGCTACGCTCAACCCATGGCCGGCCTGGTCCCAGACGACCCCAAAAACAGGAATGCAGCGCCCCCTGGCAGTGGCTCAAATCGTGGACGACACCGCCGGCCAAGCTGACATTTCCAAAGACTTTTTGATTGGTTGTCGAGCCGCCTGGCAAGAAATCAACGGTCTCGGGGGTATCAATGGCCATCCAGTCGAACACCTGGTGTTGTATACCGATGCCAGCAACGGCCGTCTGCAGGAGGCTTTGAACAGTGTCAAGAAAACGCCCCACTGCGTCGCACTCTCCGGTACGGTGGGCGACCGCGTGGCCAGCCAGTTGGTGGGTCTGCTCAAACAAAACGAATTCCAAATAGCACATGTTGCCCCCTGGCTGCAAAACTCCGGTTTGGACGGTGACCCGGTCACCTTTCCGATCTTCGCCTCGCGCCAAGAGCAGATTGCCAGAGCCTTTCAATCGCTGTCGGTGATGGGGGTGGCCGAACTGGCCGCCATTTATGCGTCTGATGCCGAACAGGCGCTGTACCGCAGTGATGTGGAACGGGCCAGCGCCAGGTTAAAAATCCGGCTCCAGGTGTTCCAGCCCACAGGTGATCTGGCACAACTTGGCAAACAATTGACGGCTGCCACGCCGCGCATTGTGTTGTTCATTGGTGGCACGCCCGAACTGGTGCAGTTTTTGCGCGGTATTGACAAGCAAAACACGCAGCGCTACGTGATTGGCCTGGCCGATGTCAACCTGCAAACCATGGCGCAAATGGGCATCAACCACAGCACCCCGGTGATGGCCACCCAGGTCGTGCCCATGGTCAATGCCGCAGTGGGCGTGGTACGGGCTTACCGCAAAACACTCGGGCGGCTGTTTGATGAGCCGCCTACACCCCAAAGCCTGGCCGGGTACATTGC
>JAVHPS010000378.1:0-5686 GCA_036170715.1 Rhodoferax sp. | reverse complement strand
ATTCTTTTCACCTCAAGCAATCAAGCTCTATCAAGATGCGCTAGCGCAGCATGCGGGCAAAAAAGCCCGGTTCAACACTGGCCCGCAAGCAGCGATGTTCCGCATGGGTTCGGACGGTCTGCCAGCAAAAGAAGGTGCAGAAGTGGCCCCGATGTTCTGGAACGGCGGCAACGCCCAAACAGAGAATATGCAAGCCTTCAAGCGGCTGATTGGTGGCGACAAGGATTTAACCAAGTCGATGAAATCCAACGCCAGGCAGCCAGCGCCGCGCCGGATGGGCGCGCCAACAAGGCGTTCAAGCGCGCATCGGCTTGGCGCGCCTCGCCGTCGAGCGCCACCAGTTCGGTCTGCATGGCGATTTGTTCCATCTGGGCACGAATGGCATCCTGCTGCATGGCCAGGCCACCGGCGTAACGCACCTGCGCCACCTGCGCCAGTCGCTGGGTCAAGTCGAGCAATTCTTTGGTGAGCTTGCGCGTGGCGTGCAAAAAATAGCGCTGGGCGTGCGTGGTTTTGACCTGTGCCGCCAGGCCTACCCACGTGCCCTGCGCTTTGCCGTCCACCGCCTGTGCTTCTTGCGCGGCAATGGCACGCTTCAGGTCGCGCTTGCCCCACCACGGCAGGTCTTGCATGAAGGTGTATTTGGTGCTGCCGGTATTGCTGGGCCACAGCGCAGGGCTCTGCGTGCCGCCCTTGGTGATGTCCATCCATTCAATGCGCAGCTTGGGGTCCATCAGCGCCCCGGCCATCGTCACCCGCTCGGTGGCGGCCTGGGCCTCGTGGCGCATGCTGGTGTAGTCAGGGTTGTTGACTTTGGCCAGCGCCAGCAGGCTCGGCACATCAGCACCAGGCATAGCCTCTTGTGCCAGTGCGGGCGCAGCAGCCCCCGCAACCACCAACGCAGCGAGCGCTGTGGCTTTTAAAAACATATTCATGGGATTCCTATCGGGTGCTGGTCAGGGCTTCGTCCACCAAGGCCTTGAGCTGCTCAAAACCAAAGCTGGGCAGCGGCTTGCCGTTGACAAAATACTCTGGGGTCATGGTCACATTTAGGGTTTTGGCATCCACCAGGTCACGCGCCACCATGGCCGCTACCTCGGGCGCGTTGGCATCGTTTTGCAGACGCGCCATGTCCAGACCCAGCTTTTCAAGAATCGGCCCGGTCATCTCGGCGTGCGAGGTGTGGTTGATGACCCAACTGTCTTGCGCGGCAAACAGGGCTTGCAGGGTTTCTTCAAACTTGCCTTGTTTGCGCGAAGCCTCCAGCACCTTCACCACCGACTCGGAGCCGGGGTGAAACGGCGCATAGCGCAAGCTCAGGCGAATCTTGTCCGGGTGCGCCGTCAGCATGGCTTTGACCAGTGGATAAAACTCGCGGCAAGTGCCACACGCCGGGTCAAAAAACTCAACAATGTGCACCGGTGCGTTCGGGTTGCCAAAGGTGGGCGCATCGGCGCGCACCAGCGAGGCCAGGTTTTTTTGCGTCAACGCAGCGGCCTGCTGCGCCTGCTGGTTTTTATAAAAGTAGGCACCCCCGGCAAACGCCAGCAGCACCACCGCAAGCACAGCGATAAACAGATTTTTTTGTTTCATTTTGAAGCACTCCGGTAGGCCGCCAGCAGCAGGCCATTGATGGTTAAAAAAGCCAGAAAAGAAAGCAAGGGAATCGTCACAAAGCCAAACCATTCAATCTGGATGGTCTTGCACGGAATGCCCTGGCGGCAGGGGGCCAGCGCCTCCGGGATGATGCCCATGGTGAGCAGCACATGAAAGCCCGCCACCAGCAGCCCGATGCCCGCCAGCGGCATGGCATAGCGCAACACCTTGGCATCGAACGGGAACAAGCCCAGCGCCAGCAGCAGTACCAGCGGGAACATGAAAATACGTTGCCACCAGCACAGCACACAGGGGGCAAAGCCCATGATTTCACTCATAAACAAGGCCCCCAGCGCGGCCAGTGTGGCCACCAGCCAGGCGGCAAACACCAGCGTCCAGCGGCGATCAGCGGTTTGTGTCATGGCCAATGTCATTCAAGGAAAGCTTGATATTGCAAGGCGCGTGAGCGCCGCAACAACGCATCGGGTTCACTTGACCCACTCGATTTTGGTCACCGTCATGCTGCCGTCAGCCGGGTCGGTGGCAAAACGGATTTTTTGCCCGGCCTTGAGCGGCTCCAGCCAGGCTTTGTCTTTGACCTTGTAGGCCATGGTCATGGGCGGCATGCCGTTGGGCAGCGCGCCATGCGCCAGCGTGACCGTGCCTTTGACTTTGTCGATTTTTTTCACCACCCCCTCACCCAGCGCGCTGGCATCGGCGGCGGCTACGGTTTTGGCGGCTGCAGGTTGTTGCGCCATGGGCATGCCGTGCATGCTGTGGTCTTGCCCAATAGCGGGTTGAGACAGTACAAAAGTAATAGCAGTAATGCCATATGTAACAAAGGTTTTCATACGATTTATTTACAAGGTTAAATGATCGAAGGTGGATGAATGGCGTGAGTGTGCCCACCCCGTACCTGCGCACGGCTGACCGTCAGATTACTTTTTTGTTATTTACCCAGATGGCAATCCAGCGCATGGCCACTACAGCAACCATTCTGGGCCATTGCGCAAATCACGCAAAATCGCCCCCATGCGCATCCTCATCGTTGAAGACGAACCCAAAACCGGCAACTACCTCAAGCAGGGCCTGAGTGAAGCGGGTTTTACGGTGGACTTGGCACGAGATGGCGTGGATGGCCTGCACCTGGCACTCACCGAAAATTTTGACCTGGCCATTCTGGACGTGATGCTGCCCGGCATCGACGGCTGGGGCGTGCTGGCGGGTATACGGCGTGCGGGCAAAGACTTGCCGGTGATGTTTTTGACCGCGCGCGACGCGGTCGACGACCGGGTCAAAGGGCTGGAGCTGGGCGCTGACGACTACCTGCTCAAGCCTTTTGCATTCTCGGAGCTGTTGGCACGCGTGCGCACGCTGCTGCGCCGGGGTAGCAAACCATCAGCCGATCCGTTTTTGCACGCCGCCGATCTGGAGCTGGACCTGCTGCGCCGACGTGTCAGCCGCGCCGGCCAGCGCATCGACCTCACCGCCAAGGAATTTGCCCTGCTGGAGCTGCTGCTGCGCCGCCAGGGCGAGGTGCTGCCGCGCTCGCTGATTGCCTCGCAAGTGTGGGACATGAACTTTGACTCTGACACCAACGTGATCGAGGTCGCCATGCGCCGCCTGCGCGCCAAAGTGGACGATGCGTTTGAGCCCAAACTGATACGAACCGTGCGCGGCATGGGCTATGTGCTGGAGCCACCGGCATGCGCCTGAGCAGCCGCTTGAGTCTGACGCACCGGCTGACGCTGCTGTTTGCCGCCGTGTCCTCATCCGTTTTGCTGGCGCTGGGCCTGCTGATCACGGCCTCTGTGGAACGCCATTTTGAAGACCTCGACAAGGTTGGTCTGGTGGGCAAGATGGACTTGATCCGCCAAACCCTGGATGGTCTAAAAACGCATGATGACCTGGCGCAGTTAAGCCACTTGCTGGCGCACTCGCTGGTCGGCCACCTGGGGCTGGAGGTGCTGATCCTCGGGCCCGACAACCAGCCGTTGTTTGGCACCGCGCACGCCAGTGCCAGCGCGCCCTTTGCGGCGCAGCTGATGCTGGCCCACGCCGAACGCTATCCGCAGCGCCCGGTGCAACCGCAGGTCTGGCGCGACGGTGCGCAGCAATTTCGGGTCATCGTAGCTGAGCTGGCAACCGGCTTGCCGGGCCGTGTCGTGGACGGCAAGCTGCTGGGCCAGACGCGTGACGTGTACCAGCCCTTTACTGTGCGTGTGGCCATTGCCGCCGACATGGCGCACCACCAGGACTACCTGCGCTCGTTGCTGAAAACGCTGTGGATTTTTGTGGCCACCGCCACGCTGTTGATTGCGTTGCTGGGTTGGGCCGCAGTGCGCAGTGGGCTGCAGCCGCTGCGCACCATGCGCGAGCAGACTGGCCGTGTCACTGCGCAGCAGCTGGGCCAGCGCCTGCCGGTGCAAGCGGTGCCGCAAGAACTGGCCGAACTGGCGCAGTCGCTCAACGACATGCTGGCACGGCTGGAAGAAGCCTTTCAGCGGTTGACCGCGTTCAGCAGTGACATTGCGCACGAGTTGCGCACCCCGGTCAGCAACCTGATGACGCAGACGCAGGTGGTGCTGTCGCAGCCGCGCGCTGCCTGCGACTACCGCGCCGTACTGGAGTCCAACGCCGAGGAACTAGACCGCATGGCGCGCATGATTGCCGACATGTTGCTACTGGCCAAAGCCGACAACGGTTTGGTCGTGCCGCACCGTACTAGCGTCAACCTGGCCGACGAAGTGCACGCCCTGTTTGACTATTACGATGCCCTGGCGGATGAAAAACAGATTGCACTGCAATTGCAAGGTGAAGGCCACCTGAACGCCGACCGCCTGATGCTGCGCCGTGCCCTTGGCAACCTGCTGTCCAACGCCTTGCACCATGCCACTGCGGGCAGTGAACTCCGGGTGCAAATCGAGCCTTTGTCAAGCAGCGTGCAGATCAGCGTTACCAACCAGGGCGCAGCCATTGCACCGGAACATCTGACACGCGTGTTTGACCGTTTTTTTCGTGTTGACCCGGCGCGTCAACACCACACGCAAGGGGTTGGTCTGGGCCTGGCCATCACCCAATCCATAGCCACGGCGCATGGCGGCACAATCAGTGTCGTATCCGACCAGGGCGAAACCACGTTTTACATGCGTTTGCCAAAGTAGGCGGTTACACGACAGGTAGGTTCTGACCCATCCTTTTGCCCATGCTGACGCGCGGTTCAACGACATAGCCCAAAGACTCGTAAAACGCCGCCACGCGCTCGTTGCCACCCCGAATCTGCAGATTGATCTTCAGACAACCGCGCACCATCAACGCGTTTTCTGCATGACGTACCAGCACGCCACCCACGCCACTTTGGCGCTGATCTGGATGCACTGCCACCGCATACAACCAGCCCCGGTGGCCGTCATACCCGGCCATGACCGTCCCGACCACAGCGCCCTGTGCCAAGGCCACAAAAAACAAGCCGTCATCCACTGCCAGCTTTTTATCAATGACCAGCGCCGGGGCGTTGTGCGCGTCTTCGTAGCCAAAAGCCACCCGCCACAGGTCGATCACCTGGGCGCGGTGGCTGGTGTCGTTGTACTCAACGATCCGACGCGCCATGTGTCTACCCCACCCACTTGCGCGCATTGCGCCACAGCTGCATCCAGGGGCTGAAGTCGTTTTGATCGAGGGTTGTCCAGCTCATCTGGATGTTGCGAAACACGCGCTCGGGGTGCGGCATCATGGCGGTGAAGCGGCCATCTGCCGTGGTCACGCCCGTCAGGCCGCCGGGGCTGCCGTTGGGATTGAAAGGGTAGGCGTCGGTGACTGCACCCGCGTTGTCGGTGAAACGCATGGCGGCAATGGCTTTGTCAGCGTTACCCCGGTAGTTAAAGTTGGCATAGCCTTCACCGTGCGCCACAGCAATGGGCAAGCGGCTGCCGGCCATACCGGCAAAAAACAGACTGGGTGACTCCAGCACCTCCACCATGGACAGACGCGCCTCAAAGCGCTCGCTCTGGTTGGTGGTGAAACGTGGCCAATCCTGCGCGCCGGGGATGATGTCGGCCAGCTCGGCAAACATCTGGCAGCCGTTGCACAC
>JAVHPS010000377.1:0-1216 GCA_036170715.1 Rhodoferax sp. | reverse complement strand
GGCTGCGCTGGCCATGGCAGCCAGATCAAGCCGATTCACCTGGATGTGATGGCTGGTCGCTACGCGTAATTCACCATGACCGTGTAGCCCTCACGGCGGGTTGAAATGGGCTAAAGTCAGTCACTCTTTTGAGCCAACGTCCATGACATGACCCCCCATCCACCGTCTTCATCCGCGCCACAACGCACCCCATGGGGTGCGGCATGGTGGGGGCGAATGCGTCCGTTGGGTTGGGGGTTGCTGGTTTGGGGGCTGACGCTGGCTTTCACGGCGCTGCTGTGGCAGCAATCCAAACAAGACGCTGCCCTTGAATTAAAAACCAGTTTTGACCAGCAAGTGGCCGACCTTGAAGGCCGGCTCAACGCCCAAGTGCAAGCGCATGCGGCTGTGCTGCGCGGCTTTGGTGGTTTGTTTCAGGCCTCTGACCTCGTCACACGCGAAGATTTTCAGGTTTACTACCAGTCGCTCAAGCTCGCGCAAGGCGGTTTTGACTTTACGGCTGTGGGCTTTGCGCAGGCGCAGGCTGGCAGTGCCCGCACGCCCATTGTCTACATTGAGCCTTTTGAAGGGCGCAACCTCAAAGCGTTGGGCTTTGACATCAGCACCGTGCCGGTGGAACGCAGGGCACTGGCCCAGGCAACAGAGTCGGGTCAATTGACGTTGTCTGCCAAGCTCACGCTCAAGCAAGACGAGGCTCAGCCCGAGCCCGGCTTTGTGATGTATTTGCCGGTGTATCAAACTGCTGCCAGCCCAGCCAGCCAGTTGCAGCGCCAACCCCAACTGCGTGGCTGGATGAGCGCGCCTTTTCATGCAGCTGATTTGCTCAAACGGGCTATGCATCCTGAAGATGCGCACCTTGAGCTGCAACTGTTTGACGGTCTGGGCATGGAGAACGCAGCTCTGTTGTACAACAGCAGCGCAGACAAGGCTGACACGGCGGTGTCGGGTGTGCCGATGCAGCGCGTGGTGGCACTGCCCATGCCAGGCCGCCACTGGACGCTGCGTGCCACCGCCAAGCCTGGCTTTGGTCAGGCTGAAGTCAAACAAAAACCTGCGCTGGTGCTGCAAACTGGTGCCTTTTTAAGCACTTTGCTGGCGCTGTTGACGCTGGCGTTGGGCAACACCTTGCGCCGGCGCCAAAGCGCTGCACTGGATAGTTTGGCCATGCGCCAGGCGCAAGAGCGCGAAGCGCTTCGCACAGCGGCCGAGCAGGCCT
>JAVHPS010000376.1:0-1219 GCA_036170715.1 Rhodoferax sp. | reverse complement strand
AACCCGCAGCCGCGCCATGGGTCGGGCATTGAAAACCGTGGAGGCTTTGCCCGAGCTTGAAAGCGCCACACTGATCCCGCTGGATCAGGCGCTGTTGGCTGGCAGCATCAACGATGACGCTGACGCATGAGTGCGGTTGAAGCATGAAGGGCACGCCAGCGCCTGGTTTGTCCAACCCGGCGTTGGCGCGGCTGATTGGCGGCCATGTTTGTCTGCACGCGTGCATGGCCGGCATGCGCATGGCGGCCCCCTTGCTGGCTTTGCGGGCCGGTTACAGCGCAGCAGCGGTGGGTGCGCTGCTGGCCTTATTTGCCCTGACGCAAGTGTTCCTGGCCTTGCCCGCCGGGCGCTATGTGGATCGGCACGGTTACTGGAAGCCGCTGCGCGGGTGCTTGATGGCCAGCGCGTTGGGGGCAGGTTTAGCAGCGCTGTGGCCCGTGTTTGGTGCGCTGTGTCTGACGGCTCTGCTCACCGGCGGTGCGGTGGGCGTGGGGGCCATCAGCTTGCAGCGTCATGTGGGTCGCTGCGCGCAGGATGCCGTTGAGCGTAAGCGTTTTTTTAGCTGGTTGTCGATTGGCCCGGCCTTGTCTAACTTTGTCGGTCCGCTGCTGGCCGGGGTGTTGATTGATGCGGGTGGCTTTGTGCTGGCATTTACCACGCTGGCGCTGTTGCCAGGGGTGTCGTGGTGGCTGCTGCACACCACGCGCGAACTGCCACCGGTGCAGCCGGACGGCACAGCGCAAAAGCGCCGCGCCTGGGATTTGCTGCGTGAACCTGTCATGCGCCGTTTGCTGCTGGTGAACTGGCTGATGTCGTCGTGCTGGGATGTGCACACGTTTGTGGTGCCGGTGCTGGGGCATGAGCGCGGCTTGAGCGCGTCGGCCATTGGCGCGATTCTGGGTGGCTTTGCACTGGCGGCTACTGGCATCCGGGTGGCGCTGCCCTGGTTGGCGGCAAACGTGCAAGAGCGCGTGGTCATCACCTGCGCCATGCTGGCCACGGCCAGTCTGTTTGCGCTCTACCCATTCATGCACAGCGCTTGGGGCATGGGGCTGTGCTCGGCGGCGCTGGGTGTTTCACTGGGTTCGGTTCAGCCCATGATCATGAGCACCTTGCACCAGATCACGCCCGAGGCGCGCCACGGCGAGGCGCTGGGCTTGCGGTTGATGCTGATCAACGCGTCCAGTGTCAGCATGCCGATGCTGTTTGGCGCGGCCGG
>JAVHPS010000375.1:0-1224 GCA_036170715.1 Rhodoferax sp. | reverse complement strand
ATGGATGCCGGTGCACCGCCCACCATGCACAGGGGGCAAAACAAGGCATCGCCCGTGTCCGACGTAGCAGCGGTGGTGACCGTGCCGTCATCCGCCAGCACCACCTTGAGCATGCCAGCACCGGTGCAAATCACCAGCTCTTGCTGCGGCTGCACCAAGGGCGAAGCCACCGCCACCCCCAGCGTCAAGGCAAACCACAGCAGTGCCAAACGGGCCAGCCAGGGTGAGTTGCGCAGGGTGTGCAGGGGGTTCATGGCGCGGATTATGGCACTGGGCTGAACGGCTTGCAGCCGCAGTGGGTGGCACAGCCTGTTATTCTGCGATCCTTCCAAAGCAGTCAGCCTGTCATGCAGTACACCTTCATCTCCGCCACCATTTTGCTGATTCTGATCACCGACCCGATCGGCAACATCCCGATCTTTGCCAATGCCCTGCAGCACGTGGCCCCTGAACGGCGACCGTGGGTGATTCTGCGCGAGGTATTGATTGCCTTTGTGCTGCTGCTGACCTTCATGTTTGTCGGTGAGGGTTTTTTGCGCGTGATGAACCTGAGCGAGTTGTCGCTGCAGATTGGCGGCGGTGTGATTTTGTTTTTGATCGCGCTGCGCATGATTTTTCCGCCACCGAAAGTAGAGAGCAATGAGCCTTTGGGTGAACCCCTGATCGTGCCGCTGGCGATTCCCGCCATTGCCGGGCCATCCGCCCTGGCCACGGTGCTGCTGCTGGTGTCGCAAGCGCCCGAAAAGCGCATGGAATGGATTGCCGCGCTGTGCGTGACGATGACGGTGAGTGCCGTGGTGCTGGTGCTGGCCGAACGCATTCAGCGCGTGGCCGGAGACCGCTTTGTGGTGGCGCTGGAGCGCTTGATGGGCTTGGTGCTGGTAGCGGTGTCGATCGAGATGATGCTGCGTGGCATCAAGGTGTTTGTCAGGCAAATCACCGGGGCTTGAACACCCGCCACAAAAGCAGCTACAAGGGCTGCGGCCCAACCTGTACGTCTTGGGCAATGGCTCCAAACACGGTCTGACCATCCCGGCCTTTCATGTCAATGGCAAAGTGGTCGCCTTGCGCCAACCACGGCGTTTTGCTGCTGCCCTGTTGCGCAGCCTCCTGCGCCCGCCGCGCAGCCAGGCTGCAACAACCCCGACTGTGCTCCAGGTTACGCACCTCACCAGCACTGACGATGCTGCCGCAGCGCAAGCCCCGGGTGCGGCTCAGGCTGGC
>JAVHPS010000374.1:0-24827 GCA_036170715.1 Rhodoferax sp. | reverse complement strand
GCACCAACGACGTGGTGATGGATTCAGTTTCGGTGCTGCTGCCGGGGCGGCGCAGGCTGGCAATGCGTGCCAGCAGTTTCAGGGTCATCAGGGGGTCGACCTGGATGACGGCCGTGAGCATGTTGGCATCTACATCGTCTTCGTTGGCACGCAAGGCTTCCAACGACCGGGCCGTGGTGGCCATGACCGGGATTTCTGCGTTTAAAAAATAATGTGTCCAGGCCCCAATGTGGGGTAGCGGTGTGGTCAGGTAGCTGGGGGCTGCCGGTGCGGCTGGTATCTGGCCAGATGTGGTCTCGTTGGTCATGTCAGTTCCCGATCAATTGGGCGCGAGTATGGCGGTAGCAAACCAAGGGGTCAAGGGTTGTCTGCCCTCAAGCTGGAACTGGCCGGATAATCAGCAGCCCATCCCTATCCCGCTTGACAGCCCCCTGGAAAATCGTATGACTTTGCCTTCAACACCCGATGCATCTGTTCAATTGACTACATCCAACCGGGTTGAGCCACGCCTGACCAGTCTGTCCCACGGCGGTGGTTGTGGCTGTAAGGTCGCGCCCGGTGTGTTGTCCAGTATTTTGAAAGGCAGCAGCGCCATGCCCATGCCCAAGGAACTGCTGGTGGGCATTGAAACCTCTGACGATGCCGCGGTGTACCAGCTCAATGACGCGCAGGCCTTGATTGCCACCACCGATTTTTTCATGCCCATTGTGGATGACCCGTTTGACTTTGGTCGCATCGCTGCCACCAACGCCATCAGCGACGTGTATGCCATGGGGGGCACACCGATCATGGCCCTGGCCCTGGTGGGGATGCCGATCAACGTGTTGTCGGTGCAGACCATTGGCAAAATTCTCGAAGGCGGGGCCAGCGTGTGCCGCGCGGCCGGTATTCCGATTGCGGGGGGGCACACGATTGATTCGGTGGAACCCATTTATGGGTTGGTGGCCATGGGCCTGATGCACCCGACACGCGTCAAACGTAACGCCAGCGCGCAAGTGGGCGACCGCCTGATTCTGGGCAAGCCGTTGGGTGTGGGTGTGATGTCAGCGGCGCTTAAAAAAGACCAGCTGGATGCGACCGGCTACGCCCAGATGATGCGTGTCACCACCCAGCTCAATACCCCGGGCCCGGCGCTGGCGGCGTTGGACGGTGTGCATGCCATGACCGATGTGACCGGCTTTGCGCTGGCTGGCCACGCCCTGGAAATGGCGCGTGGTGCCGGTTGCACGGTGCAAATTGACTGGCAAAACGTGCCATTTTTGAGCGGTGTGCGTGCCTTGGCCGGGCAGGGCTGCATCACTGGTGCGTCGGGGCGCAACTGGACTGCGTATGGCCATGAGGTTGCCCTGCCGGCTAATTTCTCGGCTGTCGATCAAGCGCTGCTGACCGACCCCCAAACCAGTGGTGGGTTGCTGGTGAGTTGTGCGCCCGCAGAGGTCGATCGGGTGTTGGCGGTGTTCCAGCGTTTCGGTTTTGACAGCGCCGCTGACATTGGTGCGGTGACCGCAGCGCGCTCGGATGCGAAATTGGTAGTGAAGTAAAAGCATCGGCCACACCACTGACCGCTGTAGCCTTGGCGACTGGATGTCATTTGGGGCCGCCGCAAGCTGCGTAAACTGACTCCATCACAACTCACCTCGTGCCGTTTTTATGTCTAACGTTGCGCCCCTGTTCCAGCCTTTCACTTTCAAGGGTCTCAAGCTTGCCAACCGCATGGTCATGGCCCCTATGACGCGCTCATTTTCCCCCGGGGGCGTGCCCACGACAGCTGTGAGCGAGTACTACCGCAAGCGTGCGGCTGCTGCAGTGGGCCTGATTGTGTCGGAGGGGACTGTGGTGCAGCGTCCGGCAGCAGCCAACGACCCCGATGTGCCGCATTTTTGGGGTGATGCCGCTTTGGCCGGGTGGCAAGATGTGATTGATACGGTGCACAGTGTCGGGGGGGTGATGGCTCCGCAGCTCTGGCATGTGGGGGCGGTGCGTAACCCGCGCACCAAGTGGCTACCGCCTATGCCTTGGGACTCACCGTCGGGCCTGTCGCGTCCTGGCAAATCATTGGGCGAACCCATGACCGACGCGGCCATCGCCGACACCATTGCCGCCTTTGCCAAAGCGGCCGGTGCGGCCAAGCGCCTGGGCTTTGACTGCATTGAACTGCATGGTGCGCATGGCTACTTGATTGATCAATTTTTCTGGGCCGGTACCAACCAGCGTACCGACCGCTATGGTGGCAGTGACCTGGTAGCGCGCGGGCATTTTGCTGCTGACATTCTGAAAGCCGTGCGCGCTGAGGTGGGGACTGATTACCCGGTCATCATCCGCCTGTCGCAATGGAAGCAGCAAGACTACAGTGCGCGCCTGGCGCAAACACCCGATGAAATGGCAGCCTGGTTGCAACCTTTGGCGGACGCGGGGGCAGACATTTTCCACTGCTCGCAACGCCGTTTCTGGGAGCCTGAGTTTGAGGGTTCAGACCTGAACTTTGCCGGTTGGGCCAAAAAGCTCACGGGCTGTCCGACCATCACCGTGGGTTCGGTTGGGCTCAGCGGTGAATTCATCGCCGCATTTGGTGGCGAAAGTTCCCGGCCCGCTTCATTGGATGAACTACTGCGCCGGTTTGATCGGGGTGATTTTGATTTGGTTGCGGTGGGCCGCGCACTGATCAGCGACCCGGATTGGGTGCTCAAGGTACGCGATGGCCGCAGCGCCGAACTGTCAGATTTTTCGCCTGCCGCGTTGGGAGCGCTGGTTTAGTCAGTGTTTTGCGCGGCGTTCACAGCGCATACAGGGCCGCTAGACCCAATACTGCCGGTAGCGTTTGCACGTACAAAATGCGTCGCATCACCGTGGCAGCGCCCCACATACCCGCCACAGTCACGCACCCCAGACCGTAGCTGGCAAAGGCTTTGGCGATGGCCTGATCGGGGTAAACCAGCCCCAGCAGCAACGCCGCTGCCAGAAAACCGTTGTAGATGCCCTGGTTTGACATGGCGACCGCACGGCCTTCAATTTCGCTGCGGGGAATGCCAAATACCTTGGCCCCACGGGTTCTGAACCACACGGTTTCCAGCAAGAAAATATACACGTGGATCAGGCACACCAGTGCGATCAGGAATTGGGCCAATAAAGACATGGTGCGTTGGGTGCTTAAAGTGCTTTTTGAATCAACGCACCGCTGTACAGATAGGGCAGCAAGGGCGGCGTGCCGGGTTCAACACCGCCACGGTTTTCAACGCTGATGGCGAGCTGGGTGATGCCCGCCAAAGTTTTTTCAGTGATGGGCAGCTGTGCGGTTCTGATCTTGGGCGTGAGCACACCCAGGGATACCGGTTTGTCGCTGTGGCTGTTGTCCCACAGCTGCATGCTGTCGTTGGGGCCTTCCTTGATGTCGGTCAGTCGTTGCAGCATCAAAAAATGGTCTTGCGGGTCAAACGTGACCAACACGCCGGGTGCCTGCTTGGCATCGAGCAACACCGCAATGTATTTGGTTTGCGGCACGTTTTTGACTTTGGCTTGCAGATGGCTGATCTGCGCGTTGAACATTTCAAACAGGCTCACGCCGGTGGCTGCCATGACGGCGACCACCACCAGCAGCACGATGGCCAGCAAGCGCCAACCGGTGGTGTAGGCTGGAATGGGGGGTAATGTAGTGGTGGGGGTCATGGGATGTGCGTCGGGTTATTTCAGAGCGGCAACGTAGGCCACGACAGCCTCGATGTCGGCATCGGTCATGTGGCGTGTGTTGTCGGTCATCAGCGGGTTGGTGCGTGCACCCTGACCACTGCGGTAGCGTTTCAGGGTGGTCGTCAGGTAAGCGGTTTGTTGTCCGGCAATGCGCGCAAAGGTCTGGTTGCCATGACCATCGTTGCCGTGGCAGCGGAAACAAATCTTGTCAAAATAAGCTTTGCCCTTGGCGGCCAGCGCCGCATCTTTGGCAGGTGCAGTAAGAACCGTTTGCGTGGCATAGAACAGCACCACGCCCACTTTTTCGTCTGCGCTCATGGCCTTGATCATGCCCTCCATGAAATCAAAGCGCCGCCGACCATCGGCAAATAGGCGCATTTGGTCCAGCAGGTAGTTGGGGTTTTGCCCTGCCAGATTCGGAATGTCAGGTTTGACGCTGTTGCCGCCCTCACCATGGCAATTGGCACACACCATTGAAACGCGACGGCCTTTGAGGGTCAGGTCAGTGGCCAGTTGCGGGTTGGCTTGTGCATCGGCCAGACGGGCCGACAAATCAACATTGAGCTGGGGTTTGTGGGTCTGTGCTGCAAGCGGCAGGGCACTGGTCAGCAGCAGGCACGCCAGGGTGCGGTAAAGGGTAGAGGTAAGCGCCATGTTGTCCTTACAGTGATCAAGCCAGCCGTGCCAGGTGTTGTGCAATTTGAAGTTGTACCTGGCGCGGGGCGGTACCGCCCAGAATATCACGCGCGTGAAGCGATCCTTGCAGGCTCAAGACTTGGTAGACATCGTGGTCGATGGCTGCGTTAAAACCTTGCAACACTGTCAAGGGCAGCTCCGACAAATCCACCTGGTGGCTGATGGCTGCCTTGACCGCGTGGGCCACGGTTTCGTGGGCATCACGAAACGGCAGGCCTTTTTTAACTAGGTAGTCGGCCAGATCGGTGGCGGTGGCGTAACCGCGCAGCGCAGCTTGTTCCATGGCCTGGGCGTTGACGCTGATGCCGCCTTCTTTCTGGCCGGTGGCCGGGTTGACTTGGCCACCGATCATTTCACTGAAGATGCGCAGCGTGTCCTTGAGGGTGTCCACAGTGTCAAACAGTGGTTCTTTGTCTTCCTGGTTGTCTTTGTTGT
Organism: Rhodoferax sp.; assembly: GCA_036170715.1. Classification (GTDB taxonomy): domain Bacteria; phylum Pseudomonadota; class Gammaproteobacteria; order Burkholderiales; family Burkholderiaceae_C; genus Rhodoferax. The sequence continues at coordinate 20,012 of JAVHPS010000374.1, read as the reverse complement.
AGGCCAGGGGCTGGCCTTTCATCAGGGTCAGCAGCCCCATCAAATGTCCAAAAACCCGACCGGTTTTGCCGCGCGCGAGTTCGGGTACATCCGGGTTTTTTTTCTGCGGCATGATGGAGCTGCCGGTGGTAAAGCGGTCGGCAATTTTGACAAAACCAAAGTTTTGGCTCATCCACAGCACCAGTTCCTCGCTCAGTCGGCTGATGTGCACCATGCACAGGGACGCGGCAGCGGTGAATTCAATGGCAAAGTCACGGTCGCTCACGGCATCCAGGCTGTTCTGGCACACCTGCGGCTGGCCCTGTGCATCGACCATGCCCAGGGTTCGTGCCACACGTTCGCGATCCAGCGGGTAGCTGGTACCGGCCAGCGCGGCCGCCCCCAGCGGTAAACGGTTGACGCGGCCCCGTACCTCCAGCATGCGCTGGGCATCGCGGCTGAACATTTCGACGTAGGCCAACAGGTGGTGGCCAAAGCTGACCGGTTGCGCCACTTGCAGGTGGGTGAAACCGGGCAGGATCACCTCCACATGCTGTGCCGCCACGTGCAGCAAAGATTTTTGCAGGTCGGTCAGCAGGGCGCTGATCAGGTCGATTTCAGAACGTAGCCACAAGCGCACATCGGTGGCCACTTGGTCATTGCGGCTGCGTCCGGTGTGCAGGCGTTTGCCGGCATCTCCAATCAGCTGGGTCAGTCGCGCCTCGATGTTCAGGTGCACGTCTTCCAGATCGAGCTTCCAGTCAAACGCGCCGGATTCGATCTCGGTGGTGATTTGGGCCAGGCCACGCTGGATAGCGGCCAAATCCTGATCCTGGATGATGCCCTGTGCGCACAGCATGTCGGCGTGCGCCAATGAGCCGCTGATGTCGGCTTGCCACAGGCGCTTGTCAAAGAAGACGCTGGCGGTGTAGCGTTTGACCAGGTCGCTCATGGGCTCGGAAAACAGCGCCGACCAGGCCTGGGATTTTTTATCGAATTGGTTTTGGCTCATTGCGGCTCAACAGTGGGGCAGGGGCCAGGGCCCCGAGAATCATCAATAATGGCCGGGTGTTCCGACAGAACACCAACCCAAGCAGATGCATGAAAGATAGCCAAATTTTATCGGTCTTCCAGGAACCGGCCTCGCAGCCGACATCAAATGCTGTGCCACGGCCAGTGGCACTGGTGTTTGATGCCTGTCATGTGGGGGTGGTGCTGCGTGCGGTTTTGTTTGTTGAGGCAGTGATGGCGGTGGCCTCGATGTTTGGTGCGGTGACCCCGCTGGATTGGGCTACTCGCCTGTCTTTGGTCACCGCGGCGGCCCTGCCGGCCACCTTGGTGTGGCTGATCATGGCCTGCAGCCTTAAAACCGGCTTGGCACGGTTGCGCCCTGCGTGGCAGCAGGTTGCCGGTGTCGCACTGGGTGCATTGGCCGGGCTATACGGCTGCGGCGTGCTGAACCTGGTGGGTTTGCTGGAACCGGCTCCGTGGTACGCCAGTGCCTGCACGGGGGCGCTGTTGTCGGCTGCCTTGGTGGCTGCGCTGGTGTTGCGTGCCAAGGGCCGTGCACCTGCGGCTGCAGCGGCGCGCCTGGCCGAGCTGCAGGCGCGCATTCGGCCGCATTTTTTGTTCAACACCCTGAACAGTGCCATTGCCCTGGTGCGTGCCGAACCACGCCAGGCCGAGCGCTTGCTGGAAGACCTGAGCGACTTGTTTCGCGCTGCTCTGATGGCCCAGGGAGAGTCGGTGACGCTGGCCGAGGAAATTGCACTAGCCCAAGCTTATCTGGCCATTGAACAAGTGCGGTTTGGTCCGCGCATTCGGGTGCACTGGGCGCTGGACGAGCGTGCCAGCGCCGCCCGTTTGCCGCCCCTGCTGCTGCAGCCTCTGGTGGAAAACGCGGTCAAACACGGGGTCGAACCCAGCACCACTGGTGCCGATATCAAGGTCAGCACCCAGTGCCGGGGGGCTCGGGTGGTGATCAAGGTGAGCAACACCACCCCGGTGGCCGCCAGTGCGCCCGGCAGCGGGCTGGCGCTGGACAATGTGCGTGAACGCCTGAGCTTGTTGCACGACGTGCAGGCGCAATTTCAAAGTGGCCTGAAAGACGGCGTGTTCCAGGTCAGGATCGAGCTGCCGGTATGACGGTTGAAAGGGACGGGTCATGACCCTCAAGGTACTGCTGGTTGACGATGAAGCGCTGGCGCGCAGCCGCTTGTGCAGCTTGCTGGCGGATTGCACACAACCCGCCGCGCAGGTGCTGGGACAAGCCAGCAACGCAACGCAAGCGGTCGAATTTCTGCAACACCATGACGTGGACGCGGTGTTGCTTGACATTCACATGCCGGGCATGGATGGCCTGCAGCTGGCGCAAACCCTGCACGCTTGGCCGCACCCTGTGGCGGTGGTGTTCATTACGGCCCATGCCGAACACGCGGTGCAGGCGTTTGAATTGGAAGCGGTGGATTATTTGACCAAGCCCATGCGCTTGGAGCGAGTCCAGTTGATGCTACAAAAAGTAGAGCGGTATACCGATTCAAATAAAGGGCTAGAGCCTGATTTAGTTCAAGACTTTTTAGTGATACAAGACCGCGGACGGATACAACGTGTGGCGTTGTCCGAGGTGTTGTACCTGAAGGCTGAACTGAAATACATCACGGTGCGCACGGCCAGCCACAGCTACATCCTGGAGGGTTCGCTGTCAGAGCTGGAAAGTCGCTATGCCAGCCGTTTTTTGCGCATTCACCGCAACGCATTGGTGGCCCGACGTGCCGTGCGCTCGCTTGAAAAACACCATGACCCGGAAGAAGGCGAAGGCTGGGCGGTGCGGCTGACCGATGTGGCTGAGGCACTGTTTGTGTCGCGCCGCCAACTGGCCGCCGTGCGCAGTCTGGTGCACCAGGTGGCCGCATAATTCGAACCTTCCTTGTCTTAAAAAATGTTTTCTTATGGTTTTACCTGTGAACCGTCGCGTTGATTTTTCAACGCATCATGTGCAGCAGTTCAACAACGAACCCGCCATTGAGCAAGCCTTGGTGCAGTTGTTTTTTGCCAAAAAAGCGGGTTTTTTTGTGGACGTTGGGGCCAACGACCCGGTGCTCGATTCGCAGTCCCAGCACCTGGAGGTCTTGGGCTGGAATGGGTTGCTGGTTGAGCCCGACCCGGACTGCTGCGCGCTGTTGCGCCAGTCGCGCACCAGTGTGGTGGTTGAAATGGCGTGTTCAAGCCCTGAAAACGCAGGCAAATTCTTGCAACTCAACCGTGCTGGGCCCCATTCCACGCTGGAAGCTCAGCCCATCGCCCTGGGGGCTGTGGTGCGCGCCACGGTGCCGGTACGCTGCGAAACGCTTGATACGATTTTGCGTAGCCACGGCGCGCCGGTTGGCTTTGATCTGCTGTCGATTGATATTGAGGGGCATGAACTGGTGGCTTTGTCGGGCTTTGATTTTGCTTACTGGAAGCCACGCCTGGTGCTGCTGGAAGACCATGTGACGAACCTCAAGAAACACCAGTTGATGCGGCAAAACGGCTATCAATTGTTGTTGCGCACCGGGCTCAACAGCTGGTATGTTCCGGCGCAGCCGGGCTACACCGCGGCATGGGCGGCACGCCTTGAATTTTTTCGCAAGTACTACCTCGGACTGCCACTGCGCAAGTGGCGCTATGCGCGTTAAGCCGCGGCCTGTGCGGCCCCTTCCCCCGTTCAGCCGGTGTTGCGTAAGCCCGCCGCAATGCCGTTGATGGAGATATGAATGCCGCGCTTGAGCCGGTCATCGGCTTGGCCGGCACGGTAGCGGCGCACCAGTTCCACTTGCAGGTGGTGCAACGGGTCGATGTAGGGGAAACGGTGGCGTATGGAACGCTGCAGCGCGGCGTTGTTGGCCAGGCGCTGCTTTTGGCCGGTGATCAATTCCAGGGCGTGTGCGGTGCGATGCCATTCCAGCTCAATGGCGGTGTAGATCTTTTTGCGCAAGCGGCTGTTGGTTACCAATTCGGCGTAGCGTGAGGCCAAGGCCAGGTCGCTTTTGGCCATCACCATGTCCATGTTGGACAGCAGCGAGCTGAAAAACGGCCATTGTTTTTGCATTTGCCGCAGCAGTGCCAGGCGTTGTTTTTTTAATTTATCACTGGCATCGGCCGGGTTCAAAAAGCTTTCCACCGCGCTGCCAAAACCAAACCAGCCGGGCAGGGTCAGGCGGCACTGGCCCCAGCTGAAGCCCCATGGAATGGCACGCAAGTCCTCAATTTTTTGTGATGCCTTGCGCGATGCCGGGCGCGATCCAATGTTGAGCTCGGCAATTTCCCGGATCGGGGTGGCCTCAAAAAAGTATTCGGTGAAACCGGGGGTTTCATACACCAGTTTGCGGTAAGCCGCCATGCTGTCCAGGGACAGCGCGGCGGCTGTATCCAGAAAGGCCGGCTTGGCAGATTGCGTCGGGTGCAGCAGGGTGGCCTCGAGTGTGGCGGCCACCAGGGTTTCCAGGTTGCGCCGGCCAATTTCGGGGTTGGCGTATTTGGAGCCAATCACTTCACCTTGCTCGGTCAGGCGAATCTGGCCGCGCACCGTGCCCGGGGGTTGTGCCAGGATGGCCTCAAAGCTGGGGCCGCCGCCGCGCCCGACCGTGCCACCACGGCCGTGGAACATGCGAATCTGAATACTTTGGTCTGGGCTGGCGCGGTTGATCTCGTCAAACACCTTCACCAAAGCAATTTCAGCCTGGTACAGCTCCCAATTGCTGGTGAAAATACCGCCGTCCTTGTTGCTGTCGGAGTAGCCCAGCATGATGTCTTGCTCGCCATATTGGTCTGGCGCACCACGCTGCACCATGGGCAAGATGCCGGGCAGGGCGTAAAACTCGCGCATGATGGTGCTGGCGTTGCGCAGGTCTTCTATGGTTTCAAACAGCGGCACCACGATCAGGTCGCAACGCGCCTGGTCGTCCAGCGTGCCGTGCAGCAGCCCGACTTCTTTTTGCAGCAGCATCACTTCCAGCAAGTCGCTCACGGTTTCGGTGTGGCTGATGATGTAGTGGCGAATGGCTTGCGTGCCGTATTGGGCTCGTGCTTGTTTGGCCGCTTCAAAAATAGCCAACTCGCTCAAGGTATGGTGGCTGTAGCTGTGGCCGACCACACGCAGGGGGCGGGCATCGTTGAGCAGGCGCAGCAACACCGTGCGTTTTTGAGTCTCGTCCAGAGTGCTGTAGCTGGGCGTGATGCGTGCCGTGGCCAGCAACTCGGTCAGCACGGCTTCATGCTGGTCTGAGCTTTGGCGCAAATCAACCGTAGCCAGGTGAAAACCAAACACCTCGACGGCGCGGATCAGCGGCTTGAGGCGCTGCGCAATCAGGCTCTGGGCCTGTTGCGCCACCAGTGAGGCTTCCAGTACGCGCAGGTCGAGCAGCAACGACTCCGGGGTCAGATAAGGGTTTTGTGGCGGTACGGCATGGCGCGCCGCGTCGCCACCGCTGAGCGCCTTCAGGGTGGCGGCCAGCCGCGCATAGACCCCAATCAGGGCACGGCGGTAGGGCTCGTCCTTGCGGTGCTCATTGGTGTCGGGGGAATGCCCTGCCAGCGCCTGCATGGCAGGTGAAAAATCGACCAGCATGGCCGACAGCGACAACTCGCCACCCAGGTAGTGCACTTCGGTCAGGTAATGGCGCAGCACCATGTCGGCCTGGCGGCTCAGGGCGTGGAGCAGGGTTTGGGCGTTGACGTTAGGGTTGCCGTCGCGGTCGCCACCAATCCATTGCCCCATGCGCAGGAAACTGTGCACCGGTTGTGCGCCCAGGGCTTGTTCCAGGCTGGCATAGAGCTTGGGGATTTCGCGCAAAAAAGTGGATTCGTAATAACTCAGTGCGTTTTCCACTTCGTCGGCCACGGTGAGCTTGGAAAAGCGCAGCAAGCGCGTGTGCCAAAGCTGCAGCACGCGGGCGCGCAGTTGGGCTTCATTGCTGGCCAGTTCACGCGGGGTCAAGGCATCGTGTGCCACCTTCAGGGCCGAGGCCTGCGCCAGGATGTCGTCGCGCGCGGTGAGCAGTTGGGCAATGGCACGTTCGGCATCCAGAATACTTTTGCGTTGCACCTCGGTCGGGTGGGCGGTTAGCACGGGCGACACGTAGCTGCGCGCCAACATGGTGCTGATGGCCTGCGTTGTAATACCTTGGCTGTGCAGTTTCTTCAGGCTCATCTCAATGCTGCCGGGACGGATGCTGCCAGCGCGTTCGTGCACGGCACGGCGGCGGATGTGGTGGCGGTCTTCGGCCAGGTTGGCCAGGTGGCTGAAATAGGTGAAGGCGCGCACCACGCTGACGGTTTGGTCGCCACTGAGCGATTTCAACAATTGGTTTAACGCCCGGTCGGCGGCGGGGTCGGCATGGCGGCGGAAGGTGACCGAGAGCTGGCGAATTTGCTCAATCAATTCAAAAGCTGCATCCCCTTCCTGCTCACGAATCACATCGCCCAGAATGCGACCCAGCAGGCGGATGTCTTCGACCAGGGGACGCTCGGTGCTGAGCAGGTTTTGCTTGGGGTGCAAGGTCGTGCGATGGGGCATGGTGTTGATTTGAATCAAAGGGCGAAAGCCAAGGTTTGGACTGAACCCATGCTAGCATTCTGGCCTTGTACAGGATTACAAAAAGGTTACGGCCTCGCGCCCCTCGTTATGAACCACTTCACTATTGCAACCCGGGAAAGTCGTTTGGCCATGTGGCAGGCCGAGCATGTGCAAGCGCTGCTTACAGACATGGGGCACAAGGTTGATTTGCTTGGCATGACCACCCAGGGGGATCAAATTCTGGACCGCGCACTGAGCCAGGTGGGCGGCAAGGGTTTGTTTGTGAAAGAGCTTGAAGTGGCGCTGCAAGAACAGCGCGCCGACTTGGCGGTGCATTCGCTCAAAGATGTGCCGATGGAATTGCCTGACGGGTTTTGTCTGGCTTGCGTGATGGAACGCGAAGACCCGCGTGATGCTTTTGTCTCCAACACCTACGCCAACCTGGAGGCCTTGCCGCATGGTGCAGTGGTCGGCACTTCGAGCTTGCGCCGGGTGGCTTTGTTGCGCTCGGTGCGCCCTGATCTGAAAATTGAAGCCTTGCGCGGCAACCTGGACACACGCTTGCGCAAGCTCGATGATGGGCTGTACGATGCGATTGTGTTGGCTGCAGCCGGGCTTAAACGCTTGGGGCTTGCAGCACGCATCCGCGCGGTGTTTGATACCACGGTGATGCTGCCGGCCGCTGGGCAAGGGGCTTTGGGCATTGAAACCCGCAGCGACCGTGTCGACGTGGTGCAGGCGCTGAGCACACTCGTGCATCAAACGTCCTGGTTGGCCGTAACCGCCGAGCGTGCTGTGAGCCGGGCCATGGGCGGCAGCTGCTCCATGCCACTGGCGGCGTATGCCACGCTGGACCACGACCAGCTCAACATCGATGCCGCCTGGGGCGACACCGAAGGCCGCTTGCCCCTGGTGCGGGTTCACTTGCGCGGCTCAGTTACCGATCTGGACAGTGCGGCAGCCCTGGGGCAGCAGGTGGCACAGCAGTTGATTGCGCAGGTGCTGGCGCAGGGCGGCAATCTCGACCATCTGGCGGCGGTGCGGCACTGAACCCGGACTGGACGTGCGCGTCATCGTGACCCGGGTGCAGCCACAGGCCAGCACCTGGGCTGAAAAAATCAGCACCAGTGGCCACGATGCAGTGGCTTTGCCTTTGATAGAAGTGCGCGGCTTGTGCGCACCCCAAGCGGTGCACCGCGCCTGGGAGAACTGGTCAAACTACACCGCAGCGATGTTTGTCAGCAGCCATGCGGTTAATTTTTTCTATAAAGAAAATAAGGCTTTAGCCCTTGATTTAAAAGGGTCTGTAGCTATAAAAACAAGAGTTTGGGCGACAGGGCCTGGTACCGGTAAAGCCTTATTGGCGCAGGGTGTTGCCGCAGCCCTGATTGACATGCCACCGGTGCAGGCGGGTCAATTCGATTCTGAAGCCTTGTGGCAAGTGGTCAGCCCACAGGTCAAACCAGGTGACAAGGTGTTGATTGTGCGCGGCAACAGTGGCACGGCCGAAGCGGTGGCGGGCGATGCCAGCACCGGGGTCGGGCGTGATTGGCTGGCGCAGCACCTGACCCAGGCAGGGGCGCAGGTTGAGTTTGTAGTGGCTTATGAGCGTGGTGCGCCGCATTGGTCTGCGCCCCAGCGTGCCCTGGCGCAAGCTGCAGCGCAAGATGGTTCGGTCTGGCTGTTCAGCAGCGCCGAGGCGCTAGACCATTTGCGGGTTTTGTTGCCCACTGTGGACTGGTCACAAGCACGGGCAGTGGCCACCCACGCGCGCATTGCGGCAGCGGCTAGCGCCTTGGGGTTTGGTGTGGTGAAACAGGCCCGACCGACGTTGGAATCGGTACTGGCCTCGATAGAATCGTTGCCATGAAACTTGACGCACCAGCCACCCCCATCTCGGCCGAGATACAGGAGCAGGTGAGCGTTGACGCAACGCAGACTGCTCCAGCAACAACCCACAACGACACCTCTTTGTCTCGCACGCTGGTCGGGGTTGTGGCCATGGTGGCGGTACTGGCCTTGCTGGCGGTGGTGCTGCTGTGGCAAAAAGTCGTGGGTATGCAAGAGCAACTGGCCAGCCAGAGTGCCCAGGCGCAGGCGCAATCCCTGGAAGCCCGCACGCTGTCCAAACAAGCGCTGTCGATGGCGCAGGAAACCTCGGTGCGGGTGGCCATGCTTGACGTGCGTTTGAGCGAAGTGGCGTTGCAGCGCAGTCAGCTTGACGAATTGATGCAAAGCCTGTCGCGCTCGCGCGATGAGAATCTGGTGGTTGACATTGAGGCTGCCTTGCGCCTGGCGCAGCAACAAGCCCAACTCACCGGCAGTGTGGAGCCCCTGCTGGCGGCCTTGAAGAGTGCCGATCAACGCATTGTCCGCGCCGCGCAACCCCGGTTGGGGCTGCTGCAGCGCGCGATTGCCAGGGATATTGACCGGGTCAAGTCTGCAGCGGTCAGTGATACCCCGAATTTGCTGCTCAAACTTGATGAACTGGTGCGTCAGGTCGATGAACTGGCGATCGCCAACGCCGTGGCTGTTGTAGCCCGACCTGCTGCCAAAGAGGCCAAGGGAGCCGGTGTAACGGCCACTGTGTGGTGGCAATATGGGTTGGAACTGGTGCAGCAGGAAGCCCGGAAATTAGTCCGGGTGAGCCGCATTGACAACCCCGAGGCCGCGTTGATCGCGCCCGGCCAGGTTTTCTTTTTGCGTGAAAACCTTAAACTCAAATTGCTCAATGCACGCATGGGTTTGCTGGCGCGGCAGATTGAATCGGCCCATGCTGACTTGCAGGATGCAGACCGGTTGCTGAAAAAATACTTTGACACCAACGCGCGTAAAACCCAAGCCACACTGGGTTTGTTGCAGCAGGTGCAGACACAAATGCGCACGCTGCAAATCCCGCGTCTGGATGACACGCTGGCCGTGCTGACCACGGCTGCCGCTGGGCGCTGACCATGCGCGTGGCACTGTGGTTTTTAGGGTTGTTTGGGCTGGCCGCAGCGCTGGCTCTGTTTGCCAGCACCAACATCGGTACGGTCACTATTTTCTGGCCACCACACCGGGTTGATTTGTCGCTCAACATGGTGGTGCTGCTGCTGGGCTTGTTGTTTATGTTGTTGCACTTGTCACTGAAAGCCATGGGGGTGCTGTTTTCCTTGCCCGCGCAGGCTCGTTCCTGGCGGCTACAGCATCAAGAGCGGGTGATGTACGCCGCGTTGCTGGAGGCTTTGTCGCACTTGGTGGCGGGGCGTTTTTTGCGGGCCAGAAAGTCGGCACAAATGGTGTTGGCACGTGAAGCCAGTCTGGCTCAAAGTGGCGAAGTCTGGCCTGCAGCTGAGCGCTTGCGTGTGTTGGCCCATTTGCTGGCCGCCGAGAGCTCCCAGTCTTTGCAAGACCGTAGTGCACGCGAATACCATTTTCAGCACGCTTTGGATCAGGCTGCTGCGGGTCATGCGGGGGCGGTTCGTGATGGCCTGTTGTTACGTGCGGTGCGCTGGTCGCTGGAAGACCAGGACGCGGCTGGGGCACTGGGTTGGCTGGAGGAATTGCCCTCCGGCGTGGCCCGGCGCACCGTGGCGCTGCGCTTGCGGCTTAAAGTGGCGCGCATGGCGGGCAAGATCGAACTGGCGCTGGACACCGCCCGTTTGTTGGCCAAGCACCGTGCGTTCTCGCAGGATTCGGCCAATGGGCTGTTGCGCTCTTTGTCGCAGGAATGGCTGCAGCACGCGTCTGATTCGGCGCAGTTGCAACACATCTGGCTGCGCCTTGAGCCGGCCGAGCGGGCCTTGCCTGAAGTGGCGTGTTCGGCGGCTGGGCGCTGGCTGCGGCTTGGTGGTGACGCTGGCGTGGCGTTTGAATGGCTTTTGCCAGTGTGGCAAACCATGGTGGACCTGGCGCATGGTTTGTCGCTGGAGCAAAAAATCATGTTGGTGCGGGTCATGGAAAATGGTTTCTCCATGGCCAATGCATCGATTGACACCGAGTGGCTGTCCCGCATTGAACGGGCGCACCTGAATGATCCGGGTGACGCGGTGTTGCAGTACCTGGCGGGGGTGGCTTGTTTGCATCTGCAACTTTGGGGTAAAGCACACCAGTTGATTCGACTGGCCCTGCCGCGTTTGCCCGATGCGGGGCTGCAATCACGATCCTGGCAAATGTTGGCTGAACTGGCCCAGCGCCAGGGCAATGAGGCCGAAGCTACGGCGGCTTGGCGCAGCGCCACCACGGTGCGTATGCGCCGCATGACCTGATCTTTTGTTGCCCCAATTTGTCGTGACGACGGGGCATTTCGAGTCTATGATTTGCGCATGACTACCTACATTGAACACATCGTCAGGTTGACGGATCACCGTGACCGTGACTTGCTTGAGTTGACGCTCTCCAAAGCCCTGTTGGATTTGCTCCCCGTGAGTCGGATCGTGATTGCCCGAGTGGTACGCGATGAAGGAGATCGGCGCTGGCTTGAAGTGGCACGGCTGGATGCCAAAGGGGGCGGGCGGGTGATCGATCCGCAGCGGGTTGATTTTGCATCCTTGCCCAAATTGGAGGATGCGTCAGACCGTCTGCGCTGTTTAACTTTACGCGACCGGGTTGAAATTGCCTGGGCCGGCCCAGAGGGGCCGCGTATCACCATGCTGCCCTTGTTTTCCGAATCGCGTGAAGAAGACCAAGGGGTGCTTGAATTGCATTCTGAGGCGGCATTGAGCGACGAGAACCTGCAGATGGTCGACAACCTGCGTCACATCTACCGCAACATGTACAGTTTGCTGGAATACAGTGACCGCGATGCCATGACCGGGCTGCTCAATCGCAAGTCACTTGATGATGCGTTTTACAGTGCGGTGCTGGAAGACATAGAAGAGTCTGTTAAAACCTCAGAAGATGCCGCCCTGCCGGGGCATGAACGACGCCATCGCGTGCCGGCCAATTACTGGCTGGGATCGGCCAAGATCGACAACTTTGCATTGATCTCTGAGCACCATGGCCGTGATGTGGCAGACGAAGTGCTGGCCAGGGTTGCCCGCATTTTGAGCAATACGTTCAGAACTTATGACCGTCTGTACCGGTTCAATAATGACCATTTTGGTACGTTGCTGCATTGCCCTGATGAGGCCCTGGTGTTGGGTGCATTTGAGCGCTTCCGTTGCAGCGTTGAAAAATACAATTTTGCGAAAGTAGGCCGGGTCACGGTGAGCTGTGGTTTTACCACCGTGCAGGAAGACGATTCCCCGGCCAGCGGCATTGAAAAAACTGAACAGGCGGTCGATTTTGCGCAGCGCAGTGGCGGCAACAAAGCCTGTAGTTTCATGGGCTTGCTGCAGCGTGGTTTTTTTGCTGCATCCAGAAAAGCCGATGAGGTCAGTCAAGCGGCGTAACGCGAAGTATCCAAAAACCATAGAAAAAGGACACCTTGAGTGTCCTTTTTGTTGACTGCGAAGCGTGCGTTACAGCGGCTGTGTGTTCTCAAACGGCAAGGTGATGTTGCGCAAGTCCAAACGGGTTTCAACCAGTACCAGGGGAAGGTCATCGAGTGCCGCCACAGGAGGGCGTTCGCGTGGTACGTGCACCGGCTTTGGTTTGGCCGCAATGGCGGCCTGCACGCTGGCGACCTTGGCTGCATCTGAATTCACCCAGGTCAGCCCAGATTGCGTTGCGATTTGGGCCAGCTCAGTCAGCGGCAAGGTGAACGGCTGCACTTTGGGCATACCCACAACCGGGGTTGGTGCGGCATTGGATTGAACCGGTGCCACGTGCACAGGCTGAACCACGGGGGGGCGTGGCATTTCCGTGGCAACTGCAGCCGCCATGGCAGTTGATGCCTCGACCACTGTATCCGCCATGGCCACGTTTTGAGGCGATGCCATGGTCACTTCGGCGGGCTGAGGCGTGTCTTGGGTGCTCTGCGTGAAGTACGACTTGCGTGGCACAACTTCTTCCTGCAAGGTCGCATCCGGTGCTTGGGCTGGCTGCACGGTATCGGTGCTTTCGCGCTCTGTGCGTTCACCGCGTGGGCGACGCTCGCGACCATAGCGGTCACGTGCGCGTTTTTCTTTGGCAACACCCTCAGTGCGTGTTTCACCGGTCTGGCTATCCACAGCTGCTGCGTTGTTGTCCAAGGTTTGGTTTTCAGTCTCGTTGGGAGTCACGCCATCTTGGGGCAGGTTTTCACCCTCTTGTGGGCGTGGGCCACGTGGGCGACGCTCACCGCGCTCGGGGCGGTTCCCGCGTTCACCGCGTTCGTTGCGGCTGCCACGCTCCGGGCGTTGCTCGGTGGGATTTGCTGGCACGGTGCTCACCGTTTGCGACTCCTGCGGCAGGTTGGTGCTGTCTTGGGTTTGCAGTTCAGTGCGTTCACGTGGGCCGGTGCCACGCTCTTGTCCCTGGGATGGGCGTGCTTCACCGCGGTCACCGCGGCCATTGCGGTTGCCACCACGGCCTTCACCGCGTGGGCCGCGACCGTCGGGGCGTGAGCCCCGATCCGGGCGCGCTTCACCACGGCGGCTGCCATCGCGGCTGGGGCGGCCGTCTCGTCCACCCCGCTTGTCGTCTTTGGTGGGCTCTGCCATGGCGGATTTTGCGGGTGTTGTCGCAGCTCCGGGTGCCGGTGCAAACCAAGCTTTAAGCCAACCGAAGAAGCCTTTATCTGCGGTGGCCGGTGTCGCCATGGATTTGGTTGGTGCCGGTGCAACGCTTGGGGTCGCCGCAGGCGCGGGTTTCACCATCGCCACTGGTGCCGGTGCGTCAGGCAAGACACCCTTGATCACCGGTGTTTGCCGGTTGGTCGGCTCCTGCGCGCGGCGTGTCACAGCGGTGGCATCTTCCACTTCTTCGGCCATGGTGTAGCTGGCCTGAATGTTGTCCAGACGCGGGTCGTCGTGCTTCAGACGTTCGAGCTTGTAGTTGGGGGTTTCCAGTGATTTGTTGGGCACCACCAGTACATTGATGCGCTGCTTGAGCTCAATCTTGGCAATTTCGGTGCGTTTTTCGTTCAGCAGGAACGAGGCCACTTCGACGGGAACCTGGCACAGTACCGATGCCGTGCTGTCTTTCAGGGATTCTTCCTGAATCACACGCAAAATTTGCAGAGCGCTGGATTCAGTGTCGCGGATGTGGCCGGAGCCACCGCAACGTGGGCAGGGAATGGAGGCCCCTTCACTGAGTGCCGGGCGCAGACGCTGGCGGCTCATTTCCATCAGACCAAATTTGCTGATGGTGCCAAATTGCACCCGGGCGCGGTCTTGGCGCAGCGCATCACGCAGGCGGTTTTCCACGTCGCGGCGGTTGCGGCTTTCTTCCATGTCAATGAAGTCGATGACGATCAGGCCGCCCAAGTCACGCAAACGGGCTTGGCGTGCCACTTCGTCGGCGGCTTCCAGGTTGGTGCGGGTGGCTGTTTCTTCGATATCGCCACCCTTGATGGAGCGGGCCGAGTTCACGTCTACGCTGACCAGCGCTTCGGTGTGGTCGATCACGATTGCGCCGCCGCTGGGCAGCTGCACCGTGCGGGCGTAGGCGGATTCGATCTGGTGTTCGATTTGAAAACGAGAGAACAGCGGTGCATCGTCGCGGTAGCGTTTGACACGGTCGGCGTGCTCGGGCATCACGTGCGCCATGAATTGCTGTGCCTGGTCGTAGACATCATCGGTGTCGATCAGGATGTCACCAATGTCGTGGTTGAAGTAATCACGAATGGCGCGGATGACCAGTGATGATTCCTGGTAAATCAGGAACGCTCCTTTGGCACCCTTGGCTGCACCGTCAATGGCGGTCCACAGCTTCAACAGGTAGTTCAAGTCCCATTGCAGCTCCGGCGCGGCGCGGCCAATGCCGGCCGTGCGGGCAATGATGCTCATGCCGTTGGGATACTCCAACTGGTCCATGTTTTCTTTGAGTTCGGCGCGGTCTTCGCCTTCGATGCGGCGACTGACACCGCCGCCACGCGGGTTGTTGGGCATCAGCACCACATAACGACCCGCCAGCGAAACAAATGTGGTCAGTGCTGCACCCTTGTTGCCGCGCTCTTCTTTTTCGACCTGAACCAGCAGTTCCTGGCCTTCTTTGATGGCATCCTGGATGCGCGCCTGTCCCACAGGGACACCGCTTTGGAAGTATTGGCGCGAGATTTCCTTGAACGGCAAAAACCCGTGGCGTTCTTCGCCGTAGTCCACAAAGCAGGCCTCAAGCGAAGGCTCGACGCGGGTCACCACCGCTTTGTAGATGTTGCCCTTGCGCTGTTCGCGCCCTTCAATTTCGATTTCGTAGTCGAGCAGTTTTTGTCCGTCGACGATGGCGAGGCGGCGTTCTTCAGCCTGCGTCGCGTTAATCAGCATCCGTTTCATGGGTCGCGTTCCTTCAATTTAAATATCAACCGAAAGCTCTATAGAGCTTTTATGACACACAAACTGACGCTTTGAAACAAGGAGGAAAAGCCGGAGAACCCGAACTCACACAATGAGTCTGGGTATAGGCGCGTGGAGGGGAGCGAGGGGGTTTGAGGAAGAATCAGCTATTGATCTAATAGCGTATTGCACCGGCTCGACCGGCGCAGATGGCTGATGCATGCCAAACAACAGCACGTTTGCGCACTGCAGGCATGGGGTCATCAGGGTCATCAGGACAAACATTTCGCTTCATTCCATTCACAGCCTGCGGGGCTGTGAATTTGGGGTATTCCAATTCTGGGTTTCAAGACGTCGTTTTAACCTGCCACTGACGCTGCCATGAACAACGGCTGGTTGTACATTTGCAGCGGCCTGCAACAGGCGGTATCGACTTTACTGGCAAGGCCTGCGGTGCGTGAACTAAACTTCACCGATTCAACAGTTGAACTTTCTGTTAAATCAACCACTTAAACGTCACACTGCCAGTGAAACACATTATAGGGGCCAAAGCCCCAGCCCTTGCGCCCGAAGCCAAAACCGTCTGTGTGGATGAAAACAGTGTCGGTCAACGGGTCGACAATTTTTTGCTGCGCCAGTTCAAGGGGGTTCCCAAAACCCATGTCTACCGCATGATTCGCAGCGGCGAGGTGCGTGTCAACAAGGGGCGCGTGGGGGCAGATACGCGTTTGCAGGAAGGCGATATGGTGCGCCTGCCACCGGTGCGGATATCCGAACGTGTGGCTGAAAAAGCCCAGGCCATGGCAGCCGGGGCAACCGATTTTGTGCCTGCGCGTGACTTTGCCGTACTACTCGAGGATGACCATCTGCTGGTGATTAACAAGCCCGCTGGCGTGGCAGTGCACGGTGGCTCGGGGGTCAGCTTTGGCGTGATCGAGCAGCTGCGCATGGCGCGTCCACAAGCGAAATTTCTGGAATTGGTGCACCGGCTAGATCGGGAAACCAGTGGTATTTTGCTGGTGGCCAAGAAGCGCAGCGCATTGAAAAATTTGCAAGACCAGTTTCGTGAACGACAGACTGGCAAGACTTATTTGGCCATGGTACGTGGCCAGTGGCCGCTCAAACTCAAAGTGCTCGACAAACCCTTGCACAAGTATTTGACCGATGGCAAGGACGCTGCAGCGGGTGAGCGGCGCGTCAAAGTGGTGTCGCGCGATGATCCGGATGGCATGCCAGCGGTGACGCTGGTCAAGGTGCGGGCCCATTTGCCGCACGGATCCTTGCTTGAAGTGACCATCAAAACCGGCCGCACGCATCAGATTCGGGTGCATTTGGCCAGCGAAGGTTTCCCTATTTTGGGGGACGACAAATATGGTGACTTTGAACTCAACAAGCAGCTGGCGCGTGCCCATGCCGTGCCGGGTCTCAAACGCATGTTTTTGCACGCCTGGCGGTTGCAGTTCAATCACCCCGCCACGGGCGAGCGCTTGGAATTGCTGGCAGAGTTGCCATCTGAGTTGTCTCAATTTTCTTCTGCTGTTTGAATCCTGCTGACATGACTGCACGACGTTTTGACCTGATTGCCTTTGACTGGGATGGCACCCTGTTTGATTCCACCGCCATCATTGCGCGCTGTATCCAAGCGGCGGTGCGTGATGTAGGCGGCCAAGAGCCTACTTTTGAGGCCGCCTCGTACGTGATTGGCATGGGGTTGATGCAGGCGTTGGCACATGCCGCGCCCGATGTGCCCGCCGAACTTTACCCGCAGTTAGGTGACCGTTACCGCCACCATTACTTTGCCATTCAGCACGAAATCAACCTGTTTGAGGGGGTGTTGCCGATGCTGGCAGACTTGAAAGCACGCGGCCATCTGTTGGTGGTAGCCACCGGCAAAAGCCGTCGCGGGCTGGATGAAGCGCTGGCCATCTCCACCCTGGTTGGCGTGTTTGATGCTTCGCGCACCGCTGACCAAACAGCAGGCAAGCCAGACCCGCTGATGCTGCATGAACTGATGGGTGAGTTGGATGTGCCCCCGGCACGCACCCTGATGATTGGCGACACCACCCACGACTTGCAAATGGCGCTCAACGCGGGTTGCGCCAGCGTCGGGGTGAGCTACGGAGCCCATCAGCCCGAGGTGTTTGAAGCACTCTCACCACTGTATGTCGCGCATACGGTAGCGCAATTGCACGACTGGTTGCGCCACCATGCCTGATAAGACCACCCTGCACAAAGAAGTGTTGCTGTGTGCCTCGGACGCGCTGCTCGACAGTGGCAAAGCGGTGCCATTTGAAGTGCTGTATTACGGTAAACCTGAGGCCGCTTTTGCGGTGCGCTACCAGGGCGCTGTGCATGCCTATCTGAACCGTTGCAGCCATGTACCGATGGAAATGGACTACCAGCCCAACGAGTTTTTTGACACCACTGGCCACTGGCTGATGTGTGCCACGCACGGGGCCATGTATGCCCCGCAAACCGGCCACTGTCGCATGGGGCCTTGCCGTGGTGGTCTGGTCAAGATTGAGGTGTCAGAGGCCAACGGCATGGTGCACTGGCATACTGCAGACAAATTTCAAGCTGTTTTTTGATATGAATGAACCTGACAACGGGGCTGGGGCAACCGCTGCCTCCACCCAAAAATATACATCAAATGAGCCTCTAGCCCATGTAGATAAAGGGCATGAAGCTATTAAAAATGAAGCAGTTGGCGCGTCCGATGCCACTGGCTGGGAACGGGCCACGCTGGAAAAGCTAGCCTTTGCCAGCTTGCATGAGCAACGTCTGGCGCGGCGTTGGCGTATCGCCATGCGCCTGGCCTGGCTGGTGTTTTTTGTGGCCTTGGCCTGGATCGGATTCAGTCAAGGTACAGGGAGCAAGAACGTGACCACGCCGCACACGGCGGTGATTGAGATCAAGGGCGAGATTGCTTCAGGTGCTGAAGCCAGCGCCGAGCTGATCGTTTCGTCCATGCGCGCCGCGTTTGAAGACGAGGGTGCGCGAGCGGTGGTGCTGCTGATCAACTCGCCCGGCGGCAGTCCGGTGCAGGCCGGCATCATCAACGATGAAATCAAGCGTCTTAAAACCCTGCATAAAAAGCCGGTGTACGCGGTGGTGGAAGAGTCGGCAGCATCCGCAGCCTATTACATTGCCGTGGCGGCAGACCAGATTTTTGTTGACAAGGCCAGCATCGTCGGCAGCATTGGTGTGTTGATGGACGGCTTTGGTTTTACCGGTTTGATGGACAAGCTGGGCGTGGAGCGCCGCTTGATGACGGCTGGTGTCAATAAAGGTTTTCTAGACCCTTTTAGTCCACAAACCGAGGCGCAGCGTGCTTACGCCCAAACCATGCTCGACCAGATTCATCAGCAGTTCATTGCGGTGGTGCGCGCCGGGCGTGGCACCCGCCTGAAAGAAACGCCTGACACCTTCAGCGGTTTGTTCTGGAGCGGACAGCAAGCCATTGAACTGGGTCTGGCAGACCAACTGGGCAGTCTGGATTTTGTGGCGCGCGAGGTGGTTAAAGCCGAAGACATCATCGACTACACGCGGCGCGACAACGTGGCCGAGCGTCTGGTCAAGCGTTTTGGTGCCGCTATGGGTGCGGGCGCTTTCCAGGCCCTTAAAGCCACTGCCGTTCTGCATTGAGTCCGAGCGAATTCCCTGTGTTTGGGCACTCATTCAGGGACGCTCTGCATCACGCCCTGCGAGTTGCGCCTGCGCAAACTCGGGCGGTTGGTGTGATCGCATTTTTTAACGTCCCAGTGCAAACACCGCCGGGGTGGCGTTGTCCAGCGGATGCGGGCTGGCTTTCCATTGTTTGGTGGTGCGGCTCACGGTGCTGGCCTGGCTCAGCGTCAGGCCACTGCTGATGGCCAGGCGGGTATTGGCCTGCAAGGTCTGCAGCAGGGCTTGCAGCATGACCAGGTTGCGGTACGGGGTTTCAATGAACAACTGGGTCTGGCCGGTTTTCAGTGCCAGGCTTTCCAGCTCCCGGATGCGGGTCACCCGCTCCTGGGGGTCTTGCGGCAGGTAGCCGACAAAGGCAAAGTTTTGTCCATTCAGGCCACTGGCGGCCAACGCCATTAATAACGATACCGGCCCCACCAACGTGATCACCTGCAGCCCCAGGTCGTGTGCGGCGCGCACCACCGACGAGCCGGGGTCGGCCACGGCGGGCATACCCGCTTCACTGGCCAGGCCCATGTCATGGCCATCCAGCGCCGGTTGCAGCAGTGCACGGGCATCAAAGCTGCCGTTGTGGTCGCCCTTTTTATGCACCTCGCGCGGCAATTCCACCAGCGAGAGCGCCTGAATCGGTTGGCACAGCGGTGTGATCTCGTGCACGCGTTTGAGGTAGGCGCGCGCCGACTTGGCGTTTTCGCAAATCCAGTGGCTCAGACTGGCCGCTGCGGTGAGCGTGCCCAGCGGCAGGGTGGCCTGCAGGTCGGGTGTCTGGGCACAGCCGAAGTCCAGCGGAGCCGGCACCAGAAAGAGACGACCTCGGGTGTGCTCGGGGGTGGCGGCGGGGGCGGTGTTTGATGGCATGGTCACAGCACTTTAAAGCCGGCCGCATCCAGCAGCTGGCAAGTTCTGATCAAGGGCAGGCCGATCAGGGCGGTGGGGTCGTCGTTGTCAATGCGTGCCAGCAAGGCAATACCCAACCCTTCGCTCTTGGCGCTGCCAGCGCAGTCGTAGGGGCGCTCTGCCAGCAGGTAGGCTTCAATTTGGGTGTCGGTCAGGGGTCTGAATTGCACCTTGACTTGCGCCAATTCGGTTTGTGCAAAGCCGCTGGCCTGGCACACCACCGAGACAGCGGTCTGAAACACCACGGTTTGGCCTTGCATGCGTTGCAACTGCGCTATGGCACGCGCATGGGTGCCGGGTTTGCCCAGGGCTTCGCCGTTCAGGTCGGCCACCTGGTCGGAGCCAATCACCACCGCTTGCGGGTATTGCTGCGCCACAGCTTGGGCTTTGGCCAGCGCCAGCCGCATCGCCAGCGCCTGTGGCATTTCAGCAGGCAGGGCGGATTCATCGACCGCAGGCGCGACGCAGGTAAAGGGTCGGTGTAAACGTTCCAGCAGTTGGCGACGATACGCCGAGGTGGAGGCCAGAATCAGCTGGCGCGAAGTGGTGTCAAGCATGGC
>JAVHPS010000373.1:0-1227 GCA_036170715.1 Rhodoferax sp. | reverse complement strand
GTGGACTCCCAGCTCATGCCGCCAATCAGGCCCAGGGTTTTGAGGGTTGATGCTTTATTTTTCATAGCTGCATGCGCTTTATATATATGGGTTATAGGCTAATTTTGTATATAAAAATGGGTTTCAAATGGTGGCCATCCACAGGGCTGTCAGCAGCAGCACAACGGCCATGCTGCGGTTAAACCGGCGCAGTCTGCGCCCACCGTGCTGCACATCAGCGAGCCACTGGCGCAGCAGCGTGCCCACCAGCGCGTAGCTGAGGTTGCTGGCCAGGGCAAACCCCAGCAACAGGGGCAGCACCAGCGCAAAACGCGCCCCGATGTCAGCGCGCCCGGCCAACCAGCCGGCCACCACAGTTAACGCCAGCATCCAGGCCTTGATGTTTAAAAACTGCAGCATCACGCCTTGCCAAAATGTCACGTTGAGCTGGCCGTGACTGGCCTGCGTCAGGGTATCGGCCTGCCACAGGTTCCAGGCCAGCCAAAGCAAATAGGCCACCCCAGTGGCGGTGACACCCAGGCGTAGCGGCGGCAGGCTCACCACCAAGGCACCTACACCGCTGGCGCACAGGCCCAGCAGCAAGGCCCAACCCACCGGCACCGCCAGCACAAAACGCATGGCGCGGCGCAAGCCAAAGTTGGCCGCCAGCGCGGTCGAGAGCGTGGTGTTGGGCCCGGGTGTAAAGCTCACTGCGGTGCACAGCAGCAGCAAGGCGGTCAGTTCAGTGGCGTCCACAGGGGCTTGGGTGCAAAGTTCATAGCTCTGACTTTAGCCAAAAAAAACAATACACTGGCAGTACACTTTTAAGAACAATTTTAAAAACTGTGTTGTTTGGTAACGCGGCACAGATCGGGCATGACGCAGTGAGTCTTGCTGAAATGTCTAACGACCCTCACAAGGAGCCCCTATGCTGGTCAAAGCCGCCTCGCAATCGCTGGCCGAGCAACTCGCCGCGCGCTTGGCCGAGCGCATTCGCAGCCGTTTGCTGGCTCCAGGCACGCGCCTGCCTTCGGTGCGCCAGTGCGCCCAGCAGCAGGGGGTGAGCCCCAGCACCGTGGTGGCCGCCTATGACCGCTTGCTGGCGCTGGGCCTGGTGGAGGCTCAACGCAACCGTGGGTTTTATATAAGAAATCAGGCTGTGGCCCTTGCAGATAAAGCGCAAGCAGCTATTGAAGAAATAGCGTCAACGCCGTCGGCGCAAACCCTTGCTGTGGCTCCGGGTCGGCC
>JAVHPS010000372.1:0-5777 GCA_036170715.1 Rhodoferax sp. | reverse complement strand
CGATGTCGATCCACGGCGCGCGCTATATCCACATCTTTGTGCCGTGTCCGTTGGGCTGGGGGGCCGCCTCGCAAGACACCATCAAGTTGTCACGGCTGGCGGTAGAAAGCGGCATGTTCCCTGTGTTTGAGGCCGAAGCGGGTGAGGTCACCGGCGTGCGCAAGATTCGCCACCAGATACCGATTGAAGATTATTTGCGTCCGCAGCGGCGCTTTGCCCACCTGTTTGGCAAGCAGCCCGACGTGGCCACCATTGCACGTCTGCAAGCGCGCGCTGACCGCAACATTCGCCGCTTTGGTTTGCTGGATTAATCAGTGGAGGACAGAACTGGCGCACAGCGTGTCGCTGCGGTCTGTCCCACAAGGAGATAAAAATGGAAAAACCTTTTGCCATCACTTTGGATGTTGGTACCTCGCTGGCCAACCACACCGGTTCCTGGCGCACCAACCGGCCGGTGTACCTGAGCCGCAAGCCGCCCTGCAACCACCTGTGCCCAGCCGGTGAAAACATCCAGGCCTGGCTGTTTTTGGCCGAGTCGGGCAATTACGAAGGAGCCTGGCGCAAGCTGGTGGAGGAGAACCCCTTTCCCGCCATCATGGGGCGCGCCTGCTACCACACCTGTGAAGGCGCTTGCAACCGGGGTCAGTTGGATTCGGCCGTGGGTATCAATTCGGTAGAGCATTTTCTGGGCGACCAGGCCATTGCCCAGGGCTGGAAGTTTGTGCCGCCCAGTGCAAAAAGTGGCAAAAAAGTGCTGGTGGTCGGTGCTGGACCGTCCGGCTTGTCGGCGGCTTACCACCTGGCGATGCTGGGTCACAGCGTCACCATTTATGAGGCTGGTCCGCTGCCAGGCGGCATGATGCGCTTTGGCATTCCACAGTACCGTCTGCCGCGCAACGTCATTGATGCCGAGGTGCAACGCATCGTTGATCTTGGTGTCAAGATTGTTTACAACACCAAAGTCAGCAACGTGCTGGAAAGTAAGCAGCAGCGCGGGTTTGATGCCGTGTTTCTGGCTGTGGGCGCACACATTGCCAAACGTGCTTTTATCCCGGCGGGTGACTCAGCGCACGTGTTGGACGCGGTATCAGTGCTGCGCTCGATGGAAGGCGCGGACAAGCCCTTGCTGGGTCGCAAAGTGGTGGTGTATGGCGGCGGTAACACGGCCATTGACGTGGCGCGCACGGCCAAGCGTCTGGGTGCAACCGAGTCCATCATCGTCTACCGTCGCAATCGCGAAAAAATGCCCGCGCACGACTTTGAGCTGGAAGAGGCGCTGCAAGAAGGCGTGTTGGTCAAATGGCTTTCGACCATCAAGCAAGCGGGCGAATCGTCGATCACGGTCGAGAAAATGGCGCTGGACGACCAGGGTTTTCCGCAGCCCACAGGTGAATTTGAGACGCTGGAGGCCGATTCGGTGGTGCTGGCGCTGGGGCAGGACGTGGACTTGTCGCTGATTGAAGGCGTGCCCGGTCTGGTGGTGCAAGACGGCGTGGTGCAGGTGAACGCGCAGATGATGACCGGACACGCCGGCATTTTTGCCGGCGGCGACATGGTGCCCGCCGAGCGCAACATCACCGTGGGCATTGGCCACGGCAAGAAAGCCGCGCGCAACATGGATGCCTGGTTGCGCGGCACGGTCTACACACCGCCACCGCAGAGTGAACTGGCTGGCTTTGACAAGCTCAACACCTGGTATTACAGCGACGCACCCAAGACCGTGCGCCCGGTGCTCGACATCATTCGCCGCCAGAGCACCTTTGAAGAAGTGCAGGGTGGTCTGGATGAGACCAACGCCTTGTTTGAAGCGCGGCGCTGCCTGTCGTGCGGCAACTGTTTTGAATGCGACAACTGCTATGGCGTGTGCCCGGATAACGCGGTCATCAAGCTCGGCCCAGGCAAGGGTTTTGAGTTCAATTACGACTATTGCAAGGGCTGCGGTATCTGCGTCTCCGAATGCCCGTGCGGTTCGATCAAGATGGTGCCCGAAGCGATTTGAATCTGGTCAGGCGTGGGGGGCGATGCGGGCGCTACAGTTGGGGCATGACCTTATTCTTTTCTTGCCCCCCGGTGCTGGATCCGGCTGTCTGTGCCGACACCCTGAAGCGCCAAGGTTATGCGGTGCTGGACGCGGCGGGGGTG
Source organism: Rhodoferax sp. (assembly GCA_036170715.1). GTDB lineage: Bacteria > Pseudomonadota > Gammaproteobacteria > Burkholderiales > Burkholderiaceae_C > Rhodoferax. The sequence goes on along the minus strand of JAVHPS010000372.1, from coordinate 3,635 downwards.
AGTGCCTTGAGTGCCTGCCCGTTGGCATCGCTTGCCGGGTTGACTGCCAGTTGGGCTGATCTGCCCGCCGATACCTACCTCCGGGACGGTGGCCATTACCGCCGCAGGCGGCATGCCAGTTTTGTGTTGGACGGGGCGCAGCTCACTCAAGTGCCCCACCGTGCGCACTGGCAGCCGTTGGCTTACAACGCGTTGCATGGTGGCATGCAACGCCTGTTTGCGCCGGTATTGCCGCAGGTCACGGGTCAGCCCGTGTGGCAGCAATTGTTGTGTTGGCTGGGGGCCGTGTGCTCCGCACTGAATGGCGCACAACCCTGGTTTGTGGAGGCGCATCAGTTCCGCATTGACACCACCGACGGCATTGGTCGCCCAACACCCGAAGGTGCGCACCGCGATGGGGTGGACTTGGTGGCGGTGTTTCTGATCAAACGCCAGGGCATCAAAGGGGGTGAAACCCGGGTGTTTCAGTCGGATGGCCCCAATGGACAGCGCTTTACCTTGACGCAGCCCTGGTCGGTGCTGCTGCTCGACGATGACCGCGTGATTCATGAGTCAACCCCGATTCAACCGCTGGAGCCTGGGCTTGCAGCACCGCAGGCGTGTTACCGCGACACCCTGGTGGTCACCTTGCGCGGCCAGGGGTTCCAGGCTGATGCGGCATAAAAATTTCAAATTTTGAACACTTGGCGACAGTGCTGATTCACAATTCAGCCATGCATTGTTCTTACAAGGAGTGACCCATGTTCAAGCATATTTTGGTACCTGTTGACGGCTCAAGCACGGCACAGTTGGCGGTCGGCAAGGCGATTGGTTTGGCACAGGCTTTTGGCAGCCGGGTGACGGTGATTTATGTGATTGATCCGTACCCTTTCACGGGTGTCGGCACTGATTTTGCCTATGGCCAGGCCGAATACCTGAGTGCAGCCACCGCCGAAGCCAATGCCGCCGTCAAAGCCGCCAAAGATGCGTTTGCCAGTGCTACGGTGACGGTGGATACGTCGGTGATTGAAGCCCACACGGTTTGGCGCGGAATTGTGGAGGCCGGGGTGTCGCTGCAAGCCGACCTGGTTGTGATCGGCTCACATGGCCGCAGTGGGCTTGAAAAACTGGTGCTGGGCAGCGTGGCGCAAGCCGTGCTGTCGCACACCAAGCTGCCGGTACTGGTGGTGCGCGACTAAAAAAAACTCAACCGCATTGCCCAACGTAACCGCAGGCGGTGCAGAAGTCGCAACCGTCTTTGTGGATGACTGCCGGGTTGCCGCATTCGGGGCAAGTTTTGCCTGCCATGGTTTTGCTGCTTTCCTGGGCTTGCGGGGTGTCGAGCACGCCCATGTCGCGCAGTGGAAAGCCTGCTTCGTTCAGGATACCGAGCATGGCGTAGCGGTGAATGATCAGGCGCGCAATGTAGGCCACGGTCGAAGGCCAGGTTTGCTGGCGCTTTTCACCGTTGGGCAAGCCGGGCACAAACGCCATGAAGTGGCCCAGCGGTTCGGCGTAGTTGAGCAATTTGCGCAGTTTCATGCCAATCCAGGCCGGGTCAATCACGCGCATGTCCAGCGACAGCAGCCGTGCCAAGCCGTCCATGGCTTTGGGGTAGTTGCCGCTGAAACCCACGGCACAAGGGCGAGTCACCATGTTGCCGTCTGCACCGGGCAGGTTCACTTCTTTGAGCGTGACGGTGAAATCTTCGCCGGTGGCGGGGTTGGCGACATCCACCGCCCAGGCCAGCGTACCGGACGGGCCGGTCAGCGGTTCGCTGCGGCTGAACATGGCATCGAGTACCGGTGTGGCCACGGCCGCAGCATCGGCGGCTTTTTTACCGGACAGGGCCGCGATTTGGTCGCAGCGCCAGCGAATCACGGCCGCGGTAGCGGCTACCACACCCGGGAACGGTCGTTTTTCGCCATGGGGCGGGAACGGCATCTCAAACGGGTGCTCTTCGGTCACGGTGGTCAGGGCATCGAGTTTGAGGGCCAGCCAGGCCGGGTCGTTGGCACGCAAGTCCATCGACAAGGTCTTGGCCAGTGCACCCAGGCCACGCGGTTGCTCGGCTCCATTAACCCAAACCTCAAAGGGCTGCAGCCCGTATCCGTCCTGGGCTGGTAGCTCTCCAATAAAGAGCGCAAAGTCACCAAACGGGTGGTGCACCATAAAGGTCCATGCGGTGTTGCCGCCGGGCAGTGCGGGGCGGCCGGGCCAGCGCAGGCTGGAGAGCACGGCCGTGGGCAAGCGGTCGAGCTTGAGGCGGTGGTTGGTGCCTTCAATTTCCAGTGGTTTGGCGGGTGTGGTAGTTGGGGTCACGCTGAGCACCGAACCCAGCACGCTGTTGGGGCGGTAGGTGGCCAACCCCTTCAGGCCAGCCTGCCAGGCCTGGGTGTACAGGTGCTGGAAGTCTTCGTAGGGGTAGTCGGCGGGCACATTGACGGTTTTGGAGATGGCCGTGTCTACATAGGGGGCTACCGCGGCCACCATTTCGGCGTGGGCTTGGGCGCTCATCTCCAGTGCCGTCACAAACGCATCGGTCAGCGGTGCGTCGGCTCCTTTGATGTGACGGTACAGGCGCCAGGCATGGTCTTCCACCGCGTATTCCTTGAAGCTGCCGTCGGGCATGCGTTTTTTGCGGTTGTAAGTCCAGCTGAAGGCGGGCTCAATGCCATTGCTGGCGTTGTCAGCAAAGGCCAGGCTGATGGTGCCGGTGGGGGCAATGGACAGCAGGTGGGAATTGCGCAGGCCTTGTTGGCGGATTTTGGTGCGCAGTTTGGCGGGTAGGCGCGAGGCAAAATTTTGGCCGCTGAAGTACAGGTCAGCGTTGAACAGCGCAAATGCGCCACGCTCTTTGGCCAGATCACTGGACGCATCGTAGGAGGTGTCGCGCAGCAGTTCGGAAATTTGCCGCGCCATGTCGCGCGCGGGCTGGGTGTCGTAGCGCAGACCGAGCATGATCAGGGCATCGCCCAGGCCGGTGTAACCCAGGCCGACCCGCCGCTTGGACGCGGCCTCTGCCTGTTGTGCCGGCAATGGCCAGACACTGGCATCGAGCACGTTGTCGAGCATGCGAATGGCCACTTTGGCGACCTCGGCAAAGGCTTTGCGGTCAAAACTGGCGGCATCCGAGAATGGGTCTTTGATGAAGCGCGTCAGGTCAATCGAGCCCAGGCAGCAGCAGCCGTAGGGCGGCAGGGGCTGTTCGGCGCAGGGGTTGGTGCTGGCAATGGTCTCGCAGTACGACAGGTTGTTGTCGCGGTTCATCTGATCCAGAAACAGCACGCCAGGTTCAGCATGGTCGTAGGTCGAGCGCATGATCTGATCCCACAGGGTGCGTGCCTTGAGTTTGCGGTAAACCCATACCCCGCGATCCTGGTCCAGGTACGAGCCGGTCTCTTTTTGTGCGGCACCAGGCTCGGCTTTGTGGATCAGACAGAAGTCAGTGTCAGTCTGAACGGCGGTCATGAACTCGTCTGACACACCCACTGAAATGTTGAAATTTTTCAGGTCACCCTTGTCTTTGGCGTGGATGAATTCTTCGATGTCGGGATGGTCGCAGCGTAGCACGCCCATTTGTGCGCCACGCCGCGCGCCAGCGGATTCAACGGTTTCGCACGAGCGGTCAAACACGCGCATGTAGCTGACCGGGC
>JAVHPS010000371.1:4441-5779 GCA_036170715.1 Rhodoferax sp. | reverse complement strand
GCCATCAAACAAGCGCTAGACCCCGACAACATCCTGAATCCGGGCAAGATATTTGCGGCGTGAACAGTAAGCGCAAGTCTTTTGACTTGTGTCAATAACCGTCGTTGTTCCGGGTTGTGGCGGCTACTTTTTGAAACAATAATCACGGCCTGAATCGAATGCACGGCCGCCTTGCACGGGGTCTATCAGCCCACAATCGGGGCTCGTGCAGGACATCACCATGTTGGAACACACCTCTTCACCTGACCCCGGTTCTCGCCCGCACTTCTTTGCTGGGCGCAGCGGGCGTCACATTGCCCTGCTGGCGCTGCTGGCTTTGCTGCTGTCGTCCGGGGTCGGAGCCGGTATTTACAAAATCCTGGGGGCACCCAAAGCGGTCAACCCGGCGTTGTTCACCCAAAATGCCAGTGAAGACCAGGTGCAAACCATGGTCAAAGGGCTGGCTGAACGCCTTCAGGCCAACCCCGACAACCCGCAGGGCTGGGCCATGCTGGCGCGCTCCTACAAAGTCATGGGTCGCCTGGACGAAGCCGAGGCCGCATTTACCCATGTGGGCGATCTGATCAACACCGACCCCAACCTGATGGTGGACTACGCCCAGGTACTGTCCATGCGTGCGCACAGCATCATCGAAGGCCGCCCCCTGGAGCTGGTCAACAAGGCCTTGAGCCTGAACCCCAATCACCCGACAGCCCTGATGCTGTCCGGGGTGGCCGCCTACCACCGCGACGACTTTAAAACCGCCATTGCGCAATGGGAAAAACTGCTGGCCGTGAGCGCACCTGATGCCCCCGTTTACCAACAAACTCAAGCCCACATTGCCAAGGCTCGCAGCCGACTGTCGGCGGGCTGACTGTGCCGCACCTTTTCTTGCTCTCATTTACCAAAGGACACCCTCACCATGAAACACTTATTTGCTCTCTTGCTGTGCAGCACCACCCTGTGGGGCATGCCGGCAGCGGCTGCACCGGTGGTGATCAAAGGGGAAGTGCTTGAAGTCAAGGACGTGGACGCTTACACCTACCTGCGCCTGAAAACCGCCACGGGCGAAACCTGGGCGGCGGTAGCCAAGACACCGGTGGCCAAGGGAGCCAGCGTGAGCGTCGAAGATGCCGAACAAATGGACAATTTCGAGAGCAAAACCTTGAAAAAAACGTTCCCTAAAATTTACTTTGGCCGCTTGCCCATGTCTGCCAGTGATGCCGCCAAGATCAATGCGGCCCACGCCTCGGTGGTTAAAAAGTCGGAGTTTGCTGGCGATGTGAAGGTGGCCAAGGCCAGCGGCGCACAAGCCTATACCGTGGCCGACATCATTGGCAAAGCCGCCACCCTGAAAGA